>DHIZ01000418.1:44422-46899 GCA_002404055.1 Chloroflexi bacterium UBA4733
TTCGACACGATCTACGCCGAAGGGCAGCGCCGCTACGTCGAGTCGTTGTCCACCTACGCCCGCCAGTTGCTCGGCCAGATGGAAAAGCCTGATGTCGATTCGATCGACGGCCTCTCGCCGGCCATCGCCATCGATCAGCACGGCGCCGGCCATAACCCACGCTCCACCGTCGGTACCGTCACGGAGATCTACGACTTCCTGCGCCTGCTCTTCGCCCGAGTCGGGCGGCCGCACTGCCCCAACTGTGGCCGGCCCATTCGCGCCCTGACGCCGCAGCAGATGGTCGAGACGATGCTGGCCTTGCCCGAAGGCAGCCGCCTCCTGCTGTTGGCGCCGCTCGCCGCGGGCCAGGAGAAGGATCTGCGCGGCCAGCTTGGCGAATTGAGACGCAACGGGTTCGTCCGGGCACGTATCGACGCCACGGTGGTTGACCTCGCTGACGAGGACGGCAAGGCCACGACGGAGCCTGCGACGGCTGAAATAGTCATCGACCGCATCGTGATCCGCCACGGCGGGGAGGACGGTGATGCCGTGCGCAGCCGGCTGGCCGACTCGGTAGAGACGGCGCTGCGCGTCGGCGAGGGCAGCCTGGTTGTGGCGCCCACCAGCGGTGAGGAGCTGCGCCTGAGCCGCCACTGGCTCTGTCCCGTCTGTAACATCAGCGTCGCTCCGTTGGAACCGCGCTCCTTCTCCTTCAACAGCCCGCAAGGCGCCTGTGCCGAGTGTGATGGTCTGGGTGTCAAGTTGGAGTTCGACGCCGAACGCGTCGCGCCCAACGCCGACCTCTCGCTGGAAGACGGCGCCGTGGCACCCTGGTCGCGTTTTGCCGGGACGGACGGCTACTACCCGCAACTGCTCAAGGCGGCAGCAGAGCACGTCGGCCAGAGTGTCCATTCGCCGCTGGCAGCCTGGACTGCTGAACAGCGTCACTGGCTGCTCTACGGCCGCAAGGGTGAGCGAATTCACCTGAGCTACGTCGTCCGCGAGGGCCGGCAGCGGGAGTACGCTACGACCTACGAAGGCGTCCTGCCGATTCTAGAGCGCCAGTACCGCGAGACCACCAACGAGCGTACCCGCGAAGACCTGGAACGCTACATGGCCGAGTTGCCCTGTCCAGCCTGCCGGGGCGCCCGACTGAAGCCGGAGGTACTGGCCGTTACCGTCGCCGGGCTGAACATCGCCCAGGTCGTCGCCCAGCCGTTGAACAACGCCGCTGCCTGGCTGCGGGAGCTGGAGAACACCGACAGCGCGGAAGCGCTGACCGCGCGGGAACGCCAGATCGCCCTGTCGATTCGCCGGGAACTCCTGGACCGCCTGGGTTTCCTGCTCAACGTTGGTCTGGCCTACCTGACCCTGGACCGGCGCGCCGGCAGCCTCTCCGGCGGTGAGGCGCAACGCACCCGCCTCGCCACACAGATCGGTTCGAAGCTGTCCGGCGTGCTCTACGTCCTTGACGAGCCGTCCATCGGTCTGCACCAGCGTGACAACGACCGCCTCATCACGACGTTGCTCGGCTTGCGCGACCTGCAGAATACCGTTCTGGTGGTAGAGCACGACGAGGAAACCATGCGAGCCGCCGACTGGCTGGTGGACATTGGTCCCGGGGCGGGCGACCACGGTGGGGAGATCGTGGCCGCCGGCCCGCCGCTGGAGGTAGCGCAAGCGCCGGCATCGACCACCGGCCGTTACTTGCGCCGCGACCTGGTCATCCCGACGCCACGCCACCGCCGGCCGGCGAACGGTCAAGCGCTGCTGCTGACCGGTGTGCGCGCCAACAACCTCAAGGACATATCCGTCCGCTTCCCACTGGGCTGCCTCATTTGTGTCACGGGCGTCTCCGGTTCCGGCAAGAGCACGCTGGTCAACGACGTCCTCTATCGCGTGCTGGCGCAACACTTCACGCGCGCGCACGAGCCGCCCGGCGCCTATCGCAGCATCAGCGGGACAGAGCACCTTGACAAAGTAATTGCAGTCGATCAGGCGCCGATTGGCCGCACGCCGCGCTCCAACACTGCCACCTACGTCGGCCTCTTCACGCCCATCCGCGAACTCTTCGCGCAGGCGTCCGAGGCCAGGGTACGCGGCTACTCCGCCGGACGCTTCTCCTTCAACGTGCGCGGCGGCCGTTGCGAGGTCTGCAAGGGCGAAGGCGTCACCGTGATCGAGATGCAGTTCCTGCCGAACATCTATGTGCCTTGCGACGTCTGTCACGGCAAACGCTACAACCAGGAAGCCCTGGAAATCCGCTACCGCGGCCATTCCATCGCCGACGTACTGGACATGACAGTCGACGAAGCGGGGCGCCTCTTCGAGCACATCCCCGCCGTTTTCGGCCGCCTGGAGACCTTGCGCGCCGTCGGCCTGGGCTACATCCGCATGGGTCAGCCAGCGACCACCCTCTCCGGCGGCGAGGCCCAACGCATCAAGCTGGCGGCTGAACTCGCCCGACGTTCCACCGGCCGCACCCTCTACATCCT
>DHIZ01000418.1:47028-48037 GCA_002404055.1 Chloroflexi bacterium UBA4733
CCGACCACCGGCCTGCACTTCGCCGACGTCCACCGGCTGCTGGACGTACTGGGCCGCCTCGTCGACGCCGGCAACACAGTCCTGGTGATCGAGCACAACCTGGATGTCGTGAAATCAGCCGACTGGGTGATCGACCTCGGGCCGGAAGCCGGCGTCGAAGGCGGCACGATCGTCGCCGAAGGAACGCCGGAGCAGGTTGCGGCCAATACCGAGAGCGTGACGGGCCAGTATCTGTTGCGGATGTTGGAGCGGGGCTGACCGGCCGGCCCACGATGGCGGTAGCGTATGATGATTCATCACCACAGTAGCGACGAGCAGCCTGAGGAGCAGCAATGGTCACCACGGAGCAGGCGGCGGCGACCCGCGTCGTGCTGCGCGACGTGAGTTGGAACACCTATCAGCGCCTCCTGCACGATCTGGAAGACCATAGCGCGCCGCGCTTGACCTACGACGAGGGGACGCTGGAGATCATGACGCCGCTTCTGGTGTACGAGGGGTACAGCCGGTTCATTGACATCTTGCTGCTGGCCGTCGAAGACGCGATGGACACGCCGATCTACAACGCCGGTTCCACCACGTTTGCCCGCCCGGACTTGCAGAAGGGCTTCGAGTCCGATTCCTGCTACTACATTCAGCACGGCGCCGCGATGCGCGGCAAGACGCGAGTTGACCCGCAGCGCGATCCGCCGCCCGACCTGGTCGTCGAGATCGACATGACGCACTCCACGCTGGCGAAGCTCACTCTCTATGCCCAATTCGGCGTCCCCGAGGTCTGGCGCTATGTGGACGGCCACATGGAGATCCTGACGCTGGAAGGTGACCGCTACCGTCCGGCGTCGCAGAGCCGCGCCGTGCCGCTGGTGACGGCCGCCACGCTGACGACGCTCGTCCGCGCCAGCGCCGGCAAGAGCCAGGGCGAATGGTGGCGTTTAGCGCGGGATTGGGCACGGGCGTAGCCGCCAGCAGCGGCGACCATTGCGCCCGTGGAGCGCGGAGGAAGGCCCCCTCC
>DHIZ01000364.1:0-1478 GCA_002404055.1 Chloroflexi bacterium UBA4733
GTTATTCCGTGACGGCTCCTTAGTGCATGCGTCGAACGGGGATGATCTGACACTGCAGCCACGTGACGCCTGCGCCGAAGCGGCCGCGCTGCTGCGCGATGCTCAGAGCTGCGGTAACATGCCCGTCGTCTGTCCCAGCACCACAACGCATGGCCCCACGTCGTGAGCGTGCGGGACCCCGGCGCGCCGACGATGGATGGCTATCGACACATCCGTTAGATCCGTTAGAATTGTAGGCAGTGCGGCGGCGTGGGATGGCGTATCCTCGGAGAAGTCGGGATAGCCCTTGGATGGCGTGCCTTCCCGGCCCACCCGCGCCGACCAATGGTCGCCCCGGCGCTATTAGGTTCCAAGTTGCGGCACTAACAAGCCGGTCTCGCGATGGTGCCACCTCAGAGGAGTTGACCGGCGGGCCCGAGCGCCCATCGGAACACCCACGGGCCGGTAACGATTGTAACGCCCGCCAGCAGTCCTATAACGGCGTCGATGCCCTCCTCAGGTAGCCAATAAGCGGGCCGGGCGGATGCAACGGCGGCGTAACATACCGCGAAAAGTAGCAATATGGTGTTCCTAACCCGTTGACCGTTCACCCCCGTCGTAGGAAGATGGCGGCCAAAGCACCGGCATTGCTCTTCACGGGGGACAGCGAATGCATGAAACACATAACCTACGCATACGCAGAAAGTCACGAAAGCTAAGAGCTGATGCCATGGAGCGCTCAAAAGCAGGAGCGCTATCGCCACCTCACCAAAAGAGATAAGGGCATCGGTCCTTGACCCATGAGATATCAATTTTCCCAGTCCAGCAAAGAGGAAGACCAAGGCTAGTGTCCAGGCGAGAATAAGAGACAGGTCTAACACAGGGTCATTCCTCAGAGGCTCACGGTGACACGCCGCTGAACCAGGGAAGAATTAGTTCGATGGCCGAGCCAGGGTGTTGTGCAACAACCCTTCCACTTTGCACCAGAAAGGAATGTGGCGACACCTGCTCGGCGCTCGGGTAGTCCGGCCCGTGCAGCCGGGAACCCACCGCAGGTGCGTGCTTCGTCGCACAGGTGGTGCGGATGGTATCCGCCCCCTCGTGGCCGTACATCCCGTCCCGTTGGGAGAGCGCCTGCATCCCCAGCGCCAGGGCAATCCCCCGCCTTCGGGCGACGGTCCCGTTGTCGGGAAGTGCGGCAGGCGCCGAGGGTGGCAAACTCGTCCAGCAAGAGCGTCACCGGCACGCAGCCGCGCTCCTGGGTCAGTTGATCGAGCAGCAGCGTGAAGAACACCGCCGAGCGGCCGGACCTCTCGGAATCCACCGGGCACTATCGGGACATGTCCGACCACCGTGTAGCAACGCATGTAGCAATCCGGGCGAACTGAACCGGGCGCGGGCGGTCTGTGGCGGACGACGCGGCCGCTGTACCAGGGGGACACGATCCCGCACGGACCGATGCAGACCCGCCGGGTGGGACTCATAAGCCCTTGGTCGGT
>DHIZ01000364.1:1553-8594 GCA_002404055.1 Chloroflexi bacterium UBA4733
GGGACTCATAAGCCCTTGGTCGGTAGTTCAAATCTACCCGCCGCTACTCCTTGGAGTGATCCCTCTCCCTACACATATCGTTGATAAGCGATGTGGTGGTCATGCAGGCAGAGGACCGGGGGCTATGCAAGCCGACACACCGCCCCTTGCGCATCCGCGATTCTGCCGCTACCCTCCCCGTCACGACAATGCGAAACCAAGGAGCGATGGATGATGACTGAGATAGCAGGCTTCCGGCGGGCGGCGGTGCTGGGGACCGGCCAGATGGGACCGGGCATTGCCATGGTGCTGGCGCACGGCGGGCTGGAGACGGTGCTGGTCAGCCGGTCGGCAGTCGCCGCCGAAGCCGGGTTGCGACAGGCCCGTGCCATGCTGCAGTTCTGGCGGGAGCGCGATCTCACCGGCGACGCCGAGGTGCGGGCCACGCTGGGCCGGCTGACGGCCACCAGTTCACGCGCGGCAGCAGTGCAGGATGCCGATCTGGTGATCGAATCGGTGCTGGAAGACCTGACCATAAAGCGGGAGTTGTTTGCGGTACTGGAGCGGGAAACCCTCCCCAATGCCCTACTCTGCACCAACACTTCAGGTCTGCGCATCACCGACATCGCGGCGAACATGCAGCGCCCGGAACGCGCCTACACGACGCACTTCTGGAATCCGCCGCACCTGGTGCAGTTGGTGGAGATCATCGTGGGCGAGCGCTCCGACCCTGCCGGCGCTGAACGCTTGCGCAACTTGCTGCGGACCTGCGGCAAACGGCCCGTCGTCGGCCTGAAGGACATGCCAGGCCAACTGGCCAACCGCCTCCAGCACGCCGTCATCCGGGAAGCGCTGTACATGCTGGAACAGGGCATCGCCTCGGCGGAGGATATCGAGGAGTCGCTGAAGGCCGGCCCTGCCAGCCGCTGGCCCGTGTACGGGCCCTTCGAGCACAACGACATGGTCGGCCTGGAGTTGACGCGGGCCGTCCAGGCGGCAGTCATCCCGTCGCTGGCCGTCAACGTTACGCCAGCAGCGATGCTCAGCGAGAAGCTTGCTGCCGGTGAGTTGGGCGTCAAGAGCGGTCAGGGACACTACACCTGGACCCCGGAACGCGCCGCCGCGGTGCGCCGCCGCCGCGATGAGTTCCTGGTGGAACGGTTGCGGGCAGCGCGGCAACGCGCGGCGGACGAGCCGGCCCCGTGAGCGCCGTCACAATACCGGCGCCAGATGTCACGACGTTCGCCCAACTGGCGGAGCAGGCCGGCTGCCGCGTAGCACACTGTCGCGAGGCGGACCTGGAGCAGGCGGGATGGTGGGAGCAGATGCTCGCCGGCGCTGGGCAGGAGGCCGCCGTCGCTGATCTTCCGGTAGGAGCCATGTCGGGAATTGCAGTCGCCCAATCCCTACACGCTCGCTTTGCCGGCGCCGACCGTCTGCTCCGTCGGCAAGGCGCGATCTGCACCGGCGATCCCGCCCTGTTGCTGGGTTGCCAGGTGGGCGTGAGCGATTGCGCCCTGGCGGTGGCGGAAACGGGGTCACTGCTGCTCGTCGGCGCCGAGCCGGCCGACCGCCTGGTGTGGCTGCTGCCGCCACGCTCCGTGCTGCTGGTGGAGACCGACAACGTTGTGCCTTCGCTGGATGAGGCGATGGCGTGGCTGCAAGCCCACACGGAGGCCGGCGCAGCGACACTGGTGACGGGGCCGAGTCGCACCTCCGACGTGGAACGCGTCCTGACCATCGGTGTGCAAGGACCCCGCGAGGTCATCGTCGTGCTCGTGGACGAGGCGGAGGACTGATGACGACACCGGACACACCACCGGTTGCCGAGCCGGCGCCTGATCAGGAGCTGGCTCGGCCCTTTGCCGAACGCTATCGCGCCTCTCTGCACGACACCCGCCAGCAGCGCAACCTGCTCTCATTTCAGCAAGCCTGGTCGCGCGACCGCGCTGCCGTCTTCGCCGGTCACGATTTCGAGGCTATGCGAGCGACGCTCAAGGCAACCAAAGCGGACGTCGTCGACTCCCTGGAGCAATGGGTAGAAGCCTTCAGCGTTGCCGCCCGGGCCAACGGCGCCGAAGTTCACCGGGCCGTCGATGCCGCTGCTGCCTGCGCCCAGGTGCTGGCGATCTGCCGACGCCACGGCGCGCGCCAGGTCATCAAGAGCAAAAGCATGGTCAGCGAGGAAGTGGAACTCAACCACTACCTCCAGGTCCACGGCATCCAGGCGGTGGAGAGCGACCTCGGCGAATGGCTGGTGCAACTGGCCGGCGAACGCCCTTCCCATATGGTGCTGCCGGTGATTCACAAGAACCGCCAGCAAGCGGCCGAACTGGTGAGTGCGGCGACCGGCATTGCCGTCAGCGGCGACAATGTCCAGCAGGTCGTACTCACCGCCCGCGATGCCATCCGCACCAAGTTCAGTACGGCCGGCGTCGGCCTCACCGGCGCCAACGCCTTGATCGCCGAAGACGGCAGCGTGCTGCTGGTCACGAACGAGGGCAACGCCGATCTCACCATCACCCTGCCGCCGGTACAGATCGTGCTGGCCGGCATCGAAAAGGTGCTGCCTACCCTGGCCGACGCCGCCCTGCAACTGCGCCTCCTGGCGCGTAGCGCCACCGCCCAGCGCATCACCGCCTACAGCACCTTTGTCCGCCGGCCGGCTGCCGGCCATCACCTGCATATCATCCTGGTGGATAACGGCCGCACCGCGCTGCAGGCCGACGAGCGTTACCGTGATGCCCTGGGCTGCATTCGCTGCGGCGCCTGCGCCGACGCCTGCCCGCCCTTCCAGGTAGTGGGCGGCCACGTCTTCGGCCACATCTACACCGGCGCGATCGGCCTGGTGGTGACGCCGGCCCACCACGGTCTGGCCGCCGATGCCGGCCCCCAGTCCCTCTGCATCAGTTGCAACGCCTGCCAGACCGTCTGCCCGGTGGACATCCCCTTGCCGCGCCAGATCCTCGACCGGCGCGCCGAAGTTGCGGAACGCCTCGGCCTGCCGGCGCCGCTCCGGCTGGGTCTGCAACTCTTCGCCCGTCCCCGGCTATTTGACCGCCTCAGCCGGCTGGCGGCGCTGGCCGTGCAGCCCTGGAGCGGCGGCGCGCCCTGGCTGGATCCTCCCCAGTTGTTCCAACAGATTCCCTTTGTGGGGGCCGAAACCTCCTGGCGCAGTGTGCCGGCGCCCGTGCGCCGTCCCTACCGCGACACGGTCCCGCCGGCGCCGGCCGCCGTTCCGGTGGCGTACACGCTGCGCCAACTCCCCTCCCGCGTCACCGGCAAGACGGTAGCGCTCTTCGCCCAGTGCCTGACCGACCGCCTCTGGCCGGAGCAAGCCCGCGCCGTGCAACAGGTCCTGCAAGCGCTCGGCTGCCGCGTCGTCTTCCCGGCGCAGCAGCACTGTTGCGGCTTGCCGGCCCTGGATGGCGGCGACGAAGCGGCGGCGCGCAGCATGGCTCGCCAGACGATCACGGCGCTGGAACAAGTCGAGGCCGATTACGTTGTCAGCGGCGCTTCCAGTTGCGTGGCCGCCATCCTCCACGACTATCCCCACCTGCTGCGCGCCGAGCCGGCCTGGGCCGAGCGTGCCGGCCGTCTGGCCGCCCGCACCGTCACCTTCACGCAACTTCTGGGCGAACTGGCCGGCTTACCGGCCGGCGCGCTGGACGACGGGCAAGCAACAACCGTCACCTACCACGACTTCTGCCAGGGCCGCAACGTGCTTCACCAGACCGAAGCGCCCCGCCACATCCTGCGCGATCTGCTGGGCTGCCAGGTGGTCGAACTGCCGGAAGCAGTCTGCTGTGGCTTCGGCGGCTCGCGCTCCGTCATCTATCCGGCGGTAGCCGCCGCCATCGCCGAGCGCAAGCTGACGGCGATAGCGAGCACCGGCGCTTCAATCGTCGTCACCGACAACCCCGGCTGCATCGCCCACCTCCGCGCCATCCTCCGCAAGCGCGGCTCACCGTTGCAGGTGCTGCACATCGCGGAAGTGGTAGCAGCGCGGCTGGGGTGAGCTGAGCCATATCAATGAGCTCGCCGCCAACCTGGCGCGTCGAACCTCTCTTATACTCACTGGAGCAACACACTCAGCTCTGGAGGTAATCGTGAACCGAACTCCATCCCTTTCCGTTGAACTCCCCGAAGAACTGGCCGACCGGCTTGCCCAACTTGCCATCAGCACCGATCGATCAGTATCCGATTGGATCGTCCAGGCAGTGGAAGATCTCGTCGCCCTCCAAGACTGGCAGGTCCAGGCCATTCAGGAAGGGATCGCTGCAGCGGAGCGCGGCGAGGTCGTGAGCCACGAGCAGGTGCTGGCCGAAGTGGCAAACTGGGAGGCACATGCGTCTTGAGTGGGCCATTCCTGCCCTGGACGACCTGCGGCATATCGCCAATCCCAGCAGCCCTGGGGAGCAGAGCGTTGGCATTCGATACGCGCGCCGCGTCGCTGATGCCGTCACGAATTTGGCGGACCATCCTGGCCTCGGACGCCTCGGACGGGTGAATGACACACGCGAACTCGTTGTTACGGGAACGCCATTCCTTGTGATGTACAGCGTGGGCGGAGACACAGTGACGGTACTCCGCGTTCTCCACCACGCGCGTCGGTGGCCTTCGACGTCGGACACCGAAGAATAACGATACGCGGCCCCTCAGCGCTGAGGGGCCGCTCGGTCCGTTGGACGACCGTTAGTGCGCCGTACTGCACGGCCGTTACTGCATGTAGTTGCCGCCGTTGACGCAGAGCGTCTGGCCGATAATGAAGCTTGCTTCCGGGCTGCAGAGGAAGGCCACAGCCGCCGCAACCGCTTGCACGATCAGCGCTTTGCGTCCGAGACTGCGCACGCGCTCGGCCACCTTCTCTGCCTCCTGGGGCGAATCGCGATGGTTGATGACCACGTCGGCCCCGGCCTGGGCCAGCCGCACGGCGATGGCGCGCCCAATGCCGCGGGACGAGCCGGTGACGAGGGCAACGCGATCGAGCAGAATTTCGTTTGTGCGGACCGGCAGTTGCGCCTCCAGCACATGTTCGCTCTCGGGCATGGACAGCATCCTTTCCATTGATGGGCCAGTTTACAGTGGGGCACAGGATGCCGCTATGTGTCCGCCGTCGGCACGCAGCAGGAGGATGGTACCAGCGATTTGCCCGTCAGCCGTGGCGCCTCGCCTACTCCGTCGCCCCTTTGCGAAAGACTGTGGCGGCCGTGTTGCGCAGGAAGAGGGCGGCGCCGGCCTTCAGCATCCGCTGGGTATCCGTCGCCGGCCCTACCTGGGGATTCTGCACGGCGTAACGCGAGCGTGGGAAGAAGGCGTCGACCTGGGCTCGTCCCGCCGCAATGGCTGTCGCCTCGTCGGGAGCCTCACAGGTGGTGCTGATCTCCGCGTTGCGGCGGTCTTTCACGATCGTGTACGTGTGCTGTGGCGAGTCCTGCTGCCAGCGCTCCAGGTCGCGCCGGTCCCACGGTGTGTCGGGCCAGGGCTCAACCAGGAAGGTCATCGTCCACGTCATCATTGTGTGTTTCCCCTTTTCCCCAGCGTACCCGATTATGCCGCTGTGCGCCGTTGGTCACCTGTACCTCCACTGCCGCCTTGCTGCGCTGCGCCGCAGAGTGCGCTATGATCCTGCGATATTGATCAACAGTGCAGCAATAGGGACAGTGAGCAATGGAATACCGGCAACTTGGGCGCAGTGGACTGAAAGTATCCGAGATCTCCCTGGGCACCTGGCAAAACTTCGGCCAGCGCATTGATGAGGCAGCAGCCTTCGCGGTGCTGGACAGCGCCGTCGACCTGGGCATCAACCTGATCGATACGGCCGACGTGTACGCGAGCGGCAAGGCCGAGGAAGTGACGGGCCGCTGGCTGGCCGGGAAGAACCGGGCTGAGCTGGTGATTGCCACGAAAGCGCGCGGCCGGATGGGCAAAGGCCCCAATGCTGAAGGATTGTCGCGCAAGCACCTCTTTGAGGCTTGCGAGGCCAGCCTGCGGCGGTTAGGCACGGACTACATCGACCTGTACCAGTGCCATCACCCCGACCCGGTCACGCCGCAAGAGGAAACGCTGGGAGCACTGACCGACCTGGTCCGGCAGGGGAAGGTGCGCTACATCGGCTGTTCCAACTACTCCGCCGATCTCATTGCCGAAGCGACCGGCATCAGCGAGCGGCGCAACCTGGAGCGCTTCATTTCCCTCCAACCCAACTACAGCATGCTCGTGCGCAACATTGAGCGGACCGAGATTCCGCGCTGTAGCAAAGACGGGTTGGGGCTGATCGTGTACTCCCCGCTGGCCCAGGGCCTGCTCAGCGATAAGTACCTCAGCGGCGACGCGCCGGAGGGATCGCGCGGCGCCGGTAACGAACGATTTACCGAGCGCTTGCAGGCGCAACTGCCGCGCCTCCAGCGCCTGGCGACGGTGGCAAATGCACGCGACCTCACCGTTTCCCAGTTGGCGCTGACCTGGATTCTGCGCCAACCGGTCGTATCGAGTTGCATCGTCGGCGCCAGCCGCCCGGAGCAATTGCGCGAGAACGCGGCCGCCAGCGGCAACCGCCTCTCCGAAGCGGAAACGCAGGAGATCGAGGAGATTTTAGGCGAGTAGCGATGTTGGCATGCCTTCCCTACTCGCAAGCGGGAGTAGGGAAGGCATGCCAGGTAGTACGCAGCAAACGAAAGGTGTTTATGCCCGGAGCACAGGGCCGCGACTGCGGTCTGCGGCCAAGCGACGGGGGCGACTGCTGTCGCTTGCGCCGTGACGCTCAACAGGGCGGCAGACCGCAGTCGCCCGTCGTTCTTGGCCGCAGACCGCAGGCGCGGCCCCATGTACTTCGCCTACACGTCGAAGTACAGGTAGTACTCATACGGTGTCGGGCGCAGTCGAAACTCGTCGATCTCGACGGCCGTCTTGTAGCTGATGTAGGTGTCAATCAAGTCGTCGGTGAAGACGCCGTTGGCGGTGAGGAAGCCGCGGTCGGTGTCCAGGGCATCCAGCGACTCGGTCAACGATCCCGGCACGGAGAGGACCTTCGCGGCCTCCTCCGGCGGCAGGTGATAGATG
>DHIZ01000371.1:0-1602 GCA_002404055.1 Chloroflexi bacterium UBA4733
GGGGGGGGGGGGCCCGGCGCGGCGGGGGGGGGGGGGGGGGGGGAAACCTCCACTCCCCGCCTTTTTCTATCCCCAGACATGATGATGCAATGTGACGCTGCGGAAATCCTGGTGGTCGACGCCGGCGCGGTCTACGGGGCGACGGTGCTCTATCTGCCGGAGACGGCGTCCAGCCAGGATGTCGCCCGCAACCTGATCCGGCAAGGCGCCGCCGCCGGTACTGCTGTCGTGGCCGGCTACCAGACGGCGGGACGCGGCACGCAGGGCCGCGACTGGCGCTCGTCGCCCGGCGCCGGTGTACACCTGTCGGTGCTCGTACACGTCCCCGTCAAACCGGAGGCGATCCCCTGGCTGACACCGCTGGCGGCTATCGCCACGGCCCAAGCCTTGCGCGGCTTGACCAGCGTGCCGCCCCGCCTGAAGTGGCCCAACGATGTCCTGCTGGGCGGCCTGAAGGTCGCCGGGGTCCTAACGGAGATCCCCGCCGGCTCGGCGCTGGCGGTGGTGGGCATCGGCGTGAACGTGCATGCAGCGCCGGATGACGTGGGGGCGGCTGCGACGGCGCTGGCGGCCTGGGCCCTGCGTCCGGCTGAGCGCAACGACGTGGCGGTGCGCCTGCTGCGCGAACTGGACCATCTGCTGGAGCGCTTCCTGGCGGGTCGGCTTGACCACGTCAAGGAGGCCTGGCGGCTGCTGCTGGACACCGTGGGCAGTTCGGTGACGGTGGAACGCGATGGAGATACCGTGGCTGGGCGGGCCACGGCGGTGGATGGCTCCGGCGCCCTTATCGTCAAAACGCCGACCGGCGGTACCATTCGTGTGTCGGCCGGCAGCGGCGCATTGGTCCGACATACCGGCTGAAAGTAG
Organism: Chloroflexi bacterium UBA4733; assembly: GCA_002404055.1. Next base: position 868 of record DHIZ01000371.1, read on the forward strand.
ACCGTCCATGACTGACCATGCTGGGACCGAACATACTGGGACCGAACTTCCCAGCGCGAGCGACGAGACCAACCAGCGACGACTGGCCCTGGAGCGGCTACGGGCGCGGGGCATCAACCCCTTTCCGACGACCTTTGGGCGCAGCCACACCTGCGCCGAAGCTGCAGCCCTGGCCGATACGCCGACCGGTGTCACTGTCGCCGGGCGCATGGGCGTCATGCGCGATATGGGGCGCATCGCCTTCGTCCATATCAGCGACGATAGTGGCCGCGTGCAACTGCTGCTGCGGCGCGAGGCGCTCGGCGAGGCCGGCGCGGCGCTGCTGCGCGACCTGCACGCCGGCGATATCATCGGCGCTACGGGCGAGACGCTGCGTTCCCGCCCCGGCGAACCGTCGGTCGGAGTGCAGACGCTGACGCTGCTGGCTAAGGCGCTGCAGCCGCCGCCGGAGAAGTTCCACGGGCTGAAGGACGTCGAACTGCGCCAGCGCCAGCGCTACCTCGACCTGATGAGCAACGAGCATAGCCGGGAGGTCTTCCGCCTGCGCAGCCGTGTCGTCAGTTGCCTGCGGCGCAGCCTGGATACGCGGGGCTTCCTGGAGGTGGAAACGCCCGTGCTGCAGCCGCTCTACGGCGGCGCGAGCGCGCGACCCTTTGCGACCTACCACAACGAGCTCGAACAGCAACTCTACCTGCGCATCTCCGACGAGCTCTACCTGAAGCGCCTGATCGTCGG
>DHIZ01000371.1:1720-22352 GCA_002404055.1 Chloroflexi bacterium UBA4733
AAGCGCCTGATCGTCGGCGGCTTCGACAAGGTCTACGAGATCGGCCACGACTTCCGCAACGAGAGCATCTCCTACAAGCACAACCCGGAATTCACCATGCTGGAAGCGTATCAAGCCTACGCCGATTACTACGACATGATGGACCTCTATGAAACGCTGGTGGTGGCCGTGGTACAGGAGGTCTGTTCCGGCACGACGCTGGCGTACCAGGGGAACACTATCGACTTCGCCCCACCCTGGCGACGCCTGACCATGCGCCAGGCCATCCTGGAGGCGACCGGCCTGGACTTCAGTCGGCACCGTGATACGGCAGCGCTGGCCGCCGCCTGTCAAGAGCGCCGGCTGCGCTGTGGTGAGGGCGGTTCCTGGGGCAAGATGATCGACGAGCTCGTCAAAAACTATGTTGAGCCGACGCTTGTGCGGCCGACCTTCTTGCTGGACTACCCCTGGGAGTTGTCCCCGCTGGCCAAGCGGCACCGGAACGACCCCCAACTGGTGGAACGCTTCGAGCCGTTCGTCGCCGGGTTTGAACTAGGCAACGCCTTCAGCGAGTTGAACGACCCGGACGACCAGCGGGAGCGCTTCCTTGACCAGCAGCGGGCGGCGGCCCAGGGCGACACGGATGCCCACCAGTTGGACGAGGACTACCTGCTGGCGCTACAGCACGGCATGCCACCCACCGGCGGCATCGGCCTGGGGGTAGACCGCCTGGTGATGCTGCTGACCGACAATCACTCCATCCGGGAAGTGATCCTCTTCCCGCATCACCGCAGTACCGAGACCGCAGGAGGTGGCGAATAGTGTTGCCCGTTGCTTACATCCGTGAGCACGTCGAAGAAGTGCGTGAGCGCCTCAGCCTGCGCCAGAGTGCCGGGCCGTTGGACGACCTGCTGCAACTGGACGCACGGCGTCGCGCCCTGTTGAGCGAGGCCCAGGCCCTGCGGCAGCAGCGCAACGTCGCCAACGAAGGCATCAAGCGGGCCGGTCGGCCCGACGAAGCGCAGCGCAGCACGCTGCGCGCGCTGTCCGACCGCATCAAAGTGCTGGATGGTGAGCAGGAGAGCATCGAGCGGCAACTGAACGACCTGGCGTTGCGCCTGCCGAACCTGCCGCACCCTGACGTGCCGGCAGGGGCGTCGGACCAGGATAACGTCGAGTACATGCGCTGGGGCGAGCCACCGCAGTTCGCCTTCACGCCGCGACCGCACTGGGAGATCGGTGAGCAACTTGGCATCCTTGACCAGGATGCCGGCGTCAAACTGGCGGGCGCCCGCTTTTATGTCGCCCGTGGTCTCGGCGCCCGCCTGCAACGCGCGCTGATCGCCTTCTTCCTGGACTTCCACGTCGCCCGCCACGGCTACTGCGAGGTATCGCTGCCCTACCTGATCCGCAGCGCCGCCATGCTCGGTTCCGCCAAGCTGCCCAAGTTTGCGGAGGACGCCTACTACCTGCGTGAGGACGATCTCTGGCTGAACCCGACGGCGGAGGTGGCGCTGACCGACCTGCACCGCGACGACATCCTGGCCGGTGAGCAGTTGCCGCTGCGTTATACCGCCTATTGCCCCTCCTGGCGCCGCGAAGCCGGCTCGGCGGGGCGCGACACCCGCGGCGTCATCCGCGTCCACCAGTTCCACAAGGTGGAGATGTATGCTTTCTGCCGGCCGGAAGAGTCCTACGCCCAGTATGACCGCCTGATTGCCGACGCGGAGGACCTCCTGCAGGCGCTCGGGTTGCACTACCGCGGCCTGCGCATCTGTACCGGAGACCTCGGCTTTACAGCCGCCGCGCAGGTTGACCTGGAAGTCTGGCTGCCCGGCGTGGCGGAGTTCAAAGAGATATCATCCATCAGCAACTGCGAAGCGTTCCAGGCCCGACGGGCCAATATTCGCTTCCGGCGGGCGGCCGGCGAACGCCCGGAGTTCGTCCACACCCTGAACGGCTCCGGTCTGCCGATCGACCGCACCTTTGCCGCGATCCTGGAGAACTACCAGCAAGAAGATGGCAGCGTGGTGGTACCGGAGGTGTTGCGACCGTATATGGGGGCGGATGTCATCCGCTAAGGAACAGCTATGGAGCGGCAACTACAGGCCCGTATCCTCTCCTGGCGCATCGGGCGTGCGGTGCGCACGGGGCGCGGCCTGGCAGTCGGCTGCGTTGTCATTCTGCTCATTACCGGCGCGTTTCGCCTGCATAGCCTGTCGCCGGGTGATACCACCTTTGCCTCGCCCTGCATTCCGTATACGCTGCGCCTGCCGCGCGCCTGGCATGTGCAGCCGGTGGCGATGCCCGACTGCGGTGCGCCGGTGCTGTTCGACGAATACCATCTGACCGTGCAGGGGCAGCAACTGTCGCTCAGCGTTCAGGCCGTGTCGCTGGTGGATGGGCGGTTCATGAATCTGATCGGGTTGCCCCAGTCGGCCGGGAGTGTCACCCGGCACGGCGGCGGTGGACAGGTTTATGCCTCGCTCTTGCAGCGGCAGAACGGCGTCACCATCGCAGATGGCGCCTTTAACCGTCCGCCGCTGAGCTACCTCATGACCGTGGAGAGCGATGGCGACATCAATCCGGAGCCGGTGCTCATCCAGGCTATGGCTGGCTGGGGCGATCACGCCGCCGGGAATTAGAGCCTCCAACTCCCCCAAGCTGGCACGCCCTTTGCGTATGTAGCTCAGCAACGGGGGCCGCCTCTCGGGAGACGGTTCTAAAAAGCACGGACCGGATGTTCCGGCCCGGCTAGTAGGAAAGGTTGGTGGTGCGCATGGTCATGGCGATTATCGGCTGGATCATCATCGGCATTATCGCGGGCTGGCTCGCCGGATTGGTTGTCGGCGGCTCAGGTTTCGGCGTGCTCGGTGATATGGTGGTCGGCTTGATCGGCGCCGTCATCGGCGGTTGGGTCATGAGCGCGGTGCTCGGCTACGGCAACGGCGCCAACAACGGCGGCTTTATCTGGAGCCTGGCGGTGTCGTTCGTCGGCGCCGTGATCCTGTTGCTCATCGTCCGGTTGGTCTCCGGCGGTACGCGCCGCGCGGCGATCTAACGGGTACAGCCGGGCATAGCCGGCGCCCGTTCGGAGACGTGCCCGGCGACTGAAGTCGCGGCTACACGAAGCGAAGCCCGCCTGCGCGGGCTGACCGAGTCCGCGCAGAACGTTCACGAACGGTTTCGGCTCGACGAGCGGCCGGTCTGTGCTGCCGGCCGGCGGCGCAGGCGGTGCTGACCGTGTTGTCGCCTTCGATCTGCTCGTAGGGCAACAGGCCGCAGGCGATCACCACCCCGCCGCCGGCAGCAAACTCCTCCAGCCTGTCCCACGCGGCTGCCTCCAGCGATGCCAGCGGGGGCAGGATGATGACGCGGTATTCGGCTTCACCCAGGCGGAGTGCGCCGTCCTCCACGCGACCCTCGCTCAGCAACAGTGGGTCCAGACTGTCGAAGGGACGCTGGGCCGCTTCCAACTCCCGTTGCAGGTACTGCCAGTCGCCGGCCACCCGTTTGGCGACGGCGTCCGGCCCCGAACCGATACTGCTGCCCGCGCTGCTACCGTGCGTCCACAGCGAAGTGATCGGGTCCAGCAGTGCCACGGAGCTGGCGCGGCGGCCGCGGCTGAGGGCGTAGCAGAGGCGGCCGAGGTAGTCGGTGAAGCGGGGAACTGCGACCAGTAGGGGTTCTGCAAGAACTGAGAGGGCGGCGCGTCCCATTTCCGCAGGCCGCCGAGCGAGTAGAGAAAGGCGTGGAAGACGAAGAGATTGGCCCCCTGGGCGGCGAGGCGGTCGGCTAGCGCTTTCATGTCCTGAAAGGTCAGCGACCAGCCGATGCTGTGGTAGCTCTCCACCAGTACCCGGTTCAGGCCGACCTGAGCAGCCAGAGAGGCGGGGAAGCGCGGATGGGCGCGGAAGCGGGGCCGCGTCTCGGCGTGCAGGGCGTCCAGCGTGCCGCCCACCTTCTCGTGGCCGGGATCGTTGCCGACGACGTGGGCGTGGCGCTGCACCGAGTTGCGCGTGGAGTCGACTTCCAGGCGCTCGCCGGGCTGCACGCTGGCGGAACGGGGCCGCATGTGCCAGGCCCGCCACTCCGGGTGGCGCACCGTCAGTTCCCCGCCGGCGGCGCCGCTGGGATAGGGGTACTCGTCGGCCAGCCAGACCTGCAGCCCGTGCGGCGCCGCCTCCCGGCTCGCCAGTTCCACTAGATCGAACCAGCGCTGCGAGAGATAGGGGGTGCTCAGGCCCGTGCGCGCAGCAATCTGAAAGCCACCAAGTCCGCCATCAGCGAAAGCCTGAACCTGCCGCCGAATCTCCGCCTCCTCCAGATCACCATTCCAGAACCACATGGGTACCGGCCGAAACTCGCGCGGCGGGGCGGCAAAGAGGGTGGGGTCGATCACGATTTATGTCCCATTCGGCTGAGTCATCAACGGCGCGAGGAACAAGGCCGCGACTGCGGGCCCAGAGGGCGCCCCCGGCCAAGTACGGCGGATGCTGTGGTATGGAATGGGACATGCGACCGCAGTCGCCCCCGGTTCTTGGCCGGGGGCGCCCTCTGGGCCCGCAGTCGCGGCCTCCGTCGTCATTTCCCAACGTACTTCTGCAACTCCGCGTTCGCCGCAGCGTCGGCTTTGGCGACGGCGTCGGCAGCCGTGGAGGCCCCGGCAAAGAGGGGAGCGAGCGCCTTCCAGGCTGCTCCGAGGACGGGACCGACGCCGAGGAAGACGGGGCCGAGCCGGCCGTACTTGGCCTGGTCGATAAAGACGTTCTTGTTCTTGGGTGGTCCTGCCTGGAATTCCGGCCAGGTGGCGGCCGAGAGGCGGGCGGGGATGCCGATGCCGATCTTGGCGTCTTGCTTCATGCTGTCGACGCTGGTCGCCGATTTCACGAACTGCCAGCCGAGGTCCGGGTTGGCGCTACCCTTGGGCAAGAAGTAGCCGCCGGTGGCGATGACCGTCGCGTGTTGCCCGTCGGGACCGGTCGGCATTGGCCCGACATCCCAGGTGAAGCCCTTGGCAAAGGCGGCCACGCGGCCCTCGACGTAGAGGTAGGGATACATGCCGATCTTGCCGTTGTAGAACATGTTGGTGTCGCCCTTGTCGGCGGCCGACTCCGCCGCCGTCGGCGTGACGTGGTATTTCGTGCGCAGGTCAGCCAGCCATTGCAGCGCCTGCACCGTTTTGGCGTTGCTGAAGGTGATCTTCGTCACGTTGTCCGGGTTATCGACGATGTCGCCGCTGTCCAACCAGATCCAGGGTTCGGTGAACTGGCTGACCGGCATGGTGGTGCCGAAGGTGCCGCGGGAGGTGTTGGTCAGCTTCTGGGAAGCTTCGAGGTAGGAATCGAGCGTCCAGGCAGCCGTCGGTGGCTGCAGGGCGGCCTGCTGGAAGCTATCGATGTTGTACCAGATGGCGTAGCTGTGGAAGTTCTTGGGCAGGGCGAAGAGGCCCCCTTTGTACTGGTAGGCCTTCAGGGCAGCCGGCACGAAGTCCGAGGTGTCTAGCTTGTCACGCCCGATCAGCGGCTGCATGTCGGTGAAGGCGCTCTGGCGCAGCAGTTCCGGCACCATGTCGTTCGTGAAGACAGCAACATCGGGCGCCGTGCCGGCGGCCAGGAAGGTGGTGATCGTGCCCACATAGTCGCCGGGCACGTTCTGCGCCGTCACCGCCGCGCCACTGGCCTTGGTGAAGCTGCCGCCGATGGCGTTCATGTACTGGTCGTCGGCCGTGCTGCCCCAGTACGTCATCCAGACCTTGCCCTTGGCTACATTTGCTTTGGGGGCAGCCGAGGTTGTGGCTTTGGCGCTGACCGTGGCCGTGGTGGTCGTGGTGGCGAGGGCAGCAGCGGTCGCCTGGCTCGTGGTCGCAGCACTCGCCTGGCTCGCGGTCGCAGGGGCCTTGGTTACGGCGGCGGCGGTCGCGCTACCCGTGGTGGTCGCGGCTGGGGCGCTGGCGCCGCAGGCGGCGAGCAGACCGGCTGCCGAGAGGCCGGTAGCCGCGACCACGGCGTGTCGCAGCAGCACTCGGCGTGACGTGGACGGACTCAACGATGCACCATCCTCTCTGCCTGGTATATATTCCCCTTGCATGGGGTCGTGCCACCGCCGCCGGACTTGACAGTTATCGGACAGGTCAACGGGCGGCACTGTGTGAAAGGGATTATACGCAACCGACCAATCGAAGTCAATCGTTATTGGACCGTTGCGTTGTGGCATATCACGCGAAGGAAGAGGGGCGGGCGTGACCGAGGAAGACGATCAGGCGTCGGCGGCTAGCAGAAAGACGGAACTGCCGTCGCTTCTCCTCACCCTGCGCAGCTTGCTGCCGCAGTTGCGGCCGGCAGAGCGGCGAACTGCGGTGTTCGTCGTGGACTACCCTGAGCGCGTCCAGCACATGCCGATCACGGCGCTGGCGCAGCAAGTGGGCGTGAGCATCGGCACGGTCAGCCGCTTGAGTCGCACGGTGGGCTGCTCCGGTTACGCCGAGTTCCGGCGCCGGCTGGTGCAGGACCTCACGCGGTCCGACCTGCGCGGTATCCCCTCTATGCGGGCGACGACGGCGGCCCTGGCCTCAGCCGGCGACTTTACCGACATCCTGGCCGGGGTGTTTGACCTTTCCATCCAGTCGCTACGCGAGACGCTGCAGGTCATTGACAGTGGCGGCTTTCGCCAGGCGGTCGAGGTGCTGGCAGGTGCGCGGCTGGTGTACTGCTTCGGGGCAGGCGGCTCCGGGCTGGTCGCCATCGACGCCTCCTACCGCCTGATTCGGATCGGGAAGACGGCGCTGGGGGAAGGCGATTCCCAGTTGCAGAGCGCTCGCGCCGCTTTGCTGACGCCGCAGGATGCGGCGCTGGCAGTGTCGATTTCGGGCGAGCATGCCCAGACGCTGGACGCTGCGCACGCGGTGAAACTGGCTGGAACGCCGCTGATCGTGATCACGAACTTCCCGCAGTCGCACCTGGGCCGCCTGGCCGACATCTGCCTGCACACCGTCTCCCGCCAGCCCGACTGGCACCGCGAAGCGGTACCGGGCCGCGTCGTGCAACTGACGCTTATTGATGCCCTGTGCGTCTGCCTGATGCGCCGGGTGGCATCGGTGTGACGGCAGGGCTATCCCGCGAGTATATTTGGGCGAACGACGTCAAAGCAAACGGCCGGTCGGACTACTCGCTCCGCCCTTCCGGCGCACTCTGAATGCTGGTCAGCCGAGCAAAGAGGTCGCGCAAAACGAGGGTGAAGCCGGGCAGCACGTCCCGGCCATCGAGCACGTCGTCCTGGTCAACATAGGCAATCGTGCCGGCGTGGTAGACCACAGTTGTGCCGGTTTCCGGGTTGATGTACCAGAGCAAGCGCACCCCGGCGCGCAGCCAATCGCGCACCTTTTCCTGCACTTCGCCGGCTCGATCAGTGGGCGAGATGATCTCAATGACAAAGTCGGGCGCCTCGGCCATGGTCGCAGCCGTGAGATCCGACGGTAGCCGCTGGCGGGCATAAAAGGCCACATCCGGTCCGCGCGCGCTGAACCGGCTGCCCAGAATGCGGACCAGAGGATCACCACCCATGGCCATCCCGAGTTGATGCTCAAAAGCGAACGTGTCAAGGAGTCCGCCTAGGACCACGAGGAGCCAGGCGTGCTGCGCGGTTGTCACTTCCCACTCCACGACCCGGCCATCGCTCAGTTCACGGTGCTTGCCATCATCGGGAAATGCTGCAAGGTCGTCAACAGTGTAGCGAACTGCCGGAGCCATCGGAGAAAGCGTTGCGACCATGGTCGGAGGATCCCTTCCGAGAGCCGGGCCAGGTTGGCTAGGGCGACCGTTGAGCTACGGAGGTACACTGCCAGTTCGGGCAGTGTACCACTCGTCGTTGACGGGCGCCGCCACTAATTCAACTCGCAGCGATCCCCCGTGCAGGCGAACTCCCGCGTCCCTTCGGTGCGGTCTTCTAGCTCGTAGAGCGAGAGCAGGCTGTAGTCGATTTCCGGGAAGGCAGCCAGGCGGGTCTGGTACTCCTGCGCCGTGATGTCTTCGTAGGGCGCCAACTGGTAGATGTGCTCCGAGCGGGGCAGAAAGGAGAGGCCGCCGATGCGGTCCCAATGATCGTAGACCCACTGGCCGACGCTTTCCCACTCGTCCGGGCCGACGTAGATCGTCTGGGAGGGGTTGTGCTCCGTGAAGTGCTCCTTGACAGTCAGCCAGTACTCCAACTGCTCCAGGGCGGTCATGGCGTGGCGGGTGATGGCGCCATCCGGCGCTTTGACGGGGAACTCCACCACCCAGGTCGTCGCCGTTTCGGCAGTCTGGCCCACCTCGGGGTGCAACGGCGCGCCGGCGTCGCGCATCAGGCGGTAGAGCGGGTCGGTGGTGGAGACGCGCACGCGGCGCACGTAGTAGTCACTGTAGCGCGGGTGCATGCCGGAGGCGCAGTCGGCCATCTGGCTGGCGTTGCCGGAGGGCTTGACGCAGGTGATGGACGCGCTGGCGTTGATGCCCAGGCGCTGCGCGTAGTCGGCGTTGACCGCGATGGCGAGGTCGCGCAACTCCGCCATCAGTTCCGGATGCTGCCAGAATGTGGGGCAATCCAGTTGCCCGGTGACGCTGACGCCGAGCAGCCGCTCCTCCGCGCAGTTCTCCCGCCACTGCGGGCGCAGGTAGGGGAAGTCGATCAGCATGCTCTGCACGGTGCCGATGAGCGTGGCCAGCCGCACCTTGTTGGCTAACGTTGCCGGAGTATCCTCGACCCGCGCCACCACCTCGCTGAGGTTGCAGAATTCGTAGGGGCGAAGGGAGATCTCGCCGCACGGATTTGTGCCGAATTCGGCAGACTTGCGTCGGGTAGGTCTCAGTTCGTTGGCCGCAGCGCGGTTGAAGATGCCGCGTTCGCCGGTGCCGGAGGCGGCTAGCGCCTGCCACTCTTCCTGAAACAGGTCCCACGTGGGCCGCTGCTCGTAGACTGCGCTATTGTTGGCCATGGCGCGGTGTGGGGCGGTGTTCCAGTATTCGCCGTCTTTGGCGTGGCGCAACACCAGATCATCGAAGTCGGAGAGGGAGATCTCGGCGCTGCGCCGGACGCCGCCCATGACGACGACGTCACCGATCTTGGTGGCGATGTCGTGGCACTCCAGGCTGGTCAGCTTGCGACCCTGGGCGCCGAGCAGCAGGTCGCGGCTGAAATCCAGCAGCCCGCGCAACGGCTCGGGTCCAGAAGCCCGGCCGCCCTTCGTCAGCAAGGGTGCGCCGGCCGGCCGGATCAGGCGGTAGTCGAACTGGATGTTGCCGCCGGCATACCAGGTGCTGAGACCGACCTTGAGAGCGTCGGCCCAGCCTTCGGTGTCGTCGGGGATCGTGTAGATTAAGGAGTGCTCACAGGGCACATCCAGGGCGGCGTTGCCGCGTTGTGGTTGCACCACCGGCAGTTGCTCGACGTAGCGGCGCTCTACGCTGAAGCCGACGCCGGTGCCGGCCATCAAGATATAGAGCACCTCAGCGAAGGACTCGATGGAGTCGATCGGCAGGTAGCTGCAGTTATAGGCGGTGATCGGGTTGATGCGGGCGGCCTTGCCGGCCATTGCGAGCAGGCGGGACGAGGGGCGCAGGCCGTGCTCGAGCATTGCCTGGCGCGCGGCCATCCACTCCGCGGGGCCAATGGCCGGACCAGCCGTTTCGCTCAGGAACGCTACGACGCGGTCCACGGCCTCTTCCCAGGTCTCCCGCCGGCCCTGCTCCGCATCCCAGCGGGCGTAGGTTCGCACGAACACGAACTCAGCGAGCTCGTTGGGAAAATGGGAGCCGGCAATCGGGGCAACGGCGATTGTCGCCGGGGCGCGCCTCGTCACCATCGTCGGATACTCTGCCAGGACCATGCTACTTGCCCCTTCGCGCTGCGTTCAGGCTCGGCGCCTAAAATACCGGCCACCGCACTATATCTTGTGTCGGCACGAGAGATTCATACCAGATATTGTGTCGCACGGCTTCCCTGACAGGCACAGGACCTCACCCGGCCCAAGCGAGCGGGTGAGGTCCTCCCATTGTGCAAGCCCCAACCGTTCAGGTGATTGCCATGGCCAGAACGGTACACTGGAATTACCGCAACAGGAGGGGGAAAACGTTCAGTATGCTTCGTACCCTCTGGCGACACTTCGGCGCCTGGCTTCCCTGGCTGGCGACACTGGCCCTGCTGGGCTTGCTGGTCCAGGCAGTGAACCCGGCCAACCTGGCGCAGGCCCTCCGGCAAGCCAACCTCTGGCTCATCCTGCCGATCCTTGGTTGCGGCCTGATCGGCTTGTTGATGCGCTCCATCCGCTGGCACCTCCTGCTCTCGGCCATCGACGCCCCCAACTCCTTGCTCGATTCGATCCTGCTCTTCACGGCCTCGCAATCCGTCATGCTTATTCCTGGGGGGCAATTCCTGCTGCCGGTCTTGCAGCGGAGTCAACATGGCACTCTCATCCGCCAGTCCGCTGCCACCATCCTCGTCCAGGAGCTGGTGTTCGGCGTGCTGGTGCTGCCGGCGGCCCTGCCAGGGTTGTCCGCCTACCACTACGCCGGACTGCTGCTGTTCCTCGCCCTCATCTTTTCCGGCGGCACGGCGGCGGCCTTCTTGCACGGCGATATCAGCCGTTTCGGACTCGGTCTGGCGGCGCGCGTGCCGGTGCTGCACAACCATGTGCCGAAGTTTGCCGAGGTCCAACGGCAATTTGTGCTGGTCGCCAGCAGCAAGGCGGCGATCTGGGGCTCGCTGTTCGACATGTTGGCCATAGCCGCCGCCGGCACCGGCTTCTACATTGCGCTCTTTGCCGTCGGCGCGACGCAACTCACCTGGCCCGACGCCCTGGCCATCTATGCCCTGGGCAGCGCCGTGGGGACGATCTCCGCCTTACCGGGCGGCGTGGGGGCCAACGAGGACATCAGCACGCTGGTGCTGACGAAGATGGGGCTGGCGGCCGGACCGGCGGCGGCGGCGACACTGCTCTTCCGCGTGGTGAACCTGCTTATGGGCGTCACCCTCGGCTGGGTTGTCCTCTACTTTGCCGCCCACCGCTTCCAGGTCCATCCCTCTTTTGGCGGCCTGATCCGCGCCTGCCGCGGGGCGGACGGCGCGACACTGCTGGTGAAGGAGGAGGTCAGGTAGCGATTTCCCGCTCTACTACGTCCTGGCGCAAGAGCAATTGCCTCCGCTCCGGCACGTCGCGGTAGAGGATGATGCCGGGGCCAATCCGGCTGCCTTCGCCGACTTTGACGCCGGGCATCGAGGCGGCCTGCACGCCGAAGGCAGTGTGCGCGCCGCAGATCAGGCCGAGCTTCTCCCGACTACTGTCGAGGCGCTCGCCGCGCACCACGGATTGGATCGTGCGGTGGTCGTGCCGCACGTTGGCCGTGACCATGCCGGCGCCGAAAGTACACTCCGGGCCAATGACCGAATCGCCTATGTAATTGGTATGGAACCAACAGCCCGGCCCGACGTAACTGCGGGCCACTTCACTGCCGAAGCCGACCACGCAGTGCGCCTCGATGCAGGATTGGCGGACCAAAGCGTTGTTGCCGATGATGGTGTTGCGCCCGATGTAGGCTGGTCCCACCACCGTCGCCCCGGCAAAGAGCCGCGCGCCGGGCGCGATGATGACCGCACCGCTCACGGTGGCTTTGGCGTCGATGGCGGCATCGGGCGCGACCTGCGGCGCGGAGATGCCGGCCAGCAAGAGATCGACAGCGTCCAGGACGTGCCAGGGGTACTTGATCGCTGCCCAGGCGCCGTCGTGTACCACCAGGGCGTGCTCGTGCTGGCGCATCTGCGCGCTGATCGCCCGCTCGTAGTGGTCGTCCGGCCCGCCGGACGCATAGGCCGTGTCCAGCTCCCGCGCCAGGCCGGCGGCGTCGCGGTGCAGCCGGATGACGATGCTCACGAGGTCGCTTGGCGCATTGCCGGCCCCCGGCTTCTCCACCATGCCGATGGCACGTTCCCCAGCCATCTGGAAATAGCCGCCGGGGAAGTAGTCCCTGGCGCGGTAGGCCGCCAGGTAGGATCGCTGCGGGTCCGCCTGGTAGGCGGCCACGATGCGCGTGAGCAGGTCGTCGGACAGGAGATCATGGACTTGGGTGATGAGCAGTGGCCGGTCCGCGCGGCCCGGCGCCCCGCGCAAGGCGGTGAGGATGGCGTCGCCCTGGCCAAGCGGCTCCGCCTGCACCACCACCTGCATCGCCGGTGTCGGCAGATTGGCCGCTTCTGCCGCCAGTTGCGCGGCGTTAGCGGGGCTACCGACGATCACACCTTCGGTGATGCCCGCCGCCGCCAGCACAGCCATGTGGCGCTGCAAGAGCGACTGCCCCAGCAGGGGCAGCAGCGACTTTTCGTGCAGTGGCCAGAAGCGCGAGTTGGCGCCCCCGGCAAGGACGATGGCGAGTGGCGTTTGCATGGGGAGTGAGTATAGCGCAGCGCTCAGGGCTGCGGAGCGGCATCTGGTGAGGGGACCGTTGGCGCTGCGGCCACGACCTCTGGCGGCAACGCTTCGGGGATGGCCGCCGACTGTTCCTTCCATTCTTCAATGGCGGCCCCGGCCAGGGTCACGACCAGGGCGGTGGCCGGCACGGCGAAGAGGGCGCCCAGGATGCCGCCCGCTTCGGCGCCGGCCACGATGGCGACCAGGGAGACGAACGCCGGTAAGCCCACCGCCTGGCCGACGATGCGCGGTCCCAGCACGTTGCTCTCGATGGTATTCAAGACCACATAGAACACCAGCACCTCGACCAGCACCACGACGCCCTGGAACACGGCCACCAGCGCCAGCGAGAGGCCGATCAGGATGGGGCCAATCGTCGGGATCAACTCGAAGAAGAACGCCAGCACGCCCAGGATCAGTGAATACCGCACGTGCAGGATGGTCGCTACGACGCCGGTACTGACGGCGATGATGATGGCCATGATCACCTGTCCGCGAATGAAGCCGCCCACCTTCTCCGTCATCGTGACCTGGATAAAGCGGATGATGCGCTGGTAGCGCCGCGGTACCAGGCGCGGCGCGTTCTGGCTGATGAGCTGCGCGTCGGCGACCAGGTAGATGCTGAAGAAAATCACGAGCACAATGCTGATGATCGCCGTGGTCAGGCCGCTCACAATTTTCAGGCTCTGGCTGAGCACGTTGGTAAGCTGCGTCTGTAGCCCGGCCACTGCCCCGCTGATCTGATCCTGCAGGTTGATGGTGATGCCATGGGCCGAGAGTTGCGTCTGCACCTGGCCGACAAAGCCTTCGACTGCCGTCGCCGACTGCGGCAACTGGGTCACCAGCACGGTGATCTGCGTCACCAGTTGCCCACCGATCCAGTAGCCGCCGAAGACGATAATGACCAGGAGGCTCAGGTAGACGATGGTGATTGCTAGCAAGCGGGGGACGCCCCTGTTAGTGAGACCGTTGACGATTGGCACCAGGGCGAAGGCGACGAACGACGCCACGATGAAGATCAGCACCGTTTGCAGGACGTGGCGCAACACCTGCCCGGCAGCGGACAGGATGACGCCAAGGGCAATCACGCTGATCAGGACGTCGCGCGTACGTGCCCAATCAATGCCGGAACGTGTAGCCGGACGGTTTTGCACCTACTCGCGCCTCCACCCGTTGCTCAATCGTGACGCACAGTATACGGACCGAGCGCGGCGATGTGTCTCTGCCGCTCCCCACGATTAGGTCCGGTAGCGTCCCGTATCCCGCTGCCGGTACTTCTCCAGCACCGCGTCGAAGCCGGCGTCGAGGTCGATGCCGGTGGCGTTCGCCAGCGCGATCAGCGCGAAGAGGACGTCGCCCAACTCTAGCGCGAGCTCCTGGGCTGGCTCGTCGGGCTTCTTGGGCTTGTAGCCGTAGCGGTCGTTGATGAGGCGGGCGACTTCGCCGACCTCTTCCATCAGCCGGGCCAGGTTGCCGAGGGGCGGCCAGTATTCGCCGCCCCACTCGGCATCGCACCACTGTTGCACCCGCTGTTGCAGGTCAGCGACGCCGGGGAGGCGAGCCGGGGTGCTGTCGTTCTCGGGAATGGCCGTTGCCTCAGCGCTTCTTGTTCTTGGCCCGGGCCTGGGCATGGGCCCGTTGCTTGTCGCGCTCCCGCTGTTGCTTGGCGCCGGTGCGGCGGGCCGGCCCTTGCGGCAGGGCCATGCCACCAGTCATGCCTTCCATGCCGGGCATCCCGGCCATGCCGTTCATCATGCCGCGCGGCATCTTGCCGGTCGACACCTGCTTCATCATCTTGCGCATCTGCTCGAACTGGTTGACGAGCTGGTTGATCTCCTGGGGCGTGGTGCCGCTACCACGGGCGATGCGGCGGCGGCGGCTGCCGTCGATCACCTCGGGATGGCGGCGTTCCAGCAGCGTCATTGAGGTGATGATCGCCTCCATGTGCGTCATCTCCTTGCCGTCCAGCGCGGCCGTCAGTTCTTCGTTCTTCACAAGGCTGCCGAGGCCGGGGATCATGCCGAGCAACTGGGAGAGCGGCCCCATCTTCTTCATGGTCTGCAACTGGTTATAGAAGTCTTCGAAGTTGAAGCTGGCGGTGCGCAGCTTCTGCTCCATCTCTTTGGCCTGCTCTTCGGTGAAGGCCTCCTGGGTGCGCTCGATCAGCGTGAGCACATCGCCCATGCCGAGGATGCGTGAGGCCAGGCGGTCGGGAAAGAAGGGTTCCAGGCCATCGGGGCGTTCGCTGGTGCCCAGGAACTTGACGGGGATGCCGGTGACTGCGTGGATGGAGAGGGCGGCGCCGCCGCGGGCGTCGGAATCCATGCGGGTGAAGATCAGTCCGGTCACCGCCACGCGCTTGTGGAACTCCTGAGCGACTTTGACCGCTTCCTGCCCGGTCATGGCGTCGACCACCAGCAACGTCTCGTTGGGGTGGACGAGCTGGTGGATGCGCTGCACTTCCTGCATGCGCTCTTCGTCGATCTGCAGGCGACCGGCGGTGTCCAGGATGACCACATCGTTGCCGTCGCGCCGGGCGCGCTCCAGGGCGTGGACGCAGATATCTTCCGGCCGGACGTTAACGCCTTCGCTGAACACCGGGATGCTCAGTTGGCCGCCCAGCGTCTGCAACTGCTCGATGGCGGCGGGACGATAAATATCGGCGGCGACCAGCAACGGTTTGCGATGCTGGCGACGCAGCAGAAGGCCCAGCTTGCCGGCGCTGGTCGTCTTGCCGGCCCCTTGCAGGCCGACCATCATGATGACGTGCGGCCCCGGCCCCTTCAGTTCCAGTTGGGAGGACGTGGAGCCGAGCAGCTCCACAAGTTGGTCGTGGACGAGTTGGACCACCTTCTGGGCCGGTGTCAGCCCGGAGCCGACTTCCAGCGCCAGCGCGCTCTCCCGCAGTTTGCCAGTGAAGTCGCGCACGACGCGGAAGTTGACGTCGGCGGCAATCAGCGCGCTACGCACCTCGGCCAGCGCGGCATCCACGTCCTCCGACGTCAGGCGCGACTTGCCCCGCATGGACTCGAAGGTCCCCTGCAGGCGCTCGGAAAGGCTCTCAAACATGCTCAGTTCTCACCAAGCCCGCCGCAGCGGGCAAACGCTACCTGCCTCTGCTGCATGGTACCAGCGGGGGCACGGAAGCGGGGAAGTTCGCCAGCGGGTAAGCGAGGTAGCCGATGCCACCAACCGCGGCGAAGCGCGGCGAGGCGCGTGGGCAGGCACCCTCCCTCCGCACCCGCCTTACACGGTGCGCCCCGAGTAGTGCGGCGGCTTGACAACCGGCGTTGGGGCAGTAGAATACGGAGCGAGACGGCGCGCCAGTTGGTCGGGCATTGGCGCCGTTGAGATAAGGAGATGGGCCCATGGCAAAGGGTACCCTGAGCCGACGCGAACTGCTCGGGCGTTTGGCGGTCATCGCCGGGGCGGGCCTCGTTGCCGCCGGCTGCGGCGCCTCGTCGGTTCAGGCTCCGCCGGCATCCGCGAGTTCCAGCGTCGCGGCGAGCAGTTCCGCCGTCGTGGCAAGCGGCACGACGACCGCCGCGAACGTTTCGAGCGCCACCACGACAGCTATGGCGAATGCGTCGGTGGCCACGGCGAGCGCGTCGGCGGCCACCACCGCGACGAGCAGCGTCGCTCCAGAGTCCATCAAGGTGGTGCCAGGTACGCTCAATTGGTGGCCCGGCTGGCCCGGTACCTACATGCGCGATGTGGCCAATGCCTTCATGAAGGACAATCCGACGATCAAGGTAGAGCCGGTGCTGTTCTACCCGGACAACACCAAGCTCATCGCCGCTGTCGTTGCGGGCACCGGTCCGGATGTTGTGTCGGATATCGGCTATTACAACTTCATCGAGCGGGGTGCGGTGCTGCCGGTCGACGACATGCTCAAGGCGGAGAAGATCTCGACCACCGACGGCGACATTCGGGCGGCCAACTGGAATGCCTTCCACTGGCAGGGCAAGTACTACGGGGTGCCGGCGGTGGACACGGCCGGTCGCGGGGCGTTCGGCTACAACGTCGATCTGGTGCAGGCGGTGGGCCTGGACCCGAACCAGCCGCCGCAGACGTGGGACGACGTCTATCTCTGGCACCAGAAGCTCACCAAGAAGGACGCAGCGGGGAATCTGCTGCAGTTGGGCATGGATCCCCTGTTCAGCCGAGCAAATGCCACGAGCGACGGCGATACCTGGCTCTGGCCGGAGATGTGGGGCTTCCATTACTTCGACGTCAACACCTTAAAGTACGATATTGACCGTGCCGAGACCATCGACTTCTACACGACGATTCAGAAGTTCTACGATCTCTCGGCCCCCGACAAGCAGGCTGCCTTTCAGAAGGTCTACACCAAGAGCTACGGCGCCTTTGGCATCGGCAAGCAGGCCATGGGCATCACCTACCCCTCCGGCCCGGGCGTGATCCACAAAATCAATCCGAACGGCAAGTACCAATGGACTTGGCCGCCCATGCCGACGAGCCGGAAGGGGATCAAGATGCAGAGCGCCGCCGGGCACGCCCAACTGCTGGTGAAGGGGAGCAAGCTCACCGACGCTGGTTTCAAACTGGCGCTATATATGACAGGGAAAACGGCCTGCGACATCCTCTTCGATCAGGTCGGCTGGGTCGGTCCCAGCAAGTCCTGGCAGAAGTCCATGGACCTCAGCAAGTTCCCCGCGGACGTGCAGCAGGGCATCCGGTTCTTCACCACGTCGCTGGACGAGGCCAAGGAGATCTGGACCGCCGACATGGACCCCGAAGACGAGTACCTGGGATCGAAATGGCGCGGCCTGGCTGCTCAGGTGAATCAGCACAAGATCGACCCGAAAACGGCCGCCCAGCAACTGCAGTTCGTCATGACCACCCAACTGAATAGTGAGGCGGGCCTCCTCAAGTGAATGGCGAGACGCCCTCCTTGAAGGCCGGGTAGCCGACCTCCGCTGTGTGCTCAAACAGCGGCGCCAGGGCGGGGTAGAGCGCGCGATAAATGGGGTATTGCGCGGCGTAGGTGGCGACGTTGGCGGCGATGGGATCAGTGCGACTGTCCAGGTGAATCCAGGCATCGCAAGCGGCGGGGACTGTGGGATAGAGGCCGTGGCCGACCGCGGCGAGCAGCGCGGCGCCGTAGGCGGGGCCTTCCTGGGACTGGACGGTGACGACGGGTGTGCCGAAGACGTCGGCCTGGATCTGACGCCAGAGGTCGCTGCGAGCGCCGCCGCCGGAGGCGCGCACTTCGGCGATAGCCACCTGCATGTCGCGCAGGATTTCGAGGCTGTCGCGCAGGCTGTAGACGACGCCTTCTAGGACGGCGCGCAGTACATGCGCTCGCGTGTGGCGGCCCGTGATGCCATAGAGCACGCCGCGCGCGTTGGCATCCAGATGAGGGGTGCGTTCACCCATGAGGTAGGGTAGCCAGTGCAGGCCATCGGCGCCGACGGGGGCGGTGGCGGCTTCGGCGGTGAGCAGCGCATAGGGGTCGGTCTGGAGGCGTTGCGCGACAGCCGTCTCGGCAGCGGCGAACTGCTCGCGCCACCAGCGCAGCGATAGGCCTGCTCCCTGCGTCACTCCCATGACGTGCCAGGCGCCGGGCACTGCATGGCAGAAGGTGTGGACCCGGCCGCCGGGGTCCAGGGTGATCTCGCCGCTGTGGGCGAACACGACGCCCGACGTGCCGATGGTCGAGCTCACCAGACCGGGCCGGACGATGCCGTTGCCGACGCCGCCGGCTGCCTGGTCCCCGCCGCCAGCGATCACCGGCGTGCCGGCCGGGATGCCCAACTCGGCGGCGACCTGCGGGAGCAGCCGGCCGGTTATGACCGGCGACTCCACGACCTCCGGCAGCCAGGCGCGGGGGATGTCCAGGGCCGCCAGCATCTCCGCCGACCAGCGGCGACGGCGCACGTCCAGCAGCAGGGTGCCGGAAGCGTCGGAGACTTCCGTCACGTAATCGCCGGTCAGGAGGTAGCGCAGGTAGTCCTTGGGAAGCAAAATCTGGCTGATACGAGCGTACACGGCCGGTTCGTGCTCCCGTACCCAGAGCAGTTTGGGCGCCGTGAACCCTTCCAGGGCGGGGTTGCAGGTCAACTGGATCAGGCGCTCGGCGCCGACCGTCGCAGTGATATGGCGGCACTGGGCGGTGGTGCGCTGGTCGCACCAGAGGATAGCGGGACGCAGCACCTGCCCTGTGCTATCCAGCAGCACCAGCCCGTGCATCTGACCGGTTAGCCCGATTGCCAGCACTGTCGGCTGGCCGGCAGCCGCGAGCGCCTGTCGCACCGCTGTCCTGGTCGCCGTCAGCCAATCGGCCGGGTACTGCTCCGCCCAGCCGGGTTCGGGTGTCGCCATCGGGTAGTCGGCGGAGGCAGTGGCCACCACGGTACCGGAGGGTGCGACCAGCAAGGCGCGGGCGCCGGTCGTGCCTACGTCGATTCCCAGCAGCACCACCCGTGCGTCGTTCGTGACCATGTCTACGCCTCTCACCTGGCTCACACGATGATGATGCGCGATTGTAAGCGGTAGACCCGTACTGGTGCAATTCTTGCGTTGGCCGCCAACGCGGTACCTGTCAGGTCGCTGTCGCGCGGCAACGCCGAAGCGGGTACGCTAGGCTGGTCGGCGCCGTCCAGCCTAACTGGTGATCGTGGCCGTGATGGAGGAACGCTGTGGCGCGTCAGTTCGGTCGCGTTGCCGGCCCCCGGCTGCTGCCGGGTCGTTCACCCCGCTTCCTCCTGCTGATGCGCCTGCCGCTCGGCGATACACTGTTCGTGACGCCGACCATTCATGCGCTGCGCAAACGCTATCCGGGGGCGCAGATGACGGCTGTGGCCAGCGGCGCCAACGCGCCGCTGCTGGCCCATAACCCCGATCTGGACGACACGCTCGTGTTGCCATTCTGGGGGGATTGGCGGGGCGGTGGCACGCTGCCGGCGCAATTGCGCGTGCTACTGCAGCGCCACTACGACATTGCCCTCTGCTTCAACACGCCTGGCCTTGGCTGGCTTTCCTATGCATGCGGCATCCGGCGGCAGGAATTTCTCAACTACCTGCCGTTCTGGTGGCTCCTCCCGCACGACTTTGCCGCATGGAACAGCTGCCATGCAGTGGAACTGTACGCCACGGCGGCGCGGCGGCTGGACATCCCGCCGCTGGAGCGGCGCACCCATGTGCAGGTCATTCCGGCCGAACATGCTGGTATTGCCGGGTTGCTCCACCAGTTGCGGCTGAACCGAGCGCCGTTGCGCATTGTCATGCACCCCGGTAGCGGCGCCGCCCCGGTGCAGAAGCGCTGGCCGCTGAGCCATTTCGTCGAGGTAGGTCGCACGCTGGCCGAGCAGACGGGCGCCCACATCATCGTCGCTGGTGGTCCTGCCGAACAGGCGTTGGCCACGCAACTGAGCCGTGCTATCGGACCCGCCGCCGTCTCGCTGGCCGGTCGCCTCCAACTGCGGCAGAGCATGGCGCTGTTTGCTGCCTGCGACCTGTTCATCGGCAACGACTCCGGGCCGCTCCACCTGGCGGCAGCGGTCGGCACGCCGGCGGTCGGAATTTATGGGGCCACCGATCCGGCGGTGTTCGGCCCCTGGGCGCCGCCGGGGCAGGTCGTCACGATCCAGCCGGCGGGTGTGCAGCCGGTCATCCACTTTGTTGGCGGCGCGCCGATCTGGGAGCAGCTTGACGCCATCAGACGACCCAGCGCAACGCTGGCCGCCGTCCCGCCGGCGGCCGTCGCCGCGGCCGCACTCCGCCTGTTGGAACAGCACGCGCCGGCGGATGCCGCGGAGGTGGAAGCGGCGGCGCGCTGACGAATGGGGGCGTCGTATACTGAACGTGTTGACGGCCGCTGACGACCGCCTGTTCTCGATCACCGAGGAGGATGTGATGGTCGGAGTTATGTTTGCGCTGGGCATTATCCTTGGCGTCGTCATCGCGGCGATCGTCGTGGCAGGGTCGCGGCGGCGGTCGGTTGATCGGGTGTTCCCTATAGCCCTGGGCATCGCCGCCATCGTCGCTTTGCTGGCCTTACTCACGGGGCACGGCCTGCTGGGTATCGGTGCAGCGGCAATCCTCGGCGTCGGAGAAGCCGCCGGGTTGGTGGGCAGCGCCGTGGTCGGCGGTCGCATGTTCAACGCCATGGATCAGAACCGCTAGCGCGCTGCGCCGGTAACAGGGCCGCGATTGCGATCGGCGGCCAAGTTAACGGGGCGACTGCGGTCGCGT
>DHIZ01000371.1:22512-26979 GCA_002404055.1 Chloroflexi bacterium UBA4733
CAGTCGCCCTCGTCGCTTGGCCGCCGATCGCAATCGCGGCCCTGTTACTCGCTGCGCATCGAATGCTCGCTTGCCCTGCACGGCGCGCCATTATGCTTTATACTCCCCATATGCGGCAGTGCGGTCGCATAGGACTGCACGGGGCGGTGAGTTGTTCCTTGCCGCCGTGCGTAATAAGCGAAAGGTACCAATGATGGCATCGCCAGTCAATCCTTCTCGACGTTCCTTCCTCCGCCTGGTGGCGGTGAGCAGTTTGGGGGTCGGTGGCAGCGCGCTGCTGAGCGCCTGCGGCGCCAGCAACGGGAGCACGGCAAACGCCACCGGGTCAGTAACGGCGGCGGCGCCGACGACAGCGGCAGCCACGACCGCCGCCACGAAGGCAGCGACCACCGCCGCTGCGGCAACGGCCAGCGCTTCTGCCACGGCGGTACCAACGGCCATCCCCGTCAAGACCGGCCAGACGCTGATCGAGTTCTGGAGTGGCTTCGGTGAGGCTGACACGAACCAGACAGGCATCACGGCCATCAAGCAAATGATCAGCGACTTTCAGGCTCAGAACACCAAGGTCGTCGTGCAGAACATCAAGGTGGACTACAACAACCAGTTATCGGAAAAGCTGCTCACGGGCATTGCCGCCGGTACGCCGCCGAACACCTACTATGCCGATCGCTTCTTGACGGCAACCTGGGCGCACAAGGGCATTTTCACCGACTTGACCCCCTTGAACTCCAAGGCCGGGATCACCGCCAAGGACTACCTGGACTTTGCCTGGGCCGAAGCCAGTTGGAACGGTAAGCAGTGGGTCTTGCCCTTAGATACCGACGTGCGCATGCTCTACATCAATGTCGACGCCGCCCAGCAGGCCGGCGTCGACCCGACCAAGCCGCCGCAGAACACGAGTGATCTGCTGGACTGGACGACCAAGCTGACCAAGGCCGACTCCAGTGGAAATATAACGCAGCTCGGCTACTGGCCGACGTTGGGCAACTGCTTCCACGAGATCTGGATGGTCAACTTTGGTGGCAAGTTCTTCGACAGCCAGGCCAACACGTGTACCGCCAACGATCCCAACGACATCGACGCCTTCACCTATATGCAGTCGTATGCCAAGCGCTGGGGGCAGAAGAACGTCGACGCCTTCATCGCTGCGCAACCCAAGGGGACGGAAAACACTGCCTTTTACACCGGCAAGCTCGTCTCCTGGGTCAACGGCGACTGGGATCTGGCAACTATCAAGAAGTACAAGCCGGACCTGAAGTTCACCGTCTCCCCCATCCCGGGTAAGACTGGGCCCGGCTCATCGATGGCCGGCGGTTGGTCGCTTTCTATCCCGACTGGCGCGAAGAACAGCGACTTGGGCTACCAATGGATCCAGTACGCGACGGGCAAGGAGGGATTGCTGACCTTTTGCCTCGGCACGTCGCATATCCCCACCCTCCAGTCGATTACGAATGATCCGAAGCTGCGCGCCGATCCGAACCACAACCTGTTCTACGACCAGTTGCCGAAGGCATGGAATCGCCCGGTCAGCATTGAGGCACAGACCCTCTGGAACGACGTCGGTACAGCGCAGAAAGATGTGATGAGCCTGAAGAGTGACCCGAAGACGGCCCTGGACTTTGTGGTGCAGGATGTCAATGCGCAACTGCAGATGGACTCCAGCAAATAGTAATCTGGGGACCAGGATAGACTGGGTGCAGTCCATCGGTCTGATGGTCTTCGCAATGCCGTCTGAGTACGTTCCGTAGGGGCAGGCCCCTGTGCCTGCCCTGCTCGCCTTTCGACAACCGGTCGATGTTTGCAACCGGACCAGGGCGGCCACAGGGGGCCGCCCCTACGGTAATCCCTTGTTGCGCAATAACCTGCGGCAACCAGCAGGGAGTGCGGTGCGGACAGCGAAGCGACGGCAGGACAGCCCGCTGGCGAATCGTGATTACGTGCTCTTCCTGGTGGGCGCCTTCGTATCGAGCCTTGGCTCCTGGATGCAGGCGGTCGCCCTCAGTTGGACGGCCCTGCAACTGGGGCATGGTTCCAGCTTTGTCCTGGGGCTACTTGGCTTTGTCTCCACGGTGCCGGTGCTCATCTTCGGCGTGGCCGCCGGCGACCTGGCTGATCGGGTGGATCGTCGTCGGGTGCTGCTGGTGACGCAGTCGGCGGCTCTGATGCTGGCGGCTGTCCTCACGGCGCTCCAGGCGGCGGGACGCAACACCGTGGTCACGTTGCTGCTGATCGCGGCGGCTAACGGCGTGGTGAACTCCTTGAATGGCCCGTCATGGCAGGCGTTCATCAAGGAACTGGTGGGCCCCAAACACTTGCGACGGGCGGTCGCCATTAACTCGGTGCGGTTCAACCTGACGCGCATCGTTGGCCCGGCGGTGGGCGGTTGGCTGCTGGTGGCTTCCGGCGCGGCCGCCTGCTTCGGCGTCAATACGCTGAGCTTCCTGGCGGTCATCGTGGCGCTCCTCCTGATTCGCACCCACGGCACGCCGGTGGCGGGGAGCCGGCGGCGCGGCCTGGCGGCAACCCTCGAGATCGGCCGTAACCCGCAGATCCGAGCGGTATTGCTGCCCGCCATCGGCCTGACCGTCCTGGCCCTCCCCTACGGCAGTTTTCTGCCGAAGATGGCCGACGCCGTGTTTCAGCAGGGGGCCGGCGGCCTGAGCGTGCTGCTGACGGCCACGGGCGTGGGGGCATTGATGGGCGCCTTTGTGTCCGGCCTGCCGATCGTCGCCCGCTTCCCCCAACGTTCGCTGGCACTGCTCCAGGTCGCCACCGGGCTGGCGCTGGCAGGCTTTGCCTGGTCGCTGAACATCGCGGCCGGCGTGGCTTGCCTGATCCTGTTCGGCGCTGCGCTGATTGGCTACCTTGCCATCGCCGGGGCGACTATCCAGTTGGCTGCCGTGCCGGGAACAGAGGGCCGCGCCCTGGGCCTCTGGATGATCGTCAACTCCGGTCTGGTGCCGATCGGCAGCCTGCTCATCGGCGTGGCCGCCGACATCCCGGCCATCTCGATCCGCGGCGCGCTGGGCGCCGCCGGTGTGGGCTGCCTGCTCTTTGGCGTGCTGGCCGTCTTCGGTGGGCGGCGCATGATGCGCAGCGACGGCAACGAGCGTAGGGTGATCGTCTCATAGACGTGCGCAGCGCCGTCCACTAGCATGACCATACACGAACTGTTGATCGCGTACCGTCGTCGGGAAGGGACTGCCGCGTGCATCTCACCTGTTCACAGAGTCAACTCAGCAAGAGTCTGGGTATCGTCGGCCGCGCGGTCGCCCCGCGCAGCAGCCTGCCCGTCACCGGCCACGTGCTGCTGGCGACGGACAACGGCCGGCTCAAACTGGCTGCTACGAATATGGATATCGCCATCGTCTCCTGGATCGACGCCGAGATCGACGACGAAGGGAGCGTCAGCGTCCCCGCGCGGTTGTTCACTGACCTGGTGAGTTCGCTGCCGAACGACAAGGTGGAGCTGGACCTCAGCCGCCGGACGCAAACGCTGCTGGTGAAAGGCGTGCGCTTCTCGGCCAATGTCAAAGGACTGGACGCCAGCGAGTTCCCGCGCATTGATGTCGTCGCCGAAAAAGCGCTGCTGGAGCTGGCGGCGGCGGACCTGCGCCAGGCGATCGAAGACGTGCAGTTCGCCGCCGCCAAGGACGAAACGCGGCCGCAACTGGCCGGCCTGCTCTTCCGGGCACGCGAGTCGGCGCTCACCCTGGTTGGCTGCGACGGCTTCCGGCTCTCCATTTGCCGCCTGCCGCTGGATACCCCCGTCTCCGAGGACGTCGACCTGATCGTGCCGGCGCGCACCATGGCGGAGGTTGCCCGCATTCACGGCGCGCTGGACGAGAATGTGACGGTGTCCATCAAGCCGAATCACAGCCAGATCCTCTTCCACACGTCGAGCGTGGAGATCGTCTCCCGGCTGATCGACGGCAGTTATGTTGAGTTCCAGCGCCTGCTCGACCAGGTAGCCCGCCACAACGTGAGGGCCACCGTCACGACCGCCGACCTGCAACGCGCCGCCCGCTTCACGTCGTTCGTGTCGCGCGACGCCAACAACGGCCTGCGCATCGAAATCAAGCCGTCCGATGGCGTCGTCGGGCCGGGCGTCGTGACCTTGCAGGCGACGGCGGCTCAGGTTGGCGACAACACGACGGACATTGATGCCGTCGTGGACGGCGTGGAGGCGCGCATCGCGCTGGACAACACGTACCTGACGGATGCGGCGGACGCCATCCACACGCAGCAAGTCACTATCTCCGCTACCGCCGGCCAGACCTTGCCGGTGCTGCTGAAGCCGGTCGGTACGGAAGACGTGCTGCACCTGATCATGCCGATGCACCTACAGTAGGTGTTGCGGGCTGCGACTGCGGTCATAGGTGGCTATGGGTTAGCGCCTCCGGCAGGATTCGAACCTGCGACCGGCCGCTTAGAAGGCGGACGCTCTATCCCCTGAGCTACGGAGGC
>DHIZ01000371.1:27119-34681 GCA_002404055.1 Chloroflexi bacterium UBA4733
CGTTCCCCACCCCGCGAATACCGTGTGCAGGATACGCGCGCCACGTCGTTCGGTCTGTATCATGATCATGCACCTGGCGGCGGCGGTTCGTGGTACTGTTGCCAGGCAGGACGGGACGCGCAGAGCGATCCGGCTAAGAGAGCGGCGTGGCACAATGGTTGCAACGTGAAGAATTGGCATAAGAGGGCAGTCGCTTGCTAGGATCAGTCGCGCACTGGCTCATCCCGGCCGGCTACGGGGGCGGATCGAGTCTCGCTGACCTTGCCTTTGGCGCGGTGGTGCTGCTGTTTTTCGCGCTTACCCTCTGGTATCTCACCTTCCGTCCCCATCGACGGCCGGCGAGCGGCCCGAGCGGCCCGGCCTCCTGGCGGCGGTCCGTGGCGGTCTACCTTAGCCTGATGAAGCCGCGCATCATCCCGTTGCTGCTCATCCCCACCGGCGCCGCCATGCTGATTGCCGAAAGGGTGCAGCCGGTGCCGATGCCGCTGTTCATGCGCATCTTCGTGCTGACTTTGATCGGCGGTACGCTGGCCGCTTGCGGCGCGCACGTGTTCAACGGCTATATCGACAGGGATCTTGATGCGAAGATGCGCCGCACGCGGGCACGGGCCTTCCCTACCGGGCGGGTGAGCACCGTCCCTGCCCTGGCTTTTGGGGCAGGTCTTACCTTCACCGCAATTGTCCTGCTGGGGCTTACCGTCAACTGGCTGGCAGCGGCACTGGCCCTCGCCGGCAACCTCTTCTACGTGCTGGTCTACTCGCTCTGGCTGAAGCGTACTACGCCCCAGAACATCGTCATCGGCGGCGCGGCCGGCGCGGTACCGCCTCTGGTCGGCTGGGCCGCCGTGACGCACCAGATCGGCTTGCCGGCCATCCTGCTCTTCGCCATTATCTATTTCTGGACGCCCGCCCACTTCTGGGCATTGGCCCTGGTGCGCGAGGAGGACTATCGTGCGGCCGGCGTGCCGATGCTGCCGGTCGTGCGTGGCCGCGCGGAGACGCGGCGGCAGATCGTCCGTTACACGGTGTTGCTGTGCGCTACCACGGTCGCGCTATTCTGGACACACTCGATGGGCGTCTTTTACCTCGTCGCTGCGGCAGTGCTCGGCGGCATTTTCCTGGTCAAGGCCTGGCAGTTGCTGCGGGGAGCCGACACGGCGCGAGCCTGGGGGCTTTTCAAGTATTCCAACATGTACCTGGCCCTGCTCTATGGGGCGATGGTGGTTGACCGACTACTGCCGCATTAGCTGCGGGTTGGATGGGCGCTGTTAGAGGACGATGCCTGAGGCCATGCCGAGGCGGAAGGTGGCGATCAGGGCGAAGGCCAGCAGCAACGGCACGATCACGACGTTGAGGTAGCGGGTGGCGGAGGCGATTTCGGGGCGGGCGCTGCTGATGAGGACTTCCTTCTCCAGAAGGAAGACGATCAAGAGGATCAGCGCGGCGATGCCGATGGCGGCGGCGGCGGACAGCGAGGAAATGCTCGAAGTGACAGCGGTGATTGTGGCCGTTGTCACTGCTGAACTCATCGAAGACTGCTCCCTCGTCTGGACGTATCCTCCGTCCACATTGAAACTATAGGTCCGTTGAGTTACCGGGCGTCTTACGCCAACGTTGTGGCGAACGTAACGATTTGCCGGGAAGGGGAGCGCCGTGGTGCATAAAGGTCCTATTCGGCTGGTGGTCATTGGCCTGGACGGCGCTGCCCCGTCCCTGGTGCTCGACCGTTTTCGAGCGTCCGTGCCGGCGCTGACCGAGTTTGCTGCCCACGCCATCTACGGCGAGTTGGAGTCGACCATCCCAGCCACGACGCTCCCCGACTGGCCGGCGCTCTTCACTGGCCGCGACCCGGGCGAGCTTGGCATCTACGGCACCCGGCAGCGAGTCGCCCACAATTACGTAGCGCCGGTACCCGTCACGTCGCGCGCCGTCCCGCCGATCGCCCTCTGGGATGTCGTTGGGCAGTTTGGAGACACCTCGATCGTCATCGGCGCCCCGCCGGGGTACCCGCCACGGCCATTACGCGGCGTGGCCGTCGCCTGCGCCATGACGCCGCCGGACGCCAGCGTCTTCACCTACCCGCCGGAACTGAGCACGCGGCTACGGGCCGACGGGTTCCAGTTCGACCTGCGCGAGCCTGCTGGCGGCGATGCCGCGCTGCTGCTGCTGCACGCGGCGGACGTGACGCGGCAACGCTTCAGCCTGCTGCGGAAGCTCCTGGTGACGGAGCCCTGGCGCCTGGCGATTCTGGTCGACCCGACGCTCGACCGTTTGCAGCGCACACACTGGCAGGAGCCGGAAGTGGTGCAGCAGCACTATGCGGTCATCGACGCCGAGATTGGCCGCCTGTTGGCGCAGCTCGACCCGGCGACTGTCGTCGCCATCGTCTCCAGCCACGGGGGGCGCGCGTCGCGCGGCAGTTTCGCCATCAACGACTGGCTCCAGCGCGAGGGCTACCTCGCGTTCGCGAACGGTGGACCGGCGGCGGTGACCCCTCTGGATCAGGCCGGCGTCGACTGGGGCCGCACCCAGGCCTGGGCGGAAGGCGGACCGGCGGTGCGCATCATGCTCAACGTCGAGGGCCGCGAGCCGGCGGGCGCCGTTGCGCCTCGGCGCTACGAGCAAGTGCGTAACGAGATCAAGCGCAAGCTGGAGGCGCTGATCGGGCCGGACGGTAGGACGATGGCAAACCGCGCCTACAAGCCGGAGGAGGTCTACCGCCTGACGCGTCGCGTGGCGCCGGACCTCATCGGCGCCCTGGGCAGCATGGCCTTCCGCGCCGCCGGCAACCTTGGTCACCAGGATCTGTTCCTGCCTGCCGTGCCGGGAGTTTCCAGCGGCAACAACAGCGACCGCGGCCTGTTCATGCTGCGCTGGCCCCAGCACGGGCCGAACGGCCGCCGGGATGGCATTCGCGTGCTGGACGTCTACCCCACGATCCTGACGGCTCTGGGGTTGCCTGTTCCGGAGGATCTCACGGGCCAGGCGCTGGTGGGGTAGGGGAACAGGGCCGCGACGCGGAACGTCCCGACGCCCTGCTATCATGGCGACCCCACACTCACGCTCCCCAGCGGAATCTCACCGCCGAGGCTTTCGCCGTGCGGGCCGCGCACGGGGAACACCTGAAAGCCGGCCACGATGTAGACCCCGGTGACGAGCGTGTAGCGGCCGGG
This sequence comes from Chloroflexi bacterium UBA4733, assembly GCA_002404055.1. The sequence continues at coordinate 30,293 of DHIZ01000371.1, forward strand.
GGCCAGCGGGGCGTGGAACTGGGGGGTAAACCAGGTGAGGAGGCGGTCGCCGGCTTGCCAGGAGCCGGCGGCCTCGCCCAGGGCGTCCTGCTGGGCGAGCGTTTTGCGCGCCGGATCATAAAGGTGTACGAAGATCTTGATCGGCTGCCTGGCATAGGGCGCTGGATCACTGACGGACCAGGCAAGGTTCACGGTCAGGGGCCCAGAGGGGCCGGCAAGCGTGGTCTGCGCCGCCGTGAGCGCCAGCCCCGACCCGACCTGGAACGGGCCGACCGGCTGCAGTGTCGGGACCAGGCTTCGTGCATCGCGTTGCAGTTGGTTCGGCGTCAGGCTGAGGATGGTGTAGGCCGGCGCGGTGACGGGCAGGGGCTGACTGGTCGCGCCAGCGCCATGGAGGGCTGCGTAGGCGGGGTTATTGGAACTGGTGAAGAGATAGGTTGCGCCTCGGGCGGCGGCCGGCAATGGCAGGGCTTGGTCCGGCAGGACCAGCGGCGCTAGCGGGGCGATCCCGGCCGCGACGAGGTAGCCATACACGGCGAGCACGTCGCCGTCGGTGGCCATGACGAAGGCGCGATGGTCGCTGCCGGTTGGCGAATTGCCGCGCAAGGCCTGCGCCGCCTGCAAGCTATATCGTAATGGCGTACCGTAATCGCCGCCTGTCGTGTGTACGCTCAACTGGTGGTCGAAGGACAGCAAGCGCAGCAGCGAGGCCAGCGCAAGCACTGCGGCGAGGGCCGCCGGCGCCCCAGACACGACCCAGGCCGGTAGACGGGCGGCGCGCAGCAGGCGCCCCAGCGCGCTGACGCCGATACCCACGAGCAGCAACAGCAGGGGCAGCAGGAAGACGAGGTAGTGTGGGTAGACCGGCGCGGCGCTGCGCATAATGACCAGCGGTGGCGGGAGTACCAGCAGCAGCAGCGTGGCAGCGGCAACTCGCGATGTGCCGCGTTTCCGCCCGGCTGCCGCTTGCTCGCCACTGCTCGAACGTAATGCCGACCGTCTGGTAGCCCCGGATGACACAACGGCTTGCTCCTCGCTGTTCGGACGCACGAGCTGGAACAGGCACGCGCCGATGCCGGTAAGGCCAAGAAAAAGGACTGCCCAGTCCAGCGGGCTGCTGCCGGACAGCGGCGGCCGCTCCTGCGCGGCGAGGGCGGAAAAGAACAGTTGCGGATTCCAGCCGGCCGTCAACCACCAGAGGTCGCGCCAGGGTACGAAGGCCAGCGACGGCTGCGCGCCGACCTGGTTGGCCATGCCGCGTACATCAGCGAACTGGTGCTGTTGCTCGTAGACGGCGTAGGGGAGCAACAGCAGGGCGAAGCCCAACAGTCCGGCCAGCAAGCCTCCCCAGGCAGGGACGCGCCGCCAGGGCAGGCGTCGCGCGAAGACGGCCAGCAGCACCACCGTCGCTGGGATGAGCACGATGGCCGCCTGGTGAAGTTGCACCAGCACGGCCAGCGCCACCAGGGCCGCCGCCAGCCACCAGCCCTGCCCGTCGGCCAGTCCCAGGGCCAGGCCGGCGAAGAGCAGCACGGTGAACGGCGGCATGGCGTCGGGCGCCCAGATTTTGCGGGAGTAATGGACGGCCAATGGGCCGACGGCATAGAGGATGGTCGCCACCAGCGCCGCCAGTTCGCCGAACAGCCGGCGGCCCGCCAGATAGAGGCCGCCGGCGGCCAGCGTGTTCAATGCCGTGAAGAAGCCGGTGACGACCAGCGGCGACGCCGACAGCAGCACAGGCAGGGCGGCCAGGTAGACCATGATGGGCGGGTTATGGAAGCCGCCGGAGGTGAGGATGCTGGTCTGCGGGACGATGTGGTGGTACACGAGGTCGAGCGCCAGCGTCGAGACCTGCGCTTCGTCGTACTTGAACTCGACAAGGTCAAAGAGGGCGAAGCGGCAGACGGCGGCCAGCAGCAGGCAGAGGGTCGCCAGCAGGGCGGTGCGGCGGTGGAGGCTCACGCCTTAACCGGGGCAGCGGCCAGCCAGTCCGGCCGCCGCAGGAGTGTGCGCTCGTCCCCGATGCGGCGGGTGACGCGCTGCAGGTCAAGGTGTTCCAGCAGAGCCAGGCTGTAGCGTCGGCTGATCGCCAGCAGATCGCGCACCTGCGCGACGGTGAGCGGGCCGCCTTCCAGCGCGCGCACCACCCGTTCGACCATCTCTCGGTAGACGGCGCTGGGGTAAGCCACCTGGTCGTTCAGGCGCACCACCTGCCGCTGCTCGACCAGGAAGGCCATGATATCCGTGCTGTCAGTACCCGTGCCGGTGAGGTCGCTCAGTGCCGGTGGGCTGTAGCCGGCGGCGGCGAGCGCGGTGAGGATGCTATCGGCCTGCCGCTGTTGGGCCGCTGATAGGTGCGGTTGGAAGTGCGGTGCATGCACCAGGCCGCCCTGCTCGGCCAGCACGCCATCGGCGATCAGGTGCGCCGCTACGGCCGGCCAGAGGGCGGGGGCAATCCCCAGGCGCTCGCGCAGTTCCTCGCGGGGCATTCCCATGCGCAAGGGCTGAGCGTTGTGATAAGCCGTGAGCACGCGCTGGGTACTGCCGGTCAGCGCTTGCCAGCCTTCGCTGGCGGCGACTGCCTCCCCGGCAATGATGGCGCTCCCGGCCTGCTGCAGGGCCTGGAGGGCCCCGGCTATTTCACCCAGCGGCAGTTGCAGGCGCTCCGCCAGTTCAGCGCTGTCCCAGAGGCGGCGTGACCGAAGCACCTCCTCCAGCAGCGCTGCCGCATCCAGGTCGCTGCCCAGCACGACGGTCGCCTTGCCGCGCCGGGCACGGCGGGCCTGCGGGTCCAGCACCTCCCCGCCGCCGATCGTCTGTGCCGGCGACGGCCGGCGCACGATGAAGCGGTCACCGCGTCGCAGCACCGCCGGCTGGGCCAGGCGCAGTTGGGCCGCGCCAGTCTGTTCGGGGGCGATGCTGTGGTCGTTGAGGACGCGCACTGTGGCCGGGATCTCGGCAGCGCCGCTGTAGAACAACACCTCGTCGCCCGACAACAACGGCTGCCCGGCGACGGCCAACAGCCGCAAGGAGACATCGATGGTGCTGGTCGGCTGCAGGGCGCCGGGCCGGCAGAGGATATCCCCTCGGCGCAATTGGTCGACCGTCAACCCCACCAGGTTAGCGGCCACCCGGCTGCCCGGTTGGGCGGTGTCTACACGCTGGCGGTGCGTCTGCAAGGAACGCACGCGGCTGCGCAGCCCGGCGGGCAATACCTCGATCTCTTCCCCGACGCGCAACGCGCCATCCAGCAACGTCCCGGTCACGACGGTGCCGTGCCCGCTGAGCGTGAAGACGCGGTCGATCGGCAGGCGCGGTGAGCCGGACGCCGCGTGCGGCGCGATGTCCGCCAGCAGCGCATCAAGCGTCGCCAGCAACTCCGCCAGGCCGGCCCCGCTGACGGACGACACCGGCAGGAGCGGCGCGCCTTCTAACACGGTTCCGGCCAGCTCCTGCCGAATATCATCGCTCGCCAGTTCCAGCCAGTCCGCTTCCACCATGTCGATCTTGGTCACAGCTACCAGGCCGTGGCGGATGCCCAGCAGGTCGATGATGGCGAGGTGTTCGCGTGTTTGCGGCATCATCCCTTCGTCGGCGGCGACCACCAGCATAGCCACATCAATGCCGCCGACGCCGGCCAGCATGTTGCGGACGAAGCGCTCGTGGCCCGGCACATCGACGATGCTTACCTCGCGGCCACTGGGCAAGGCGAGCCAGGCGAAGCCAAGGTCGATCGTCATGCCGCGCAGCTTCTCTTCGGCCAGGCGGTCGGGGTCCATGCCGGTCAGCCGGTAGACGAGCGTCGACTTGCCATGGTCCACGTGCCCGGCGGTGCCGACAACGAACATGGGCTGCGATCTCCCTTTAGTTAAAGAGCAAGGGTAGCAGACGGAGGGGCAGGGCGGCGAGTGCGAGAGGGGACAGGGCGGCGACCGCAGTCGCCCCTCGTCCTTGGCCGCCGATCGCAATCGCGGCCCTGTACTCCCCCCTCGCGTCGCCTCGCCCCTGACTATTCTCCCCCTTGCGCGGCAATCACCGCTGCGACCGTGCTACGTTATACGGGCAATGTCAGCAGTCCGCGCGTTGCGGCGGGTGTGATAGCGTGTGCGTTGAGCGAGGAGTTTGAGGAGAACTGTGCGAACACGATTGATGATGCTGTTTTCGGCGGTGTTCTTAGTCCTTGGCTGGGTGGGTCCGCTGTCCGGCTCGGCGGCGGCGCAGACCGCCTCTGCCGACTTTGCGTTGCCCACCGGCCACTTCTATACCGAGGCCAACGGCCAGGGCGGCAACGGCGGCAACGGCTTTGCGATCACCGACGACGGGGGGGTGCCCTTCTGGTCGGAGTTTCAGCGCCTGGGCGGCGTGAACAGCCTGGGCTACCCGGTGTCC
>DHIZ01000397.1:0-11533 GCA_002404055.1 Chloroflexi bacterium UBA4733
GCACACGATCCGGCGATGGTGTGTTGGCTCGTGTTAGCTCATACCGAGTCGCGTTGAAGGTTGAGTCCGAGTAGCCGTGCGAGGGATATCCTCGTCAACGGTTTCAATCCACTCCCCCATCGCTGTAGGGGAGAAACCATCGTCCACGAGCCGATCTCCGACCCGTAAATGTTTCAATCCACTCCCCCATCGCTGTAGGGGAGAAACCGACGATGTGCATGGGATTCTGCACAGCCTGATCCCGTTTCAATCCACTCCCCCATCGCTGTAGGGGAGAAACTTCCGAACAAGCGATCGCTCGGATGACGGCGCTCGTTGCGTTTCAATCCACTCCCCCATCGCTGTAGGGGAGAAACGTCGGGAGAAGCCGACCGAGCCGAGCGCGAAGTCGTTTCAATCCACTCCCCCATCGCTGTAGGGGAGAAACGCGCGCGTGGCGGCTTACCGCACTGCGAATAAGGTTTCAATCCACTCCCCCATCGCTGTAGGGGAGAAACCAACCATGTGCCCGGTGAGCATCACCTCTCGCTTTGTTTCAATCCACTCCCCCATCGCTGTAGGGGAGAAACCGGAAATCCGCAGGGCCAACCGGATCGCGGAACAACGAGTTTCAATCCACTCCCCCATCGCTGTAGGGGAGAAACCTGCATCGGCCACGAGCCGATTTCAGACCCGTAAATGTTTCAATCCACTCCCCCATCGCTGTAGGGGAGAAACCATTTGTTCGATGCGGCTGTCAGGTCGATAACGGTTTCAATCCACTCCCCCATCGCTGTAGGGGAGAAACGGAGCATCTACGGCACGCTTGAAGTCACGTTGCAGTTTCAATCCACTCCCCCATCGCTGTAGGGGAGAAACCCTCCGAGAATTGCGTGAGCTCATCCCAGCCGATGTTTCAATCCACTCCCCCATCGCTGTAGGGGAGAAACCGTGCAGGCATTCGCTCGAACACCGCCGCCCTTGTTTCAATCCACTCCCCCATCGCTGTAGGGGAGAAACTTTATCGACCCGACATCCGGCGCCTTCGGCACGACGTTTCAATCCACTCCCCCATCGCTGTAGGGGAGAAACGACGCGTAATTTCAAGCTCATCGAAGACCTATGCGTGTTTCAATCCACTCCCCCATCGCTGTAGGGGAGAAACGCGACCGGCGATGGTGTCCAGAAACAGATTGCCCTCGTTTCAATCCACTCCCCCATCGCTGTAGGGGAGAAACCTGTCATGCGGCACGGTCGCCGCCGCCTGGGAGAGTTTCAATCCACTCCCCCATCGCTGTAGGGGAGAAACTGTCCCGGAGAACTACCAGACCACGGATGGAATTGTTTCAATCCACTCCCCCATCGCTGTAGGGGAGAAACGCCTGCGGACCTCGCGCCCCGCGTGGCAGCTCTAGTTTCAATCCACTCCCCCATCGCTGTAGGGGAGAAACGGCGGCGGTGGCTCCTCTCTCGGAGCTTCTCTGGTTTCAATCCACTCCCCCATCGCTGTAGGGGAGAAACCGTTTCGTTCCACGCCTACGCCCGCGAGTACGTGTTTCAATCCACTCCCCCATCGCTGTAGGGGAGAAACGTAATCTGCTGGTCGCACTCGGCGAACGCTTTATAGTTTCAATCCACTCCCCCATCGCTGTAGGGGAGAAACGCCCGACGATCAGGCAACTCAGCCGGTCGTGCGACCGTTTCAATCCACTCCCCCATCGCTGTAGGGGAGAAACGCGAGTGGACGTTCCCGCCGGCATCGCTCGATCTGTTTCAATCCACTCCCCCATCGCTGTAGGGGAGAAACTTGACCCCCGGTTTTTTGCGCGACAAGGTCTCCAAGTTTCAATCCACTCCCCCATCGCTGTAGGGGAGAAACCCTAGTTCACGCGTGGCAGGGGGCAAGCGTATCAGGCTGGTCCCCCTTGACAGAGTGCCCGCTGCGCGGCCCCGTGCACCGCCGCCATGAGTGGCCCACGCCCCTGCGCCCGGCGGGCGCCCGCGCGAACCTCACACGTGCGAGCCGGCCGCTTGGGGCTCGCGCACGTGCCCGCAAGACATAATGACCAACCACTGGCGAGACGTCCTCCTCTCACCACGTTGCCTCACTCCCTCAGATGACCAACGGCTGTTCGAGGTCGCGCGGCTTGCGCACGCCGAAGTGCTGGATCTTGCGCCGGCTCGCCTCGTCAATGGTGTAGATGCGGATGCTGTCGTGCTGCGGGTCCATCTCCTTCTTTAGCCGCACATGCAACCGCACCAGGTCGGCCTCGCTCACCAGGCACTCGAACACCGAGTACTGGACGCGTTGCCCGAAAGCACCACAGGCCAGCGCAACGCGGCGCAGCCGGCGTCGCCCGGCTGGTGTTTCCGTGTTCACGTCATAGGCCACTACCACCATCACCGCCGCCGCCTCCTCTTCCTCAGCGCGCTGTGAAGGGCGGGTAGACCGCCAGCTCACCGCGGATCCGCCGCGCCAGCAGACGCGCCTGCACCGTGTACACTTGGACCAGCCGAGCACTCTGCCCCAGGAAGGGATGCGGCACCACCTCCTGCTTCCGTCGCTGATACTCGGTCAGCACAGTGCGGCGCCCTGCCTCGCTCAACAACACTGCGCCACCCTCGCGTAACTCGAAGTCGCCCGGGCCGATCTGCCGCCGGTTGATCAGCGCCAACGCTAGCCGGTCGGCCACCAGCGGCCGGAACTCCTCCAGCAGGTCCAACGCCAGCGACGGGCGCCCCGGGCGGTCTTCGTGCAGATACCCGACCGACGGATCCAGGCCCGCGGCCGTCAGGCCGGCGACGCAGTCGCTGAGGACGAGGGCGTAGAGGAACGAGAGCAGGGCGTTGCAGCGATCGCGTGGCGGCCGGCGATTCCGGCCGGTGAAAGGGAACGCGTCCGTCTGCTGCCGCATCGCAAAGGGGAGACCGGAGAAGTACGCGCGGGCGCCCGCCCCTTCGCAGCCCCGCAGCGCGTCCATCGTCCCCACTTCCTGCGCGCTGGGGATCACCTCCGCAATCCGGGCTGCGCTCCGGCGCAACGCCTCCGCCTGCGGGACCGGCGCATCGCGTGCGCTGCGCAGCAACAGCGTGCGTTCGTTCACCAGCTTGCCCAGGACGACGCAACGGGCGATCGCCAGCGTCGCCGCCGGGTCGTCGGCGAGCCGGAACTGCTGCCGCCGGAGCAACACGTTGCCCGAGCCCGGCGCGTCCACGCGTGCGATCAACCACCCGCCCTCGCTCAGGAAGGTGAGCGCGACGCCGAAGTCGGCGCACAGGCGCATCGCCTCCGGACTCACCAGGGTGCGGCCGAACGCGACCACCGAGTCCACGTTCCGCACGGGCACGCGGAGCTTCACCTCCCGCTGCACCGAGACTTCGAGCGATTCGTGGTCGCGCCGCAGGAAGGCGTCGTTGGTCAGGACGTACAAGGTGTTGGTGAGGATTGCGGCCGTCAACGCGCTGCCTCCTCCGCGCGGCTGAGACCGCGCAGGTACGCGGTCGAGCCGTCGCTGCCACCGGTCACCTCCGGCATGCACGCCGCGCGCAGCGAGCACCCATCGCACCACGGGCCGAGGCGCGCCGACGGCGTCACTCCGGCAGCGATGAGCGCCCGCACGTCCCGCGCCGTGTCCTCGACGATTCGACGGAGTGCCGCATCGCAGGCCACGTCCCGCCTGCGCCGGCTGGTACCGAAGTAGATCGCCCCGGCCGGCACCGGCACGCCCAACATCTCCTCCAGGCATATCGCCTGGGCGCACACCTGGACGTCGGATTGGTCGTGCGGCCGGCGGCGTCCGCGTTTGTACTCCACCGGAAAGGGCGCCTCGGTGCCATCCGCTTGACGGTGGAACTCCACCACATCGGCCTTGCCGCTCAGGCCGAGGCGATCCGAGAACAGCGGCAGCCCTCGGACGACGCGCACATCCGGGTGCTGTTCTGTGCCCGCATCGTCGACGTGCTCGTGCAGCGCGTCGCCTTCCAACGTGAAGGCGTTGTCGACGAATACCTCCTCCACGTACTGCAGCGCACAGCGCCGCGGGCAGAAGCGGTAATGGCGCAGCGCAGAGATCGGCACCGGCTCCGGCGGCTCCTGTGCTGACGCGTTGTCGCCTGTGCCTGCCGTCACGACACGAGCCTGGACAGGGTGACCCCCCGCGGGAGGTTGGCGTCGTCGACTGACACTTCGTAGTCCTCGAACGAACGCGCAGGCTCCACGCCCAGGCGGCGTTGCACACGGATCCGTTCGAACAGGCGGTGCGCCGAGGCCTCGCCCAGCGCCGAGGCATGCCGGAAAACGTACAGGCCGCGTGTGTCCATCTCGCCGCGCGCGGCGGAGCGGTCATCCCAGAACATCCGCGTGACCGCCTCCCAGAGGAGCGCGAGGTCCTCCTCTGAAAAGCCGGTGTCGCGCGCGAAGGAGGCGGATACAAACCCGTGGGCGCGGTAGAGACCGTACGGGATCGTGTACTTTCGCCCGATCTCGGTGGTCCCGGCCTTCTCGCTCCGCTCCAGGGTTGTCTTGGCGACGCGCGTGATCGCGTACTCCGTGGGCACAACCGGGTCGATCGAGCGCGCGAAGGTGATCTGGGCCGGGCCCCGCACCTGTCCTGCATTCACCCCGGTGGTCATGACCGCACCGAAGGTCCGTACATCGTAGAAGTTGCGGCACATCCACTGCCGTGCTGCCTCACGTTGTGCCGAGGGCGGGTTCTTACGTGCCTCACTCTCATCGGCCCCGGTGATGCCGGCTGCATCCTGCGCCTCACGGTGCAGTTCATTGAGGAAGTGGCCGCCCCGACTCTGATGCTGGATGTAGATGCGATAGCCGGGCACGCCGTCACCACGCGCCGCGAAGACGTAGTCCCGTACCTTGCGCTTCAGGCACACGTCAGTAACCAGCCCGTGGCCGGTCTCCGGGTCGATCCGCGGCATGTTCCCGGCGTCGGGATCGCCGTTCGGGTTGCCGTCACGCACGTCGAACAGCAACACGAAGTCGTGGCGGACTGCGACAGGACTTGTGGTGGCTGGGGGTTGCGTGGTCATAGTGGTAACGCTCCTCACTGTCCTGATGCTGTTGTCGGGGCAAGGCCCGCTGTGGCATCGTCATCTGCCATGTCGTGCTCGCCGCTGTGGCGCCGGAACCGCTCCGCCCTCTGATGGTAGAACCCCAGCGCGAAGCGTCCCTGCTCTTCCAGCGGCAGGAACGCTGGGAAGCCAGGCCCGCCGGGCAACTTGCCCAGGATCTCCTGCAGCTCACGCTCCTGTGTCACCGCGAGGCCCGGCTTGTCCCGCTTGACGGTTCGAAGGTGACTCTGCGCGAGCCGTAGCAGGATCGGGAAGGCGGCACGCGGCGCGCTGGCGGCGCGGCCGTAGAAGCGGTCCACAATGTCGGCGCCCACGTCCCCCACCGCGGCGTACTGAACCGCCTCCAGCACCGCAAGCAGGCGGCCGCAGAGGTATCCCGGGCTCACCTGCTCCCGGTCGAGTGCCTCGGTCATCACTGGCCCTCCTCTGGTCACGGGCGAGCGGTTCAACGCCGCCCGAATCAGTCCCAAGCGCGCCGGCCCGCGCCAAGCATCGACGTTGCCGTTCTCGGCCGTCAGGCGGTGCACGGCCGCCGCCAACACTGCAGCAGGCAGCGGCCCGCCCGTGAGCGCCGCCCGCAGCAGCGCCGCCGGGAGGTTTTTCGGCACGTCTTCGGCGACTCTTCGCGGGTCCCGCACCAGACTCCCGAGGAGGGTGCGGAGCGACGGCGGCAGGGCCGGCTCGCCACTCCGACGGAGCACGACCTCACCGCGTCGTTGCGGCCAGACGGTCACCATCTGCAGGTCGGCAAACCACCGCCCCAGATTGGTACGGGCGGCCTCTATCGTCGTGTCGAGCCAGGCCCGCACCATCACCCGTCCGCCCGCCCCTGCCAGGACCACCGTGCAGAACGCCTCAGCGCCCACCGCTGGCAAGCGGTTGTCGCCGCGGCGCGGCGCGGTCAGCAGCAGCCGCACCGCCTCGGGATCGGGCTGCTCGAAAAACGCTGCCAGGTCGAGCGGCTCACCGCCGAGCGTCCAGTAGAGGATGGCGGCCCCGCCCTCGTCGAGTCGTGTCCGCGGCACGCCGCGGCGCTGGAGGAGACGGTTCATCGCCCGGCTGTACGCTTCCACACAGTCTCCACACGTGGGGCTGTTGAACGCCGCCTCCCACCCGTAGGATTCAAACGCCGAAGCGTTGAACGAGATCAGCGACGTGCCCGACGCCTGGCCATCGGGGACGCCCATGATCTTGGTCATGTGCCGGTCAGCCGGTGGCTTCATCCGTCCGCAGCAGAGACAGACACGCTCGTGGGAGCCCCGGCCGGCTCGTGCTTTTGTGCCGCGCTCCTGGGAACGCTCTGCAACATGCTGCGCCCAGAAGTCCATTGCAGCCGGCCGGTTGCAGACCAGCCGCAGGTCGTCGCCAGCCAGTGTGAAGGCGTAGCGGTCACCCGCCGCCGGCGTGCGCAAGGCGAGCTCGGTGCGCAGCGCGGCGAGCTGCGCCGGGTCGTCGTAGAACGTCGCGGCCGCCTGCAACCCGGCATCGCCTGTTGCGGCCGCTGCGTGATGCATGAGGTCCGTAAACGCCGAGAAACGCGCCAGAAGCTTGCGCCGATCCGTCTCCGTCGTTTCGGGACTCGGTCCAAGCACGTAGCCAGCGTTGTCGACCGCCAGGTTCGACAACGGCGCTACCGTGCGCGCCCCCACCTTGGGGATCAACGCGGGTGGCACCTTCTTGTCGTCGTCGATGCGGTCGACGAGGCCCTGGAAGTTTCCCGTTTGATCGACCACCAGCAACCACCGCACCGGCTGCTGTTCGAAGGCCGGCATCGCAAGCTCGGCCCGGAGCGTTGGATCGTGCTGGGCGAACTGCTGCAGCCGCTGAATCAGCACAGTCCCAGCCTCCCCTGCATCCGCGCGTCGGGAATGGCCGCCGCGGGTGACGTGTCCATGACGCCGGCTTCCAACCGGGCCGGAAAGTATACCGGCACGTTCCCGGACGCATCGAAGACGACGTCGTAGAGCATCAGGCCGAGATCGGCGCTCACCGCAACCGGCACATCGTCGTCGGCCGGTGTCGAGAACGCCGCCGCGAACTCGCGACAACCGAGGTACGGCTGCTGCCAGCACTGGCCGCGCGCGAGCCGGCGCACGAACATCTCGGTGTACTTTTGCGGCGGGTTGCCTGCCGCCGCGGTCTCATCCCGCACCAGCGCACGGGCCTGGACGATGTAGGCCACGTCCCGCAGCGCCAGCGTATTGCGTTGCGTGGCGATGCCGCCGCGACCGCGCGAGTCCGCGACCAGCGGTGGCAGCGTCAGCGGGTCCTTGCCGGCGTGCATCCAGCTCTCGATGGTGGAAGTGGGCGCCTTGACCTGCACCTCGTTGCGCCGCACCGCGAGGAACTGCAGCGGTCGCAGCACCTCGATGCGGTCCACCGCCCAGCGGAACTCGGGCTTCCACAGGATGGCTTCCAGCGCACCCCGCGCCGCGGAGGGCGTCATCACCGGGTAGCTTACGCGTTCGACTTTCAGCTCCGGACGGGTGAAGCAGGCAAGATCGCCCCACAACTTCACCCGCACCGGCAGGCTCGCCTGCATGATGGGACTCCTTCCGTGCGCGACGGTGTCCGTCGGGCTCACACGATGTAGTCTGCTGCATCGCCGCTGACGGAAAACCCCAGCTCCGCGTCGTAGGAGCCGGGGCGCGCGACGTACAGCGTGTCGTCTACGAGCGCCTCGATGGCGCCGCCGGCCAGCGCCCGTTCGAACTCTCGTCGGTACAGGGTGATGCTGAACGGCTGCAGCCGGCGCAGCAGCCCGCGTGTCACCTCCTCTCCCCGTCGCACCTGCGCCAGGTGATTTGCGGCACTACCGAAGGGCACCACCACCCCTTGCGTGTCCTCGTCGATGATGTGTACCGCATCGGCCACGGCCTGGAAGTTGAGCACCTGGCGCAGGGGCGCAACGTCTCTGCGGTCGAGCGGCGTCACCGTGTAAAGCAAGTCGAAGTAGCGGCGGTAGAGGCCGGGGTCGTCCAGGTCGAGTTCGCCGCCGTGTGTCTGCAGCAACGCTGCCGTCACGTCGGTGGCGGTGGCGTAGGTGCCACGCGGCAACCCACCCTGCAGCGGCCGAAACACCACGACGCTCCCGAGCGTTGGCAGCCGCCCCTCGCGGTTGCAGCGTCCCGCCGCCTGCGCAATCGCGTCCAGCGGTCCGAACGCACGGTAGACCGCCGGGAAGTCCAGGTCCACCCCGGCTTCCACTAGCTGCGTGGCGCACACCACACAGGGCGCCCGCGCGCGCAACCGCTCCCGCACGCGATCCAGCACCACGCGCCGGTGCGCCGGACACAGCCGCGCGGAGAGGTGAACGACCGCATCGGGGTCCGGCGCGGCTTCCCGCACGGCTGCAAACAGCGCCGCCGCCTGTGCCTTGGTGTTCACGATGGCGAGGGCGCGCTCCTCCGCTACCAGGCGTTCTGCCAGTGCGGGCCAGTCGATGCGCTCCTCTACGGCGGGCCAGCGCACCCGCACCCGACGCAGGCGATTGAAGAGCGACGGCGGATCCGGCGCCACCTCGGTCAGGGTGTGCGCGACCCACCGATCACCGGTCCCCGGGTGTGATTCCTCAAAGGCGGGCTGGGTCGCGGTACAGAAGAGGAAGCTGGTGCCGTATTCACGGTGGAACTGCTGCAGCATGCGCAGGATTGGTTGCAACAGCCCCGGTGGCAGCGTCTGCACTTCGTCGAACACGACGACCGCCTTGCACACGCGATGCAGCTTGCGTGCCCGGGAGGGATGGTTCGTGAACAAGCTCTCCAGAAACTGCACGGCCGTCGTGATCACGACGGGTGCGTCCCAGTTCTCGGCAGCAAGCCGGCGCCAGATGGCGTGTCCGCCTTGCGGCTCAGCGTCTGGATCGCGTGCGGTGTGGCCCGCATCGTGGTCGACGATCAACCCGGAATGGTGCTCCAAAACGATGGGAGTCTCGTCGTCGCCCCGTTCGCCGAGTGCCGCCCGAAGCACCGCGGCGTTCTGCTCGATGATTGCCAGGAACGGTACGACCACGATCACCCGGCGCAGGCCATTGACTGCTGCGTGCCGCAGGGCGTAGAGCAGGGACGAGAGCGTCTTCCCGCCACCCGTCGGCACGGTCAGCGTGGCCATGGTTGGCGCCGCTGCGGCAGCCGCTCGACAGGCAGCGAGCACCTCGGCCCGCACCGCGTTGACGGGTCCGGGTTGCGCCGCCACCTGCAGCGCGTCGAGATGGTGCTCGACGCGCTCGGCGAGCACCATCATCGAGGCCACCTGGCCGTGGCGCTCTGCGCTCTGCTCTGGTGCGTAGAATTGCTCGGTGTCGAGTCGGTCGGCGTCCACGAGGCAGCTGAAAACCAGGCGCGTGCGGAGTTCAAGCGCTTCGAGCTCACTGGCGCCGGCACCGCCGCTCGTCGCGGGAGGCGCGCCGCGTAGCTCCGGAAGCGTGGCACGGGCCCGATCCAGGAGAGCGCGTGCGCGGGTCTGGTACGTGGGACCCGTCGGGTAGTTCGGTGGGTTCTCCTGCGGGAGTGCGGCGATGACGGAACGGTCGCGCAGGCCGGCGTGGTGGGCGGCGACCGCAAAGGCGACCTCGTACGCTCGCGCGTCAGCAGCGACGCACGCGCCGTACGCTGCGTGCGGGGCGTGAATCGCGGGATCGTTCAACCGGCGTTGGAAGGCCTCGTCGAGTTTTCCAAGATCATGCAGTAATCCGGCCCAGTAGCTCTGGTCGCCAATTCGCAGCGGGGTGCCGAACTCGCGGGCAAGCGCGGCGACGTTACGCAGGTGGACGTCCAGTGGCTGCCAATCGCCGTTCCGGTTCGCCGAATGCGCCCACGCTGGCATCGCGTCTGCCCCCTGATGAAGCACCGAACCCGCGGTAGTGGAAGCTGAACCTCCTACGTCATCATTTCCCGCCCGCAGGAGGTGGGACGGTGGAGGCGGATCTGCAAATTGATGGCGCCGCCGTCATAAGCTGAACCGAGGGGGGAGACGAACACTAGCGGCCCCTCACGGCGAGTTCCTTCGATGCACTATGCCACCAGCGGCGGTATGGCGTCCACCAGCAGCGGCACCGGTCCGAAGCTGTTGCGCCATGCTCGGCTCCTGCACCTGCACGTCGATACATCAACGCGGCCGGCTTCGTTCTTGTTCACCGCTTTGTGCCCGTTGGCCAAGTTGCGGCCGAGGCACGCCCCACGCTCCTGCGAGCTACGAGGCCGATCCTGCCAACGACCGATAGTGCATCACTCTTGACACGTGCCGGAGCGACTATTTGGCGATCGTGTATGGCTGTATGTGACTGACTTCAATGAAGGAGGTCCATCATGCCGACCCCGATTCTACCCGACCGAGCCGACGACTCCGCGAGCGCGTGGGACCGTGCCTTGTATGCCTTCCTCGCGGAGAAGCAGCGCCGCTCCGGTTCCATGCGCACGGTCGAGAGCTACAGCCGGATGCTCACCCACTTCTTCGGCTCGCTCTCGAAAACACCGGACCGCATCGCCAGCCCCGAGGCGCTCGCCTGGGCGCACGGGGTCGGCCTGTCCGGTCGCAAGCCGTCGGCGGTCACGGTGGGGGCACGCATCGCCTGCCTCTCCAGCTTCTACCGCTTCCTGATCCGCATGGGCGCCATCGCCTCGAACCCCTGCGACGCACTGGAGCGGCCACGGACCGGGCAGTCGCAGGCGCGCGGCTACGGCGGCGACGACGTTAAGAAACTCCTCGCGGTCATCCCGGACACGGTTCCCGGCCGCCGCGACCGCGCAATGATCCTGACGCTGGTGCTCACTGGCAGGCGCCGCACCGAGGTGGTGAACCTGAAGGCCAGTGACCTCACCGTCGAGGGCGACACCGCGTTCTACGCCTACCGCGGCAAAGGCGGCAAGCGCGGTCGGAGAGAGTTGCCGGCGCCCGCGTTCGCGGCTATCAAGGTGACCCTGACGGACTGCAGCAAGGACCTCGCCGCGATGCGGCCGGACGAGTCGCTCTGGCAGGCAGGCACCGGCGCGGCCGGGATCACCAGCGGCACGCTTTACTTGCGCTTTCGCAAGTACCTCACCGCGGCCGGGCTCTCCCCGACCGGACTGCACGTCCTGCGCCACACGGCTGCCAAGCTCCGGCGCGATGCTGGGGAGTCGGTCGAGGCGGTGTCGCAGTTCCTAGACCACTCCTCGCTCGCGGTCACCGCGGTGTATCTGCGGCGGCTCGAAGGCAGCCGGGACGAGAGCTGGGGCAGGGTAGCGGAGGCGATTGGGGTGTGAGGCCGCTCCTCGCCCGCCCGAGCGTCTGACGAAGGGGCTTCGCTACGCACCCGGCCTGAGGCACTCGCAGCGGTACTCCTCATTCCAGCGCCAGATCCGCCAGCCGCCCTTCGCGGTCTTCCACGGCTTCGGCTGCGGGGCACCTTTCGGACAGTACTGGAGGGTGCATTTGTCTCCCGCTCCCGAAGGACATGCCCCGCCACAGCGTTTCACCAACCACACGT
>DHIZ01000397.1:11784-12006 GCA_002404055.1 Chloroflexi bacterium UBA4733
ACCATCACTCATTCGCTACCCGCCTTCCGCGATCAAGAGCTACCTCCGCGCCTTGGCCATGACCGGTGTCATTTGACCCGCTCCGCCTACCTCTGGTGACGAAGCTACATAGCGCTCGCCGCGCTTCAGCAGACCGACATGCACATCCTCCGCCATTCAGCAGCCAAGCTCCGCCGCGACGCCGGGGAGTCGATCGAATCGGTGAGCCAGTTCCTCGACCAC
>DHIZ01000048.1 GCA_002404055.1 Chloroflexi bacterium UBA4733
GCGCTGCTCCGCGTGATGATGGTGTCGTCGCTGGGTTGGTTGATCGGGGGCACACCGCCCCCGCCGTTATGGCTTGCGGCCAGCAGCGCTGCGCCGACTGCCGCGAGCGCCACGCGGTGATCCCGGTGGTACTCGCTCTTCGAGATGGCGAGCTTCATGCATACGGCGAGTACGTCGAGTTCTGCGACGTAGCGCAGGTGGAGCAATTGATAGCTCCGCCAGGCGTGCGACGCTTCTGGCGTAGCGGCCGGGGGACGCAGCGCTTCCATACTCAGCAGGATGCGCTCCCGAATGAGTTTCCCCTGCATCGCAGGGGAGAGCGGGCGCTCGGTGTCGAGCGCCATTGTGAGTGGGTTGCGCAGCAAGCGGGATGGATCTGAAAGATGCAGCAGCGCGTGACGCACCCAGGCCCTTGCCACTCCGGCATCTTCTGCTGACGGGCGATCGGTCCGGAAAGACATCCGGTGTATCTCCATGGGGTAAAACCGGCGAAGCACGGCGCCTGACTCGGCACCGAGCCGCAGCAGGTACCACACCACCCAGCACCTAGAGTAGCGCGGACCTGCGATAGCCGCAAGGTCACTGACACTTTCGGTGGCGAAGCCCCGTCTGTCCGCCAGCAGTTGGGACAACTGCGGCACTTTTGGGGCACTCCATACCTTGACGGGGGATCTCACTTCTCTGATAGTTGCTGCAGGACAGCACGTTCCCGGCCGAATGTGCGTACCAGTCCATGAGGAGGAAGCAATGGTCCAGTACTTGACCCGTCGCGCGCTACTCCGAGCTACTGCGCTATCCGGCCTTGGTGCTGTCGGAGGAGTCCTGCTCGCCGCTTGTGGCGCAGCCAGTCCGGTAGCAACAACAGCAAGCACGTCTGCGTCATCCTCAACTGTGTTGGTTGTTCCTGTTACGACCGTAGCAACGACGGCGCCCCCGAGCAGCGCCGTCGCGGTGGCCGGCAGCGCAGCGGCGAGCAGCACGACGAATGCCGCGAGCACGTCCTCGTCGACGGTGGCGACCACTGCCAGAGCCAGCAACTCCAGCTCCGTGGTGAAGTCGTCGGCTACTGCTCCGGCGACCGCCGTTCGCACGGTGCAATGGTTCTCGACCGGTGGACTCAAGGACTCGGAGCAGCAGACCTGGAAGAGCATTTTCGCCGCATTTGCACAGCAGCGTCCGGACGTCAAGGTGGACTTCG
Organism: Chloroflexi bacterium UBA4733; assembly: GCA_002404055.1. Next base: position 1,199 of record DHIZ01000048.1, read on the forward strand.
TGAGTCCCGGCGGCGACGAGAACGCGAAGTTCGTCTCGGAGGTCGCCGCGATCATCAAATCTGCGACACGGATGTCGCGACCGACCGCATCGTGGCTGTGCCGCTCGAGCCGGGGGGCTTGCTCGTGTTTCACGGCTTGCTGCACCACGGTACCCCGCCCAACGCCTCACCGCGTCGGCGGCGGGCGTTGCAGTTCTGGTACGTCCGCGACGGGCTGCAGAGACACTCCCGCGAGGAGCACCAGGCCATCTGGGGCAGCGAGGGAAAAGACGAGACCTGCTTTTAGGGTTGGTGTCAACATCAACGCCAGAGCCGATCCCGGAACGCTTCCAATGGAGTATGCTCTCCTATTCCCAGGTAAAGATGACGCCCAGCCAGCCGTGGGGGCTAGCAGCCATCTGTTGGTAGAGAACCGGCGCTGCCGTAGCCGGCACACTATGGCTGATGAGGTGCTCGACTCGCAACCGACCGACCGCAAGCAAATCCAAAATGTTGCGGCGATTGACCGCCTGTGTCCAGGGCACCGCTGGATGCCAGTAGCCAGGCGCCTTTGGTTGATGTACACCAATGATCGTCAATTCCTTGAGTTGCAACTCGTCGTAGAGGGAAATCTCTACGGTGCCGACGAGGCTGCCCACGACGACGATGCGCCCGGCGAATGCCGCCATCTGCAGCAGCGAGGGAAATGCGCGCGTCGTCGCGGTGCAGTCAAAGGCGACATTGGCGCCACGCCCGTCTGTGAGCGCCCAGACCTGAGCAACAGTGTCCTCGGTTGCCGCTACCTGAAAGTCCAGTCCGCTCTGGCGGGACTGTTCCAACCGTTCAATGTCCAAGTCGACACCAATCACGGGCCGAGCGCCGTTCAGCCCAGCCAGTTGTCCCACGAGTTGGCCTACCACCCCCTGGCCGACGACGACGCACGTCTCACCCAAATGGATCGCTGCCTTGCGCACACCGTGCAGCGCCACACTGCCCAATACTGCAAAGGTCGCCTGCTCATCCGACACGCCGACCGGAATTACCTGAAGCCAATCAGGAGCGCCCGGCCATTGCTTCGTTGGCAACGCTCCTTCCGGTGGGACGGGGATCGGGCTGAGATCGACCAGAACGTGGCTGGCGTGCCCTTTGAGCGTGGCAACACGATCGCCGGACCGTACCGCCGTGACGCCGTCGCCAACGGCCACCACAACACCGACCTGGGCGTAGCCCGAAAAGCGCGGGTAGCTGCCACCGCCGCGTTGGATCCCAAGAAAGGCCTTGACTTCGGTGCCGGCGCTCACCAACGTGCGTGTAGTGCGAACGAGCACCTGATGCGGGCCGGGCGTCGGCACGTCAAACGGCTGCAACTCAACTCGTCGCTGGCCGGTGAAGACCAGCCGTCTGCCTTCCATCACTTGCTCCGGCTACGAGGACTGCTTCAGCCCCCGATCCCTCACCGCGACAGCGGATTTCGCCGCCTGTTCCATGGTGGGTTGACCGGGGTACGCTTTGGCGATCTCGTTAGCGATCGTCTGCTGGCCGTCCTTACCAGAAGCATAGCAGCAAGCAGTTCAGGGTGACAGCATGGAGGGGTTTCGAAAGAGGTCAGATCCTGGGAGATGGGGAGGGCAACGGGAGGAGGGGTGGTTTGACAGGGGAGTGTCGGACAGGCAGGATAGCGGCTATGCTATGGCCTTGCGCCAGTGCAGGCGCATCGTTAACCTACAGAAAGTGCGGCTCCAGCCATGCGAATAGCCGTGATCGGCGACCTGCACGTCTTTGACGCTCCCTCGGCAGGGCGTTTGCCCGGATCGTCGCTGTTGCCGGCAGCGGTCAGCGGCGCCAGTGATGCCGACCGGTATCAGACCTTCACCGAGCGCGTCCTTCCCCTGCTGTTGGCAGAGGTCGCTGCTGCGTGCCCGGACCTCGTGCTGCATACGGGCGACCTGGCGGAGCACGGCAATCGGGAGCCGGCCGGCTCGCGTGAACTCAGCGCCGGCATGCACACACTGCGGTCGATCGGTACCCCGCTGCTGCTGTGCCGCGGCAATCACGATGGCAACCGTGCCTGGCCCGACCTGTGCGGCCCGCAGGCGCCGCTCCATTGGGAGCGGGACGGCGTCCACTTCTTTCTGCTGGATGACCCCAACTTCGCAGCCCCCGATCAATTCACCCGACTGGAGCGAGCGCTCGAATCGGCCACGCGGGCCATCGCCGGGCAGGGCGGTCGGCTGTTCCTGGCCGCCCACGAACCGGCCTACGCTGTGGCGCGGCCGTTCTTTACCGACCGCGTCTACGCGCAACAGTTGGCGGCCCTGGCGGCGCGCTTCCCGATTGAGGCGCTGTTCTGTGGTCACGCCCACAATCAGGCCTGGAGCCTGCACCCCTTGCCGGCAGGTCGGCGCTGGTTGCAAGTGAAAGGCGCCGCCGTCGGCTTTCCGGGGCTGCCTGCCCAGCCACTCGACGCCGTGCGCGCCGTCTGCGGCGGCCGAGCGGGCTGTGAACTGCTCGGCGGGTATCTGGAGGATGGCGCTCCCGGCTGGAACGAGCTGATCGTCGAGGGCGAGTGGGCGACGTTGCGCTGGCACGCCCTGGGCGCCGGTGTGCAGACGGAGCTACGCTGGCGCAGGCCCGGTGAAGTCGAGGTAGTGCGCCGGCCACCGCCAACGGCCCCGCCCGCCGGGCCCTTGCCGGCGGATGCAGCAATTGTCGCTGCGCGCCTCCATCTGGCAGGGTATGGCGGTGGTGCGGGTCGTCGTCTCCACCTAAACGGCAGAGCAGTGGGGAGCATCCCCGGTTTAGGCTCTTTTGCCCCCCGCCTGAGCGTTCCCCTCCCGCCCGAACTGGTGCACGCGAGCAATGTCATCAGCATTGAGACATTACCAGGCGACCGCCTCCTGGTGGGGGCGCTGGCCCTGGAAGCCCAGCTTGCGGATGGACATCTGCTCCGTACCCCCGTGGACCAGCAGCTCCACGCCACCAGCGATGATTGGGATGCCTGGAACGAGCCGCGGCTCCGTCGCCTGGCGGCCGGTCGCCCGATCGGGGTAACGCTTTCGTTTTCTGCGGCGAGTTCAGCGATGAGCGGGTGATCGCCAAAGCCCGGGTTCCGCTGGTATTGGCGCTTCCAGCAATCAAGGAAATAACCCGGAGCATTGACTAGTGGGTCACGCCGCAATTAAGTTGGGATTCACGCCAGAGGCGGATATCTCAGTTAATTGTCGCGTGACCCACTAGTACCACGCCTTCAATGGAGTGTGGTTGAGGCGGACCTGGACCCCACCCGGGGATCGGAGCAGCGTGGGACGAGACCGGTCTTGATCGTCAACAACGAGGACTTCAATGACGCAGTGCGGAACGTGACGGTTCTGCCTTTGACTTCGACCCGCCGCGGTCTCTATCCCTCTGGAGTGTGGATACCTGCCGGTGCTGGCGGTCAATGGCACCAGGCCTTAGCCAAGTGTTTAGTTGCTTTGGATACTGCGCAGGACAGTCTGCCCGATTGCCGTCGCCGCCATCGGGCCAGTAAAGGTGACCACCACGTAACCCCCCGTGCTCTTGTCCATGATTAATGTTGCGGCGACCGGCTGCCCATTTGCGTCAGGCAACGGGTATGTAATCCAGGCTCCGTGATTGCTGATCGACGTAGCACCGGGCGGGATGACCAGGCGCCAGTCCAGCACCATATAGCTTGAAAACTCAGCAGACTGGGGCTCACGGCCGCAGTTAACACACCCCGAGATATGCACCGTGAGGCGATTCTTGCCTGAGGGCGACGTTAGCTCCGTTATCGTGGCAGTCGAACCAGCAGGGGAAATATCTTGCATCGCCCATCCGTCAGGTACGTCCAGGATTACTCCGGTGACTGTCCGCTCCTGTAAGGTTACTGTGGCACCGGCAGGATCTGAAAGGCCTGTCGGAGTCTGCGATGGCAGAGGGAACGGCTGGAAGTCGCCTGGGTGGCCCGGCGGGCCCTCAAAGAGCATGGTGACGCTCATACGAAGCGTAGAAGTACTCGGCGTTGTGAGTAGCTCCTTGTCAATGGACCAGTGGTCGCTAAGCCAGGTAAAGGAGAGGACAAGCGCGCGGGAAAAGGAGGGATCGTTAGCTGGCACCAGGAGCGCGTAGTGACCTGGAATTCCGGCGTTGGTACCGTCACTAATCCCCGCTACTCTCGCAGGACCGCCCTCTGGAGACTCGCGAAGATTCCTGAGTGCTGTGGCAGCGTCGACAGGCTGGCCAGACGAACGCCACCCACCGGCGATGATGGGCTGCGTGAACCGTCCCGACCAGGCTGCGGCACCCTTGTGCGCAAGCGGGACCAATGTCTTTTCGACAAACGCGCGAAAATCCGCCGAATCAGGTACTTCAGGCAACTCCGTTGCGGATATGGGTGCTAGAGCCGAAGCGGAGATGTCCGGGACAGGCGTGCTGGGACTATCTGAGATAGCAGCTTGCAGTGGCACCGAACCCGTCATTGCAGCCGCCATGGAGGGACACAAGTTTGCGAGAACAGCAGGGCCGTTCGGGTTTCCCTGAATTACTTCTGCGATATTCAATGGCTGCAATGACTGACCGCTGTTAATTCGGCTCAATTGCGTTTCCAATGCACTATCAACGCGCAAGCCTACCGGCAGGTACTGCTGAGCAGAGAGAATGTTGCTGCTACTCGGACCACCAGGCGCGTATCCAGCCGTGTTGATAACGCTGGCAGAGATAATTGTATTGGTGATGTTTCCAACGAGCGCTATACGCGCGAGACAGCGGTATGGCGAACTAGCATATTGAGCAGCACCGTATATCACCGTGAAATCACTCGCAAGGGTTTGATGGTAGCTCCGTGCGTCGTCGAAGATCTGCTGCCTCGGCAACATTTGGTTAGCTAATCCCTGGACCAAGTCGTTCAATCGCGTCGACATAGACGGTTCTCGAGCCAGAAGTCGAACGAGATAGGTGTCGTTCGGAGACAGGACCAATGGTGCTGGTCGTACCAAAGCCTCAAGCGTCGGTACAACCAGTGGTTGCGGTGTTGCAATTACTTGTGAATTTGCGCATCCAGCCAAAATGAACAGAACCACGGCAATTAGGGAGCGTAACAGTCGTGACACCTTAAATGGCCGCATAACTTCACCTCGAAAGGGGATATCTACTCAGTGTCCAGCGAAAATGTCTGCGTCCGACCATTCCCCGCCACGCTGGCGCTACGTCAGGAAAAGGCTACGTACTTACATCAGTACGAAGAACGTCACCAATATTTCAGGTGCGCCGAATGTCAGTGCTTCGTAAACCTATACCGAACCAATAGTGTAGCTCCAGACCCCTTTGGGGGAGCATAGATCACTTCGTCACTTGATCCCATTTTACGACGCATCACACTGCAGCAAACCGGCATTCGATGATTTCTTGCTGGATAACCACTAACCTGGCGATGTAGGTTTCCTGCGAGAACAGTCACTGCATCCTTACCCTCCCGGTGCGCCTCTTCCAGAATGGCATTCAGCCTGCTCGTAAAGTCTGCAGAGGTAGGCGGCGTTACCTGTTCCAAGACAAATTCCTTTCTCCAGTTGGGCAACTTCCCCCTGCTATTGCCATAGCTTCTTTTCAATTGTCACTTCTCATCTGGGGTAAGGACGGGAGAAGACTACCGAACAAAAGTATACCATATGGTCCCACCAAGCGTCGCCGAGAAAAAGCACCACATTACCATAACTAGGACGGATAGCTTAGTTCGACTCTGGCCTTTGGCTTGATTGTAGAACGGAAGGGCGGCTGTAATGGACCAGATGCGATTTGGGGTCTTTCCTTTGGTCAGTCACCGAACCCGCCGAGCGAGCGGTGTAGCGAGGACGGTGAGATATTCAATGGATGTGCGAACCCACGATTGTCCGCCGACGTCTTGTCCTCGCGGTCAGCGGTGCTTATCCGTGTGCCGGGCGTTGCGCCCGAACTGGTTTAACGTTGAACGGGGGTGCTCGGACAAGTACATTGGTCTCTCCGGCCACCGCCGCATAACTGGGGCTGTAGCATTTTCCTGCGGCAGACGGAACGTAGAGCAGGGACGACTGTGGGCTACTGAACGGGAGCGCCGAATATGGATGAAATCGCACAGGCCTTTGGCGAGTGTTTCGGCAATACGCCGTTCGCCTATCAGCAGCGGGTGGCATCCACGCTGTTGGGCGGCAAGAATGTCCTGCTGCGCGCTCCCACCGGCGCCGGGAAGACGAACGCAGCGCTGTTCCCATTCTTGTACGCCAGGCTGCATGGTATCGAGTTTGCCGATCACCTGATCTTCGCCTTCCCTTTGGTCACGTTGGCCCAGGCGCAATACGTGCAGGTCAAGAAAACATGTCGTTCCGTGGCACCGGGGCTGCGCGTGACAATACAGACAGGCGCTCAGCGCGAAGACGAGTTTTTCACTGGCGACGTCATCTTCACCACGATTGATCAGTTGCTCAGCGCCTATATCGGCGTGCCGGTGTCATTACCCGGCAAGCTCGCCAATGTACCCGCTGCCGCCTTGCTTGGGGCGTATGTGGTCTTCGATGAAGTCCATCTGCTCGAACCTGGGCGGGCGCTGGCGACTGCCCTTGACTTAGCCGCCCGCCTGGTCCATCATGCACGCGTGCTGATGATGACTGCTACCCTTTCCGTTGATGCTGCGGCAATTGTGGCCGAGCGCCTGCACGCAGAGCAAGTTGTCGTGCTGCCCGAAGAAGCGCGCGTCATCCCGAGCCAGAAAGGAAAGGAGCGCCGGTATGTCTGGCATGCCGAATCGCTCACTGCGGCGGTAATCACCAACGCGCATCGGGATCGCTCCATCGTGGTCGTGAATACCGTGAGCCGAGCGCAGGTTCTGGCAGAAGAGTTGCGGCAGCAAGCGGGGGCGGACGGACCTGAGGTGCTGTTGCTCCACAGCCGCTTTTTGGCTTCGGACCGCCGCCGTGTTGAGGAGGTCCTGCTCAACCGATTGGGCGAAAAGGCGGATGGCAATGTCATTCTGGTAGCGACGCAGGTCATTGAGGTCGGGCTGAATATCTCGTGTACTGTCATGCACACAGAGGTCGCTCCAGCCAATGCCGTGCTGCAACGAGCTGGTCGCTGCGCGCGCTTTGCCGAGCCGAAGTCCGGCACTGTTCACGTCTATGCGTTGGAGCAGAACGACCGGGGCGAATCGCAGTACGGTCCGTATACCGAGCAACGGCGACTGGTTGACGCCACCAGCGCTGAACTCAGTAAGCGGATGGATGCCGTACTTGATGCCGCCGCCGAGGAAGCATTGGTGGACGCCGTTCACAAGGAAGACGATACGACGACATTGGGGCAGGTCGTTCCCAGCGTGCGAGCAGAGGAAGTCCGAAAGGCGCAGCAGAGTGGATCACCGGCGAGCGTGCGCGACCTCGTGCGGGACATTGATGCCGTCACAGTGTACGTCTATAACGATCCGGAGCAGCTTTCGCTGGCCGGGCCGCTGGAAGGGTTCTCCCTGCCGCGCCTGACCGTTCAGGGCATCATCTCGTCGTTAAAGAGAGCGAACCAGTTGGCCGCGCTCTTCACGATGGAATTCGGTTCAAGCGATAACGGGACGACGCCAGCCCCGGAGTGGCACCCCGTCGTTGACGAGCGGAAGGCTCGGGCGGCTCTGGTGCTCTGCATCATGTCCACCCATGCTGACTACTCGCCCACCATCGGCCTCACTTTCAGGCCCGATGGAAGTGCGTCCGGGAATTTTTGCTGCCCGGCCCTGGCTGGAGGCCGCCGGGCGTGGCAAGCCTACAGTTATCACAAGGAGCTGTATCAGGACCACATCAACCTTGTCGTGCGGGCCCACGATGCAGTCACCGGCAAGACCACCTTGGCGCGCTCTCGGCTGGAACGATCTCTTCGACTGCCTACCGGCAGCGTTGAGTTGTTGTCGCATTTGGTCGCCCAACTGCATGACGTCGGCAAACTCAGCAAGCAGTGGCAGAATGCTGCCTGGCAGTGGCAGATTGACCAGGGAGAGCACCGTGACGGCCTGTTGGCACACACGAACTATGATCCTTCGGATGCGGCCATTCGAGCTAAGTGGCAACAGGGTGTCCAGACCGGTCAATATCGCCGTGGCCCCCACGCGCCGGAGGGGGCCTACGCCGTGCTGCGCATCCTTTCAGCGGCGACGCAAACACGTGGCCTCACGGGGCCTGCCGGTGGTTCTGTCGTCGCTGCCCTCGCCTCTGCTATTGCCCGCCATCACTCCGCCGGTACGGAGCAGTTGTCGCCCTTTGAACTGGTCGCCAAAGCGAGCGGTGCAGTGACTGAGACGTTAGGTTGCCTTCCCGCTCCACTGGAGCAACGACCGGACGGCGCCATACGTGTGCGGTTCGGGAAGCAGCTTACGGTGCCGGCTGCGAAAGAAGATAGTTACTGGCTCTACCTCTACATCGCTCGCCGCCTTCGGCTGGCGGATCAAGAAGGAACGAAAGCCGGAGGTCCAGACCGATGGCCGTTTTTTGGCTGACCAAACGCACGGGTACCTACGCCGATGCTCTGGCGGCGTGTGGCCTGGCCGGCATGCTGACCCAGGCAGGGGCTGAGTCGGTCACGATTCGTGACGAAGGCTGGGGCTACGCGGTCGAGGCTGCCGAAGGCATCGCCGCCCTCAACCTCGGCGCTTTACATGCATATCCGGGCTATCCCTACGTGCTGTTACCGCGCAAGGACGGCAAGATTGATCCAAATGCGCCGACGATGAACAGCATTGACTACGCGGGCGAGCGGGACCGCCTGAAGAACTATCGGGAGCAGCGGGAACTCTTCCGTAAGGCGCGTGGGCGTTTGACCGAGGACGATGAAGCACGGCTCAAGCAAATTGCGCCGCGCGATGGCTGGTTTCTGTACCAGAATTTCAACGTGCTGCAAGCCTTCGGCGGCTATAACGGTTTACATGCCGAAATTCGCCGCTCGGACCCGCAAAAGTTCGCCGAGGCCGTTGAAGCCAAGTTGCGAGCGCTGGAAACGCAGGGCGACCCGGCGGAGGCGCATACGGCCTTCGCACCCAATGTCTCGGCCGTGCAGACGTTCAATCCGTCAGTCGGCAAGGGGGTCAACCGGCCAAAGCCGAACGGCACGGGAGCTGCCGGGCTGCCGCCGGTCTTTGTTGACTGGTTCGAAGAATGGCTGCGCTACATAGGCATGGGGCGGTCTGCCTACGCCCTGGCGGTCGGCAAGGACATCAAAGTCATGGTGATCGCGCCAGCGGACGCCGACGCCTCGCTGTTGACCGATCTCTGGCAGGAACTGGTGACCATGCGCACGCCCTGGTCGTCAGTGACAGTGGACATTCTGTATTCACTGGGGCTGGCGCGGTTTCTGATCGTTCGCTCCGGGCTGACTGCGGAGGCGACCGCCGGCAGCGTCCTGGACCTTATGGGACGGCGTCCTTCCGACATTGTGGCAGGCTTGCAGACGGCGTACTTCACCAGCCTTGGCAATGCCCGAGCCCTGACGAACACCTCGTTCATCGGCTTACCAGGCTGGTTTGCCATTAACGCGGAATCGGCGTCCGTCTGGATTGACATCATTGAAGAACACCGGCGCGTCATCCGTGGCCTCGACGAGGAAAAGACTGAGGAGTTGCGCTTGTTGCAGCTCTACCGTGATTTCCTCTCCAGTAGCGCCGCCGGGCTGACGCCCTTCTTTCGCATGCTCACCGGGTACGCAGCCCACTTGATGCGCGCCCGGGAACAGAAGAACCGCCGCGTGGCGGCGTCACAGTTCACCGTACCGTTATTAAGGAGGTTGATCACCGAGATGGCAGCACCGTACGGGCAAATCTTTGCCAATGATGGTTTTCGCAATATCGCCACCGCTATTCGCCGCTCAACCGTGACCGAGCAATACTGGAAGGCGAGGGGCGATCAACAGTATGAGATTCGCTATGGCCTCTTCCAGGACCTGGAGCGCAAAACGCACTTCCCGGGCGAGTTTCTCAAAGCTATCGGCAAGTTCGTGATGGACTACGACGTGGAGAACGCCAAAATTGAGGAACGCGCCGCCAAAGATGGCAAGGCGTCGCGCCCGATCCGGCGGCGCACCCACGTCACGACTCACGATATTGCCAGCTTCACCAGCCTGCTGGATGGGTTGGGCGATCAGGCCGAAGTGGCGGCGATGCTCCTGCTCGCTTACGCCTCCGCCCGTGACCCGCGCGAGCAAGCCGCGGAGCCACCGGTGAGCGGATCGCAAGGTGATGAAGGTGATAGTGCTGGCGGCTCCGATGCCAATGGCGAGCCGGAATAGCAGGAAAGGAAAGAGTGATGGCAGCAGCGATTCGATCCCTCAGTCTCAGCGGCAGGCTCACGCTTGACATGCATTCGTTGAACAATGAAGGCGGTGAAGGCAACCAGATTCAGACACGTATGGTCCACATCGTCGACGGTCAGGGCGAGTTGGCGGTGGTCAACGCCATTTCCGGCGACATGCTCAAGCACATTCAAGCAGAGCACTTGTGGACAATTGCCACCGCCTCCGAGGGCGCCCTACCACTGTGTGCCGGCTGCAAAGTGTTCAGTGCCAACCGTGTCAACGTGGACCGGGACTTCATCAACCAGCTCGGCGCCAGCAAAGACAATGCCGAGATCACCACCAAATTGCTCCAACACTGCACACTGGACGACACCGAAGGCATCCTGATCACCGAGGGCAAGCGCTCGATGCCGCGTAAATCGACGGTTGAGTTCGGCTGGATGGTCGGCCTGCCCGAAAAGACGCGCACGGAAAGCTATTTCCACGTCAAATATGACCTGGCGCAGCGCGGTGCCGGCGCCGGCGACGAAACGGGGGCCAATACTGGCCAGAACATCTTCTACCGGCCCGCGAGTTCCGGCGTGTATGCGGTCGTGGCGCACGTTGAATTGCATCGTGTAGGCTACAACGACGTGAGTCGCTCCTATGCACTTTCGGATCAGGAGAGGCGTGACCGGCAAAAGGCGCTCATCCAGAGTCTGCTCTATACCTTCCTGCGGACTGCCGGGGCGCATCGAAACACGCAGCATCCCCATGTGCTCAACTTTGAAGGTGTTGTTACCGTGTCCCGTGCCGCCGCTCCGGCGCCGACGGCCAGCCCCTTGGCCGCCAACTATGTTGAGCAGATGACAGAGACGGCGGCGAGCCTCAACCGCATGGTCGGTGACGGTGCTATTGACGTATCTCGCTTTGAATCGAGCGCGGGCTTCGCTGACCAACTCGCCACTATTGTCACCGCGATCTGAGGTCGAGCACATGTGGCTTGCCGCTTCGTTTCGCCCGACATCAGCGTTCTCGCTGCGCTCCAGTACGACCACCAGTTCCGGCGGTCGCACCAATCTGGTGCCGACGATGTACGCTGTGAAAATGGCTCTGATTGATGCTGCCTATCGGGCAGGCGAGGACGGCGCCGGTGTCTTCCCGCTTGTCCGCGATGTGCCGATTCGCTTCCAACCGCCGGAACACGCGGTGGTGACGAACACCTTCGTGAAAATCTTGCGAGAGGCTCGCGCGCCGTCATCGGCAAAGACGGGGATTGCGGAGACCCCGGCAGAGACGGATACCCTTGCGGTGACGCAACCCGAAGCCGAGGAGAGCACGGCTACGTACACAGCTTCCGTTGGCTTCCGTGAGTTATGTCACTTTGTGGGCAATCTCACCGTGGCCTTTGACCTTCGGGCGTTGAGCACTGATGGGCGCAACCGGATCGAAGGACTGCTGCCCGTCGTCAATTACTTTGGCAAGCGCTCCAGTTTCTTCCAGTTAGACAATGTGCAAGAGGTAGCGGAACTCGACAGCACGTTCAGCTTTGTGGTCGGCGAACAAGGCAACTCTTTTCCGAGCAACATGCTCATCCAGTATCTCGACGACATGGGACCGAAGGCGACGTTTGGCGCTATCAACACGTATTCAGCCCAGTCGGCCAAAGTGCAACGCGATCGGATTCTGGTGCCGGTGGCCTTGCCGTACCGGAGAGTAGCTTCTAGCCGGGGCTACACGGCCTACGAACGACTCGGCAGCACGAGCTAGACGGCGATAACTGCAACATATGGAGAGTCCCTCGAGCGCCTTCACCGCCCACCAGCTTCGCTTCGAGTGCGAGGTGCGTACCCCTATCCAACTGCAGGCGCACAAAGGGTCGGCGTTGCGCGGGGCATTGTTTCATGCTTTGCGGGGCGATGAGGGGCAGGGGAACGGCTTCTGTATCAACAAGCCGGAGCTGTTCTGCCATCGCTGTCCGCATCATTCAGTCTGCCCGATCAGCGCCTTGCTCGCTACTGTCGACGACGACAGCGTGCGCGGCGTCGACGTGCCGCGACCGTATACCATCGAGCCGCCGGTGGAGGCGCAGACGGTGTACCAGCCCGGCGAACGCCTCGACTTCGGGCTGACGCTGTTTGCTCGCGCGCTGGACCTCTTCCCCTACGTCATCGTCGGCGTGCGCGACCTGGAGGAAGGCGGCATCGGCATCGGCCGGCCCCAGCCCGGCAGCCGCAGCGGTTGGGGCCGCGGGCGCTTCGTGGTGCGGCGGATCACCGCCGTCAACCCGCTTACCCAGCAGGAGCGGCCAGTCATGCAGGCCGGCGACGACCTGGTGACCGTGCCCGACATCCCGATCACCGATGCTCACGTGCAGGCGGTGGCCACGTTGTCGCCGGAAGCCGAGCGGCTGACGCTGGAGTTTCTCACCCCCTTGCGCCTGGTCGACCAGGGTCGGCTAGTCCAGCGCCTGGCCTTTCTGCCCTTCCTGTTGCGCCTGCTGGAGCGCCTGGAGGCGCTCTCCGTGCGCTACGGCGGGCAGCGCCTGCCCTTCGACCACGCCCAACTGCTGCCGGCGGTGGAGCAGGTGACGGTGCTGGAGGACGCCACGCGCTGGATCGAACTGGAATCCTACTCCACCCGGCGCCAGGCGCGCTCCCCCATGGGCGGGCTGGTCGGCAGCGTCACTTTCGGCGGTCCGCTGGCCCCCTTCCTGCCCTGGCTGCTCTGGGGCCAGTTCACCCACGCCGGCAAGGACGCCGTGAAGGGAAACGGACTGTATCGGCTAGCAGCCGCGCGGGCCTGATCGCACAGGCGTCGGGGTAAGATACGGGAATCCCAACAACAACAGCCGAGACGTTGGCGTCTGCAACCGGAGCCGGCTTTGGCTCAATACTGCTTACTTAGGTTAACCAGGTGGTTGGTAGCAGGGGAACGGGCGGTAAGGTAGCGACGTGCCAGGCGGCGGTGAGCGGGTGCTGTGGGAGGCGGTTTGGGCGTGGAAGGGTGGGGAACGGAAGGGTGAGCGACGCGCCTGGGCCGGGTCCGGTGTGTCGTGACGGCGTTCGGCAGCGGGCGGGCCGCAGGGGGCGGTGCTGGACGATCATGAGCAAGGTCGGCGGTGGCGACCACCAGACGTGGCGGGGCACGGGCGCCTAGCAGAGCAGGACGACCGCCTGAGCGAAGGGCTTGGTCGGTTGTGGCCAGTGGGCGTGGACG
>DHIZ01000053.1:0-195 GCA_002404055.1 Chloroflexi bacterium UBA4733
CATCTACGTCATGAACGCAGACGGCACCGCTCCGGCCCGCGTCAGCCCGCCCGGCGCCTCGGACAGTGATCCGGTGTGGAGACCGGTGGCACGGTGAACAGGCTTGCGCTGCTCGTGGCGTTGGCCGGGATCGGCCACGTCGTTGGAAGGGAGTTCCAGCGGAAGCCGGGCCGGACATGGGACACTAACGAAGAA
>DHIZ01000053.1:298-7174 GCA_002404055.1 Chloroflexi bacterium UBA4733
GGACATGGGACACTAACGAAGAATAGTCGCGCCCCTGCGCAAACCGCCGGGCGCCCTTCGGCGTCTGCCGGGCGACCGAATCTCGTTGCCGTTTCGCTCGTTCACGCTTCCTCGATGCAGCCAAGCGGGCTCGGAAGGCCGGGACGAGTCGTTCGACAACCGTTCGTTCCCGGCAGAATGGGTTCGACACCCCCATGGCCAGAAACCCAGGCGTGGTACATTAGTGGGGATATCTACACAGCAAGCGATACGCATCCCCATGACGAAGGGAAATCTCGTCATTGAAGATAGTACTTTGATCTTTCAGGATTGAAATCGCTAGCAAGCGACGTGAGATATTGATACCTGAGATCCAGAAGCTAGAACTGTACTGCCGCCCCAGGAGGTGGCGTGGGCGGGCACTTTCGTTCGTGCTGTTGTTGGCACCCCGCTATCTAGCACCGTATCTCTGGGAAAAGTTAACCAGGAGCGGACTCATACGGATATCCACAACCTCTGGGGCTATATCTTTCAGGCAACGCATGCTGCTGAGCGGATCGATCTGCTGAAGTCAGCAATTAAGGGCTGTCAACAGGCTGTCAATTAGCTGGGGTGAAGGTCCAAAAAACACTAGAATCGTATCTGTTGGCCCGGTAGCTCAGGGGATAGAGCAGCGGNNGCGCTGCGTTCGCAATGCAGAGGTTGCGGGTTCGAGTCCCGCTATCTCCACCAGTTTTATGCCCACACCACCGCTTTGCCGCGGGGCCCGGTAGCTCAGAGGATAGAGCAGCGGTTTCCTAAACCGCGGGTCGGGGGTTCGAGTCCCTCCCGGGCCACCAACTCTGGCGTGTGGCATGAGACCGAACACGCTCGCTCAAAGTGAAGCTCATCAACGTAGTGGCCAGTTCGCTCCGAGCAAGCTTCGTCGGGTCCGTCGTTGTCTTCTCGTTGCTGGGTCGTCGACTCCTGTTCTAGCAACGACGCCACTCAGCACCAACCGCGACTCCCTCAGCGAACACCCCGGCGACGGCGCCTGCGACAACGACCGTGAGCCGGAGCCACCAAGAAATCGAAACCCATCGAGCGAGGCGCGCCCGCAGCTCGGATGCTATTGTTGAAGCGGTACAAAATACATGGTTTCCACGCACGCTCATACCGGGCCTCAACTACCCAGGGTGATCCTCGACGCGCCATCCTGGATACCCTCGGAGAAGATTCCGCGTTGGGCCGTGATCGCCACAATTATTGCGATCTTCCCGATAACGGCGCTTATCACCGTCGTGCCATATCTCCTGGGCTGGCTTGACAGCGGCAGCCTGCAAGGTCTTGGCTACCTCGGTATCTTCCTGATCAACTTCTTCGCCACGGCGGCCTGGTTTGTACCAATTCCACCCGTTGCTGGTCACGCCGCTATCATCGCCGGTTCACAAACCCTCTTCAAGCCGGGTGTGATAGTGGCGGGTTCGGCAGGCATGACGTTGGCCGAATCGACTGCCTACCTGGCGGGCATGATGGGCCGCGCGGCGGCTCAAGAGCACCCGTTGAGAATGACGGGCCCCCTGCGCCGCTGGTTCGAAGCCGCCGCACGCGTAATCCACGGTCTGATGGACCACTACGGTTTCTTGACCCTGCTCATTCTGTCATGCATTCCGAACCCGGTCTTCGAGTTTGCGGGGATCTCCGCGGGCGCCATCCGCATGAACTTCTGGCGTTTCTTGGTGGCAGTCGGAATCGGCAAGACGGCTCGCGTCATTCTACTGGTCGTCGCCGGCGACGCGACGCTCAACGCCCTCCATCTAACCTGATTGCCGAACTGGCGCCGGCGACGTCTCTACCGGATGCCGGTGTCATACGTTACGGTCACCTGCTCGAACTGGCCCGCCGCGACGGTCACCCGCTGAGGAGGCCCAGGCGCGGGCCAGTAGCTGCCATCGACTGGAAGCGGCTGGACGTCATACTGCCCTGGCGGCTCCGCGACATGGAACCGGCCCTGGTCATCGCTTTCAACTGTGCTGCCGGCGCCACCGTCTATCGAGGTTATGCGGATCGGCGCCGCCAGGGGCCGATCTGGACAGGGAGAGCCGGCCCGCTCCACCGGGCAAGTCGGACCCTCGACAACGAGACCGTCGATTCCCGAGTCGGTTACTTCACCAGTGCCAGTGGGCGTGACGGTTGCTGGCGCTGGCGTGGGAGACGGAGTGCCGGTAGCCGTATCCGTCGCCGTGGGGGTCGGCGTTCCTGTATCGTCGCTCGCGGGGCTCGGGGTAAGAGCACAAGTGGGCGGACTTCCGGCCAAAATGGCAAGCGCTGCGAGCGTATCTCGTACGTCTGGAGGGTCGCTGCAGAGGACATTCGCCGACCTGCTGCAAGCAGCGTCACTTGAGAGACCGGCCACCTCGCGGAGAATGGCAAGAACGTCGGAGCTGTCAAACACGCCGTCGCAATTGACATCGCCGCGGATTGAAACGACCGCGTTGTCCGGCTTAGCGCTACCCTGAGCGAGGATGCGTGGTCCGCCCGCAGCGATGACGCCAGTTAACGCGACAGCGGTCAGCGCAGTAACGGTCACGAACCAGGGCAATTTGAAAAGACGCATCCCGTACCCATTGTCGGAGTTAACTCGGGCGTTGCCAATGGCTCTGATCCGCACTTTTCCGCCCGCGCGACTCGAACTTGTTGCGGGAGAGCCTTCCGCGCGGCATTCTGGCAGACGGTGCAAGACCCATGGCACTGCGCAACGTCGCCTGAATAGTCACACGCGCTCCGTTCCGATAATCTAGATATTCACCGAAGGAGGTTTATGTCTCGTATACGGTTTCGGGTTGTCTTAGTGCTGGCTACGGTCGTCTGCGTCGGGCTGCTCGCCGCTTGCAGTAGCAGCGACGATAGCACGACCACGCCAACCGCAAAGCCAAGCGCCTCTAGCAGTCAGAGTTCATCGGCGACGACACCTCAAGTGTCGTCGTCAGCCACGCAGACCGCGGCCGCCACTCCGGTCGGAACCGACAATGGACTCTGTACAGCCACCGCAACAATGAGCCTCCCTGCTCCGCCGAGTCCCAACTACACACAAACGGTGACGGGAGTATTAGGCTGTACCAACGGCATCGCTCCAACCGGAGCCATCATGCACGCGGTATGGCACGAAAAGGCGGCAGACAAGATGTGTGACGCGACCGCCGACGCGACTGGTACAGCCTCATGTAGCCGGCAGATCGGCACCTTGACGTCAGGCTACAAGGTGGTAATCGACGTGACGTTCGGCCTCAACGGCGCCACCTACGCCACCACTACTAACTTCACCCCTCAGTGACGGCGGCCGAAGAGTAGGGCGCGTAGGCTAAAGGGACGGCGGGAGCAACCGCTTGGCGATCAGCCAGATCCGTCCCACCAACGGCGTTTCCGCTGAAAAGTCCTGGGTAAGTACGCGCTCCGGCGTCACGATTAGCGTTATTTCTTCGCCCTGCTGTATCCGGTCGGCGGCTACGCGCATATAGGCCGCTCCGGCGATGGCTCCGAGGTAATGCCGGGCCATCGTCGCGCCAAGCCCTGCCTCCTCCGGGGCAATCATCGCCCGCCCATAGATTGTGACGCTCCGATTCGGCACTCGCTCCTCCTGCACGCAGACGGTCGCGCGGGCATCCTTCGCGATGTTCTTCGCCTTGGCGCTGTCTTTGCCTGTACGCATCAGGATTTTGCCCTCGCGAAAGAGGTACCAGATCGGCGTCAGTACTGGCTCGCCGCCCGGCCCGACCGTACCCAGCACCGCGACGTGGCGCCCTTTCAGAAATCGCTCCCACTCTGGCCTGGACAACCGCTTAGGCATTGCGCGTGCACCGTAGCAATCGCGCAAACGTAGGTCAATTGATGCGGATGACCCGACCCGAAAACTCGGACATCCTTTCCAAAAGCTGTGCTGTAACTCCGAACGTTGACCGGCGTCTACCTTAACCATCGTAACGGCTTCGTCAAAGCTTCCGTCTATTGGACGCGAGGGGCCTCCGTAGGTCGCTTGCGGGGGAAGGACGGATACGATGCAAACACTATCGCTACCGGGCCCGCGTTCTGTGCGTTCGGCCATGGCATTGAACTGGGCGAAGTCTTGCGGCAAGAACCGCATCGGCGGCTGGGACCAGGTGGCCGAGGACAACGCCGTGATGTCGCTCGTACCGCACTTGCGAGCCGTCGGCGGTTCACTCGACTAGCCGCGACATAGCAAAGTCGTCAGGCAGCCAGCCTCATTCGAGCGGTCTCCCGAACCTCATTGTCTTCCCATTGGTCATCGGCAAACGCTGCGAGACGTGTGCGCGCGCCGCTTACTCCGAGGTCAATCGACTTCGCGCCAATCAATCGGACCGATTCCTCGCAGTCCCACAGACACTGGTAGGCGAGATCATAGCCAAAACTCGGATCGGTCTTGGCCATCGCCTCCGCGAGGAATCTTCGTCCATACGAGTATGGGAACTCCCTAAAGATGCGTCGCAGGCTCACAAACAGTCCGTCATCAGGGAACCTTGAGAGCATCTGAGCATAGTCGCAGAACGGGTAGATGTGCCCATTTGTGATTCGTCGCTGAAGTTGAGCTCTTATCCAGGGTATGTCGCTGCGCGTAACATGGCGTTTGAGGATTTCTATCGCGGTTTTCCTGAACTTCCACGATCGAGATGATCGCCATTCGCGGGCAAGCGGGAGCACCAGCTCCGATGGCAATTCGACGAGTGCCTTCGCTGCTGCAACTCGAAGTGCCATGGGCTGCTTTCTCCCGCTCCAGCCGCCCCATTGCCATTGCTCAAGGACGCGCTTTGCGGGTTCGAACACGCGCTCATCCCGTCGCAGCTCCAAAGCTTTGAGTGCAGCCACGGCCCGCCAAGGACGCTTCGCATCGACTGCTTCAAGAAGTGTTTGCATATCCTCGTCCGAAACACGATGCTCAAGGATCTGACCCATCCGGTGCCAAGTTTGAGTCCGCTCCGCGTCATCAAGCAGGCCAGCTGTCGTCGCAGTCGAGTAGTCTGGCGTTGGCTCGTTCTTGTTCCCTCGCTCTTGTTGGCGAGTTCGGAGCACTTCACCGAGCAGAGTGGGTGAGTGAATCCCGTCCTTCCACGGGCTGCCGTCAAGTGACCCCCAAGGGATTTGGCAATCGAGCGTCTTTGGGTCCCGGAATCGCGGGGACAGAACCCAATCGAGGCCGTCCCAGATCTCGGGCCGGCTTGAGCCTGCTAGTCCTTCCAAAGCTCGCCGAACGTGGTATCCACTCGCGATGTAGGCGCGCAGGGTCGCCGCAGCTTCGTCGCTTCCGCGCTTGGCCAGAGCAGCCAGAACGTCAACGGTTAGCCAAGCATTTGTCGTCGACTCATCGATGTCGTCTCTTTCCTGAAGCTGTCGCGCAAGTGGCTCAATCTCCATTCCGAAGGCTAAAATAATCTGCGCGTAGTAGTCTCCCCGATCGTCGAGCTGATGATCCCAGCGCGGGTCGTTGACGATGCACTCCTCAATCATTCGCTTCAAGGTCTCGGTCACGTCCCGTCAAGTGGTGTAAAAGCGCGCCAGCCTCACAATTGGGTCAACCAGATGCCGAGCCCAGTAGCACCACCTCCTTCGGCTCGACGAAGTAGTCGGTGACGGCCAGCTCAGGTACCGATGCGGCGCTGAGGTAACATCGGCCCGTTGCCCACTCGTCGTGCTGCTCAGCGAGCACCGCGCCGATGAGACGCCGGATCGCTCGCCTGTTAGGAAAGATGCCGACGACGTCGGTACGCCGCCTGATCTCCTTGTTCAGCTGCTCCAGCGGGTTGTTGGACCAGATCTGGCGCCAGTGAGCGACAGGAAAGGTGGCGAAGGCGAGGATGTCCGGGCCGGCCTCAGCCAGGAGCGCCGCAGCCCTCTGGGAAGCGCTCCTCGAGCTGTTCCACCACGCGCCGGTGCTGGGCGTGCACCTCCTGCGGCGAGGGCTGCTGGTAGATGGTGCGCACCATCGGCGCCAGCGCTGGCTGCGCCCGCTTCGGCACCCGGCTCAGGAAGTTGGCCATGAAGTGGGTGCGGCAGCGTTGCCAGCAGACGCCGGCGAAGACCGTGGCGATCGCCTCCTTGAGCCCCCGGTGGGCGTCTGAGGTCACGAGCTGCACGCCACCCAGCCCCCGCGCCACCAGCGAGCGCAGGAAGGCGAGCCAGAAGGCGCCGTCCTCGCTGGTGCCGACATCGATGCCGACCACCTCACGCCGCCACTCGGCGTTGACCGCCGTGGCCACCACCACGCAAACGTTGACGATGCGCCCCGCCTCTCGCACCTTCTGGGTCAGCGCGTCCAACCAGACGTAGACGTAGGGACCGCCATCCAGAGGGCGGCCCAGAAACGCCTCCACCACGACGTCCAGTTCCTGACAGATGCGCGAGACCTGGCTCTTGGAGATACCGTCACAGCCAAGCGCCTTCACCAGGTCGTCAACCCGCCGGGTGGAAACGCCCTCCACGTAGGCCTGCTGCACTACCGACAAGAGCGCCCGTTCACTCCGCCGACGCGGTTCCAGGAGAGACGGGAAGTAGCTCCCCTCACGGAGCTTGGGGATGCGTAAGCCTAGCGTGCCTACCCGGGTATCCCACGGCCGCGGCCTGTAGCCGTTACGCTGGCTCAGTCGCTCCGGCGCCCGCTCCCCGTAGTCGGCGCCCACCTGCTCCGTCACCTCTGCCTCCATGATCGCCTGTACGAGCACGGCCATCGCCTCCCGCAGGAAGTCGACGTCTCCTTCCACTCCGCGCTTGCGCAGCAGCCCCAGAACGTCAATGCTCTCTTTGACCACTTCGTCACCTCCTCGAGTTAGTACTGTTTTCGCTCGTGAGAATGACGCGGTGGTCTCTTTGTCGCTAGACCTCTGTTACACCACTTCCTGGGACTCTACT
>DHIZ01000330.1:0-10638 GCA_002404055.1 Chloroflexi bacterium UBA4733
ACAGGGCGGCAGACCGCAGTCGCCCGTCGTTCTTGGCCGCAGACCGCAGTCGCGGCCCTGTATTCCAAACTACAAACGTCGTTCGCTTGCCGTGCATTACTTTGCCCCATGCCTGCGCTAACCCATCAATTTGACAGACAATTGATACTCTCTATACTCTCCGGTCAACGACTCCAGTCGACACGGTCCCGGTGAAACGCCTGCGGCGTTTGGCTATCCTCGCGGCCGAACTGGTCGACTCCTGGAGACGCGATGTAGGGTTTCAGGAAGGACATATCCAATGAAAGCTGCCGGTCCGGTCGAAGGCACCGTCACTCCCCGTCAGATCACTCGTCGGCAACTCGTGCGGGGCGCCGTGGGTCTGGCGGCAGGTCTGGCCGCTGTCTCCCTCGCTGCCTGTGGCGCTGCGGCAACACCGGCGGTCGCCACGACATCCAGCGCTGCGGCAACCACTGGGAACGTGAGCACGGCTGCTGTCGTCACTACGGCATCGATGGCGTCACCGGTCGCGGCGCAGACCAGCGCAGCCGCCGGGAAGGCTGCGCAGATGCGCTTCGAGATGTACTCCAGCGCCGACGACCTGACCAAGTGGAAAGGGCTGGCCGCCGACCTGCTCAAGCAGGACCCCACACTCGACGTCAGCGTCACCCTGGTCACCGGAGACGCCTACGCCAAGTACCAGGTCGAGATCGCCGGCGGGACGCCGCCGGACATTATGGAGTTCGAGTCCAAGCGCATGCCCAGCTTTGCCGTGCAAACCACACTCTATGACCTCACCCCGCTGGCTTCGCGCAGCACCACCGTCAAGCCCACCGACTTCTATCAGGTTGACTGGCTGCGTTCGCAGTGGCACAACAAGCTTTTCATCTACCCCTACGAGAGCAAGCCCGCCGTCATCTTCTATAACAAGACGCTCTTCGACAACAAGTCGGTGCCCTACCCGAACTACTCCTGGGCTGACCCGAAATGGACCTGGGACGAGTTCCTGAGCGTTGCCCAGAAACTGAGCGGCGGCACTGGTGCAACGCAGACGTTCGGCTACTATCACCCAACCTGGTGGGTTTACGCGCAGCCATACATCTGGTCCAACGGCGGCCACATCCTCGACACCGGTCGCACAAAGTCTGTATTGGACCAACCGCCGGCTCAGGTGGGCCTGCAGTTCCTCCAGGACCTCATCTACAAGTATCGCGTCGCCGCGTCACCCGTCGATGCCAAGCCCGGCGTCGACAAGCTGTTCTACGCCGGCCGCCTCGGCATGTGGTTCACCAACAACGGGCAGGCCACAGCGCTGGCCAACGTCAAGGGCCTGCAGTGGGATGTCGCGCCCCTGCCCTTGCCGCCCGGCAAAACCGAGGCGATCACCCGTGCCCCTGCCGACGGCTACGCCGTCGCCGCGGCCACCAAGCAGATCGACGCCGTCTGGAAGGCCGTCGATTTCCTCGGGTCCCCGGAGAGCGCCAAGCAAGCCGAAGGCGTCCCCTCACGCAAGGCTGTCAGCGATGCCGGTGACTACGCCCTGGCCAAGCAGCCGGGCATCAAGTGGAAGAACTACTCGGACGCCTTTGCCAACGCGCGCGACGAACCGGTCACCACGGAGTTCCAGGACATGGACAGCGCGTGGGGCAAGGTGTTTGATCCCTACTGGAATAACAAGGCCACGCCAAAAGAGCTGGCCGCAACCATTGCTCCCATCACCGAGAGCCTCCTCCAGAAGGCGGTGCGCACGTAGGTTGTAGAGAACGGCGCCGCGACTGCGGTCTGCGGCCCAAAGACTGCACTGCGGTGCCGACGAGACGTTTCCCAGGACGGCAGTCCTGTCTTTGGGCCGCAGACCGCAGTCGCGGCCGTGCTTCCCACCGAGCTGCTCAGCAGGTGACGCCTTTGCCCTCCCCACCGAAGACGGCCAGGCGCTCTGCCTGGTTAATGCGGGCGGCGCTGGCCGGGACGTAGACGAACTGCAAGGCACGGCGGCGCTGGGTGGAACTATTGGCCGGCGTGCCGTGCTGCAACAGGCTGTCGAAGAAGAGGCAGCCGCTCGGCGCTAACGGAGCAGCCACGACGCGGCTGGTCGCCACCTGGTCGTCGCAAATCTGCCAATCGCGGCGACGAAAGTGGACGACCGGCCCTTCCCGGTGGCTGCCGGGAATGACGTACATGCAGCCGTTCTCAATAGTGGCAGCATCTAGTGCGATCCAGGCGGTGACGGCGCGCGTGCCCAGCGGCAGGTTCCAGTAGGCGTGGTCCTGGTGCCAGGGCTTTTCGCGGCCGATCCTGGGCGGCTTGATCAGCGCCTTGTCCTCGAAGAGCAATGGCTCTTCACCGAGCAGCCGGCGTGCCGCCTGCAGCAGACGCGGGTGTTCCGCGATGGCCTTCATACGCGGCTCATACGCGGCGAAGCTGAAGATCTTGCGCACCAGATCCTGCTTTTGCTCAGCCGCCATGCCGCCGAGCAACGCCCGCGCGCCAGTCTCGAACTGGATGTGCCGGAAGTCCGGGTACCGCCCGTCGATCAGGTCCAGCAAGCCCTCAAGAGAGGATTGCACCTCCTCCGGCGAGAGCAAATGCTCCAGACCGAGGAATCCCTGGCTTTCGTAGGCCGCGACCTGCTCCTCTGTAAGCGAGTCGCCCGCCTCAAAGGCAGTCGCAATGCCGTGCTGCTCATAGAGCTGGTCATCGTAGGCCGCATCGCCGAACTCATCGAAGCGTGCCTCCGCGAGGCTGACTGCTGCCGCTACCATATCCGTACCCCTCAACTTCGCGATCATTGTCGCCATGCGTCTTCAGTTTAGCAGTTTGGAGAGAGAGGGGCCAAAGAGTTGCGCGAGCGGGCGATTTCGGGGAGTATAGTGGAAGTGAGCATCGTCCCTGATTGCATCGTTCCGGCGCCCAACACGCCGACACTGAGGGGAGGAGGTCCCATTGCCCGCCATCCTGGACCGCCCGCCGGAAGCTCCGGCCCGAACCGAAACGCAGGCTGACCCCACGCGACCCTGGTGGCGCCACCGCCTACCGTTTGCCATGCCGCAAACCCGCAACGGCGCGCCAACCGACGACGGGGAACTGACGATCGACAACCGGACTGGCGAGGATTGGCACGTCCATCTGGGCTATCGTGATCTGGGTCAAATCGCGGCGCGCACGCAGTTGCGCGTGCAAGTCGTCAAGAGCGGCATGCTGACGGCCCGGCAGGTGGCGGCGCCCGCCGGCGTCGGCTACCTGACGTCGCACATTCATCCCAACGTCCACACCGTGCAAATCCGCCGCACGCTCGTCAACGACGCCCCGTTCTACGATCTACGACTGTTGGAGGGCAAGCGCAAGGCGGCTGAGGCGTAAGACCACGTCTCCTGCGCGGCGCTACCCGTGCCCATACGTGCCGTGGATATTGATCGTGCGGTCACCGTCAAGGTGAACGAGGGCTGGGACGAGGTACCAGTGCTGCTGGTAGCCTTCGCTGCTGGGCGTGGCGGAGATCGTGTAATCGCCACGCTTCAGCACAAAGGTGGCCGACGGCGAAGCGAGATTAATCGTGGCATTTGCCAGCCGGCAGCAGGCAGAATGCACTGCCAAAGCAGAGACGAACTCGGCATCGGTGACACGAATCGTGAGGCGAAACTCCTGGCGCGTGAGGTGACCCCACGTCAACAAGCCCCCGGCAACCAACAGGAGCACGAGAAGCAGGGCCAGAGCCGAACGCCGGAAGCGGCGGAGGCGAAAGACAAACAGACGCCAGTGCATGCGCACCAGTGTACGCAAAGGACGGGCAGGACGCGAGCAGAAGGCGGAGCAGACTCCGTTCCACGCTCCGTCGTTCGTGCTACGCTCTTGACTGTGTCAGCATTCGCTCGCGTGTTTTTCGCCTTGCTTACGGTGTGTCTGGTTGCCGCCGGCCTGGTCCTGCACGCCCAACGAAGGAGCGCGGTCGGCGTCGGGACGGCGAGCGCGGCGGCCGGTGGCCTGGCAAGCGCCACCCCGATGCTCCCCATCCTCACCCCGACCGGCACGCCGCATCCAATCCACGCTGTTGAAGCCGTTCTGACCGAGCGTGTGACACTCGTCAGCATGCCGAGCGACACGCCACCGGCCACGCCCACGCGCCCTCCCCGGGCCACGAGCACCGCCGTTCCGATTGCCCCAACGGCAACTGCCGCGAGCACGCCTACCCCGCCGGCGCCGAGCAGCACGCCGGCTGTCGCCGGACCCACCCCACTTCCGAGACAAGCCGCGCCGGGCACGACGGCACACTGCGTCATCCTGACCTACCACTACTTCAAGGCGAGCGAGCCTTTCGCCAGCCAACTCGCCGCCCTGAAGACGTCAGGGTACGAGGTTGTGCCGCTGGAGCAACTGGTGCAATACGTCAAAGGCGACGCGGGCGTCACCTTGCCCGACCGCTGCGTCGTCCTGACGTTCGATGATGGCTGGCGTACCCAGTTCCGCTTTGCCCGTCCAGTGCTCCTGGCCGCGCACGTACCGGCCACCTTCTTCGTGATCACGACCTATGCGGACCAATCCTACCCTGCCTACATGACCTGGGCCATGATCGAACAGTTGCACAGCGACGGCTTCGACATCGAAGATCACACCCGCACCCATCCCCGGCTGGAGTTGCTGGGACAACGGAGCGTCGCCGCCCTCACCGATGAGATTGCCGGCTCGCTGCAGGATTTGGAAGCGCACGTCGGGCCGACTCAGCGCATCTTCAACTACCCCTACGGCGCCTATGACAGGCGAGTCGTGCAGGTCGTCGCCCGCTACTACGACGCCGCCGTGCAACTGGCCGGTTCGGGCGTGCAACGCTCCGCCGAGCGCTACCTGCTGCACCGCGTCATGGTTGACGCAAACGCCCCCGCTAGCCAGATCATCGCCATGGCGCATGCTTTGGAAGCGCATTAGGAAAAGCACAGCAACCGGGCGTAGAACAATCGGACCAACTCGGGGTCGCCGCGCGAACGTCGCTCACGGCTTCCAGCCCTGCAGAACGTGGGAATGGGAGAGCGAAAGACCAGCCACTACACCCAAGACCCAACTGGAGCGCCTGGCCCATCTGGCCAGGTCCCTCCAGCGCAACGAGGCAAGCGTCCTCCGCGAGGCGCTAGACGACGTGCTCAAGAAGTACGACGACCAGTTGAAGGGCGCACTGAGAGAATAAGCGGCCGGTACCCATCCACCGATTGGCACTGGTGCCGGCAGCTTCCTGATCGCCCTGGCCGTCTGGCTGCCCAGCTTAGCGCTGCCGCTGCTCATCGCGGCGGAGCTCGTTCAGAGATCCACTTACGGCAAAGACATTACGCGCCGTCAAGGTCATTGACTGCCACTTCAGCCAGCGCGAGGCGCCGCCGGAATTGGGCAATCTGATCCGCCGTCACCGCCGCAACGTCCAGACCGGGGTTGGCGAAGCGCTTCCGGGCCAGGTGAAACGGCGGCGTGACGGCGAGATATGTGACGCAGGCGTTCTCGAAATCAAGTAGGCAGATGCCGCCATGAGGCCGGACCAGGACATTGTCCGGCGTGATCGCCGACTACCTAGAGCACCGGTCCACTAATCGCGTCCGCCAGTTCACCCGCCCTTAAAAGGGCGGGCTACGTTAACAAAGCGCCGTAAACGACGCTACGAGTCCGGTTCGGCGGCGCGTTGTCGTACGGCGATGATCCTCGGGGTCGGGGCCAGGGCGCTTTAGCGTCCTTTGTTAACGTAGCCCTACGCTTGAGCGTAGGGTGAACTGGCCCGACACGTGACGACGACGACCGAAATGAAGGCGGAATACCGCCGTCTCTTACACACTCGGGTTCAGTGGACCGGCGCTCTAGGCAGATACGGCTCAGGTTGATAGCCCCCGTCGCGCCGGGGCGGACGGACATGCCCAACGTCGTGTACCGTCACAATGGTCGCTCGATTGGCAATCCCTGCTTGCTTCGCAGAGACAATGATTTGCCGCCGGGCTTCCTCAGCCCGCAGCCACGTTTCCAAGAACGCAGCAAGCACCGAGCGTGCAATCTGCGCCCTGGGCTGGCCAGTGACCACTTCGGCTTCACGCAGTTGGCGAGCAAGCGCGGATTGTCCGGCGAGGGAGATGTTGAGTTGCTCGCGCGTCGACGTTTCGACCATTGTCATTCTCTCGCAACCAGCACTGCTAGCGATTACTAGCGTCTTCCTGAAGCATAGCAGACCGCAGCAGCGGTATCATCCGTGATATGGGCGATCAATCACTTGCCCGAAGATTGGCGAAAGGCGCTGGTGCTGCAAAGGCTGGGCAAGCTCTACAGCGCCGAGATCGGCACGGTGCGCTACTGGGCCGCTCGGGCGTGCCGGCAGCTCGCCATCCTGCCTCCCCCTTCGATGGACCTGACGCGAAAAGCGACGCTGACCGCCAGCGCTCTCCTCCTGCTTCTAGCGACGTCCGCCTGCGCGCCGACCTCGAGCGTCACCACCGGCACGCAACCGCCTCCGCCACGGTTCGTCTTCAACCAGAGCTTCCCCAGCGATAACGGCAACATGCAGGTCACGCTCGACCGCGAGCTATACCCGCCGCATTACGCCGGCCTCTGGCACACCCACCCCGGCCCTGGCAGCCTCTGCGTGTTGCAGGGCACGCTGGCGGTGGAAGTCGCCGGGCAACGCAACGTCGTGCTGCCGGCCGGCTCATGCTGGACGGAGAAACCGGGTCTCGCGCACCGGCCCACCAACCAGAGCGATCAGCAGGCCGTGGCCCTGTTCTATCTCATGGCGCCCGCCGGCCAGGCCCGCATCCTGGCAGCGCCGACACCGGCAGCACGCTAGCAGACAGGTGCTTCCGGTTCCACGGCCGCGCATACTATGATTGATCCTGATCATCGGCAGACCAGGCAGAGAGAGGGAGTCAATGTCCAGCCCCCACATCATCCCCAGGGACGACAGTCGGAAGCGTGAGCCTATGCCGACTGATCTGCTGCTCAAGGGCGGCCACGTCATTGATCCGCGCTACGGCCTCAGCGCCGTGCTGGACATTGCCATAACGGACGGCAAGATACGGCAGGTTGCGCCCGACCTGCCGAGCAGTGAGGCCGGTCGCGTTGTAGATGTCAGCGGCTTCTACGTGACGCCGGGCATCATCGACATGCACTGTCACGTCTTCGCCGGCCACGCCCGCTCCAACCTATCCCTGCCACCGGCGCTCTCCACTTTCTCGGCCGGTGTCACCACCGTCGTCGATGCCGGCACGTCGGGCTGGCGCGACTTTCCGGAGTTTAAGGAACGGATCATCGACCGTTCTAAGATTCGCGTCCTCGCCTACGTCAACATCGTCGGTCGCGGCATGGGCGGCGACTGGGAACACGATGTCAGCGAGATGCGGCCGGCGCTCGCCGCCGCCGTGGCCGCGGAGTATGCAGACATCGTCGTCGGGATCAAGACTGCCCACTATTGGGCCAATCGCCCCTTCGACGCGGCCCATCCGCCCTGGGCGGCGGTAGAGCGGGCGGTGGAGGCGGGCGAACTCTGCCGGAAGCCGGTGATGGTCGACTTCTGGCCGGCGACGCCGGAGCGCCCCTACCCGGAACTGATCCTGCAGAAACTGCGCCCGGGTGATATCCACACGCACGTCTTCGCCCAGCAGTTCCCGATCCTGGCTGACGACGGTCTGGTGCAGCCCCACATGTGGCAGGCGCGCGAGCGCGGCGTCATCTTCGACCTCGGCCACGGCGCCGCCAGCTTCTGGTATCGCAACGCAGTACCGGCGATCCAGCAGGGCTTCCTGCCGGACTCGATCAGCACCGACCTGCACACCGGCAACGTCAACGGTCCCGTCTTCGACATGCTGACGACCATGAACAAGTGCCTGAACATGGGAATGTCGCTGGAAGGCGTCATCGCCCGCTCCACCTGGGCGCCGGCCCAGGAGATCGGCCACCCGGAGCTCGGCTCGCTCAGCACCGGCAGCGTGGCCGACATCGCCGTCTTCCGCCTGGCAGAGAACGGGCGCTTCCCGCTGGTCGACTGCGGTAAGGCGACCCTTATCGGTGATCGCTCCTTGCAATGCGTACTGACCTTGCGAGCGGGTGAGGCTGTGTACAACCCGACAGGGCTGGGCCTGCCGACCTGGGAAGCTGCACCGGACCCCTACTGGTGGGACCCCGCGCGCATGCAATCGATGCGGCCCCACCGTCCGTGAATATATGGTACGCTGTATGGCATGGAAAAGACGACCGTCTACTTGTCGGCTGCCTTGAAGGTCCAGTTGGATCGTGCGGCGCTGGAGACTGGCAGATCGGCCGCTGAGATCATTCGTGAAGGCATTGGACTAGCCGTCGCCCAACAGTCACCGCCGGCGCCAACTCTGCCGATCTTCGTGAGTGCCAATCCGCACTTTGTCGCACAGGTAGACGAACATCTGGTCGGTTTCGGCGAGCGATGATCCTGATCGATACGGGCGGCCTTCTGGCGGCCCTCGATCCTCGCCAGGCTGATCACGATTTGGCAGCCAGAGTGGTGGTCCGACCGCAACGACGCCTCCTCTCACCGTTCGTGCTGGCGGAGCTTGACTACCTTCTGGCGAGGCATGGTGGGCAACCGGAGGAGATCAAACTGCTGCGCGATGTCGGGCGGGGCGTCTACGAGTTGCAAACGTTCAGCCCAGCGGACGTGGCCGCCGCGCAGGCTATCATCGAGCACTACACGGATCTGCGGTTGGGCTTGGCTGACGCCTCGATCATCGTGCTGGCGCAGCGTCACCGCTGCTACGATCTCCTGACCCTCGACCAGCGCCACTTTCGTGCGGTGCTTGGGCCAGGCGGAAAGCCGTTCCGGCTCCTCCCGGCGGACGACAACAGCGCGTAAGCTCATGGTCTGTGGCATCCTGCGTCGCGTCGTCGGCCCGTCCCCTACTTCGCCGCCTTCTCGCTGCTCTTGCCCGTCGCCTTGCGCACGAACCAGCGCACCGGGTCGAAGTACTGGTCGGCCACTTTCTCTTTGATGGGGATGATGGCGTTGTCGGTGATGTGGATGTGCTCCGGGCAGACCTCCGTGCAGCACTTCGTGATGTTGCACATGCCGATGCCGGCATTGTCCCTGGCGAAGGGGATGCGGTCCAGCGTGTCCTTCGGATGGAAGACGTAGTAAGCCAGCCGGGTCAGGTAGCGCGGACCCGCGAACGCCGCCTCCTTGTGGTGGTTGCGTAGGACGTGGCAGACATCCTGGCAGAGGAAGCACTCGATGCATTTGCGGTACTCGTAGAGACGCTCAACATCCTGCTGGTGCATGATCCACGGCTTCGTCGACTGATCGGCCTCGGAGGGCGTGAGCGGCGCAATGGTCTTGTTGACCTCGTAGTTCCAGGAGACGTCCGTCACCAGGTCTTTGATCAAGGGGAAGGTGCGCATCGGGTGGACGTGGATGTCCTTGCCGGCGAACTCATCGACACGGGTCTTGCACAATAGACGCGGGTGACCGTTGATCTCGGCGCTGCAGGAGCCGCACTTCGCCGCCTTGCAGTTCCAGCGGCAGGCCAGGTCGCCGGCGAAGTGGGCTTGGATGTAGTGGATGGCGTCCAGCACCACCATGCCCTCGGTCACCGGCACCTGAAAGGGCTGTTCGGCTCCGCCCGAGGCGTCGCCACGAAACACCTGGAAGGTGATGTCGGCCATCGCTTATGCAGTCTCCTTGAGCAGTTCGGCCAGTTCCGGCGGCAGCGGCGGGATCGGCCGCGCCTCGATCACCATTGCGCCGTCGACGTTGCGCGCCAGGTAGGTCAGGCGCTCCTGGGCCGGGTCCTTGTCGGGATAGTCGAGGCGCCAGTGGGCCCCCCGACTTTCCGTGCGTCGGGCGGCGGTACGCAGAATTGCCTCGCCGATCGTCAACATAAAGTGGTCGTCGCGGGCGGTGTGCCAGCCGGGATTGAACATGCGCGAGCCTTCGACGTGTAAGTCCTTCGCCCGCGCCTGCAACCGCTGCAGCTTGGCCAGGCCCTCGTCCGCCAGCCCCTGGGTGCGGGCGATGGCGGCGTGCGTACCCAGGATCTCCTGCAGTTCGGCGTGAAAGAGGTAGGGGTTCTCCTGGCCGACGCTCTCGAAGGGACGCAGCAGCAGCGCCATCTCCGCTTCAATCTGGCCATCGTCCAGCTTCGCGGCACTGGTGAGCGTCTGGGCGAAGGCAGCCGCCGCTTCCCCGGCGCGCTTGCCGAAGACGAGGATATCGCCCAACGAGTTACCGCCCAGGCGGTTGGCTCCGTGCAGGCCGGCGGCGCACTCGCCGGCGGCGAAGAGACCCGGCAGCGTTGCCGCCCCCGTTTCTGCTTCCACGTCGATGCCACCCATGGCGTAGTGAATGGTCGGCGCGACTTCCATGCGCTCTTTGGTGATGTCGACATCGGCCAGGTGCAGGAACTGGTCGTACATGCTGGGCAGCTTGCGCTTGATGTAGTCGGCGCCGCGATGGGTCACGTCCAGGTAGGCGCCGCCGTGCTCACTGCCGCGCCCGGCCTGCACCTCCTTATAGATCGAGCGCGCCACCACATCGCGCGAAGACAACTCCTTCTTCTTGGGGTCGTACTCCAGCATGAAGCGCTCGTTCCTGGCGTTGAAGAGGTAACCGCCCTCGCCGCGCACCGCCTCAGTGACGAGGATGCCGCGCACGCCCGGCGGCCAGACCATGCCGGTCGG
>DHIZ01000330.1:10771-11169 GCA_002404055.1 Chloroflexi bacterium UBA4733
GTCGGGTGGAACTGCACCATCTCCATGTCGCGCAAGGCCGCGCCGGCCTCATAGGCCATCGCCACACCGTCGCCCGTGCTCTCCCAGGAGTTGGAGGTGACCTTGTAGGCCTTGCCGAAGCCGCCGGTCGCCAGCACCACGGATTTAGCACGGAAGACGAAGAGCCGGCCATCCTCTCGCTTGTAACCAAAAACGCCGGCGATGCGCCCGTCGTCGGTCAGCAAGCGAGTGGTGGTGTACTCCATGAACACGTCGATGCCGCTGTGGACGCCACGGTCTTGCAAGGTGCGGATCAACTCCAGACCGGTGCGATCACCGACATGACAGAGGCGACGGTAGGTGTGTGCCCCGAAGGGCCGCTGGGAAATCGTGCCCTGCGCCGTGCGGTCGAACAGCGC
>DHIZ01000330.1:11436-41535 GCA_002404055.1 Chloroflexi bacterium UBA4733
GTTGATCATCTGGCCGCCGCGCATGGTGTCGGCAAAGTGGACCTGCCAGTTGTCCGCCGTATCGACGTTGCCGAGCGAGGCGGCGATGCCGCCCTCGGCCATGACGGTGTGGGCTTTGCCCAGCAGCGACTTGCAGATCAACGCGACGCTGCAGCCCGCTGTGGAAGCGGCGATGGCCGCCCGCAGGCCGGCGCCACCGGCGCCGAGCACCACCACATCGTACTCGTGGCTCTCAAAGCGATCCGTGAGTGCAGCCATCAGGAAACCCACCTCGGATCTGCGATCACTCCGGCCAGCAGCAGCCGGATGTAGACATCGGTCAGGAACAGCGAAGTCAAGCTCAGCCAGGCAAACAGCGCGTGCCATTCGTTGATGGCAGTGACACTCCGCCAGAAGCCGTGCTGAGCGTTGCCCCCCCGCGAACAGGAAAAGCAGGCGGTGCCGCCGCCTACCAGATGCCGGAAAGAGTGGCAGGAAAAAGTGTAGCCGGAGAGCAGGACGACGTTGGCCAGCATGATCAGCGACCCCAGGCCGATGCCGAAGTGGCCGCCGAAATCGAAAGCGCGGATCGCGTCGTACCAGAGCACGACCATGACAATAATCGCGAGGTAGAGGAAGTAGCGATGGATGTTGTTGAGGATGAAGGGAAAGCGCCGTTCCCCACTGTAGCGACCGCCGCGGCCCTCGGGCCGCGCGCAGGCCGGTGGGTCCCAGAAGAAGGAACGGTAGTAGGCCTTGCGGTAGTAGTAGCAGGTAGCCCGGAAGCCCAGCGGTACCCACAGCACGAAGAAAGGGGCGAAGATGCCGCCGAAGGGCAGGCGCGGCGAGTAGAAGGGCGACAGGTAGGGGTCCACGAAGCCCTTGCCCCGCAACGACACCACGATGGAATAGAGGCCGAAGAGCGACAGCCCCGTGACCACCAGCAGTGGTTGTAGCCACCAGGGCTGCCCGCCGCGCGTGTCGGTCGGAACCAGCGTCCCGGCCAGCGATGGAGGCTGCCGCCTCGGCGCTGCCTGCTGTACACTCATCCTTGCACCCTTCTCCCTGCGGGGCTACCGGCCCCGTGCCCAGCCGCGGCCCGCGCACGACTCACAATCTACCGTATAGGTGAGATAGCTGCAAGGAGTGGAGGAGGAGAGCGGGGCGCCTGCGGGTGGGGTGCGCCCGCAGGCGCTATATTTCGCCAACATAGTCAGGCACGGCTCAGCTACTAGCCGCCAACAGCCCTCCCGTCGGCGCCGTGACGTGACTCAAGACATCAATGGCGGACACGACGTGGCGCTGCAGGCCGAGCTCTTTGGGGCTGAAGCCCATGGCCAGACCGAGCAGTTGCGGCAGATGCAGGATCGGCAGGCCGAGTTTGCTGCCGCGCACGCCTTCGGCGTCGGGCTGCTGCGCGTCAAGGTTCAGATGGCACAGGGGGCAAGGTGTGACCATGATGTCCGCGCCGGCTTCCATGGCATCGGCCAGGTGGTTGCCGGCCATGCGCAGGGAGTTCTTGCGGTTCATGGAGATGATCGGGAAGCCGCAGCACTTGTACTGGCCGGCAAACTCCACGAAGGTGGCGCCCAGCGCCTCGACGACCGGTTGCAGCATCGTCGAACGCTCCGGGTGCTCCTCGATGCCCAGGGCAGCCTTGGGGCGTTGCAGGTAGCAGCCGTAGAACGGCGCAACACGCAAGCCGGTGAGCGGCCGCGTGACCTTGCTCTTCAGGGCGTCGATGCCGAGGTCTTCCACCAGGGCCCAGAGCAGGTTGGTGACGCGTGTCGTACCGTGGTACTCGTAGCCCTCGCCGCCCTCCTTGAGCAGGTCGTTGACCCGCTGCATGGCCCCCTCGTCGTTCTGCAGACGGTGATTGACGTCGCTCATGACGCCCTGACAGGTGGAGCAGTTGGTGAGGACGGGCAAGTTACTGCGCTCCGCCATGGCGAAGGTGCGCGCGTTGAGCGAGTCGGCAAGGACGCGGTCGCGCTCGTGGAGCACTCCCGCGCCGGTGCAACTTGCTTCCTTCAGTTCCTCAAGCTCAAAGCCGAGGGGACCCATCACCTTGAGCATCGACTGGTAGAGCTCGGTGCAGGCGCCGTGCGAGACACAGCCCGGAAACCAGGCAAACTTGAGTGTCATTGTGTTACCGTGGACCCTTCCTTCTTACTGTTTTTTCGCGCCTGGAATAGCCGACGCACGCCCTTGACGCCCGGAATGGAACGATGGATGGGGTTGGGCAGCTTGCCGCGCATGACCAACCGCACTGCGCCCGGAATCAGTTGCAGTTGGCCGCGCACGTTGAAGATGCCGGTAGAGATCGGCATCAGGCGAAACTCGTCGAGCCGCCCGGTGCGACCGACCGACCGCGCGAACTCGTCGCTGTGTCGCGCCCCGCCGCCGCTCCAGACGCCTGCTTTGAGCGCCTCCTCGCGCAGGGCCATGATGCGATCCATCGGCGCCACGCCTTTGGGGCACTGTTGGACACACTCGAAACAGTGGGTGCAATCCCATATGCCGCTGGGCTGGGTCAGCAGCTCCAGGCGGGCCTTCTTCTTGCCGTCGCGCGGGTCCGCCACGAAGCGGAAGGCCTTGGCAAGGGCTGCCGGACCGATGAAGCTGCTATCCACCTCTAACGCCGTGCAGTCCGAGACACAGCAGCCGCACATGATGCAGGCCATCACCGGGTTCAGGTGCGCCATGGCGTCGTGGTCGACCGTGTATTCCCGCTCCGGGGGCGGACCATCTGGTTGGAGAAAGGGCTGAATCTGGCGGATCTTCTGGAAGAAGGGGTTCAGATCAACGACGAGGTCCTTGATCACCGGCGCGTTACCGGCCGGCTCAACCTTGATCGGCGCCCCATCAGGCGCGAGGTCGGCAACCTTGGTGATGCAGGCCAGGCGGGCGTGACCGTCGATCCGCATGTTGCAGGAGCCGCAGATGGCACTGCGGCAGGAGCAGCGCATGGCGAGGGTGCCGTCCTGCTCCTCGCGCACTTGCAGCAAGCCGTCCAGCACGGTGCCATAGGCGGGCAGTTCGGTCGTGTACTCTTGCCAGTGGCTCGCCGTGGTCCCGGCTTCCGAACGGCGAACCTGAAGCGTCACCTGCATCTAATAGCTCCTCACCTGCGGCTGCCAGCGGGTGATAGTCACGGGCAGCGTGTCCACACGCGGCCCCGCCTCACCCCGATACACCAGCGTATGCTTCAGCCAGTTGGCGTCGTCTCGTTCCGGGAAATCAGTGCGGAAGTGGGCGCCGCGGCTCTCCGTGCGGAAGAGGGCAGCCGCGCAGATCACTTCGGCCAGGTCCAGCATGTAGTCCAACTCCAACACGGCGAAGAGGTCGGTATTGTAGACCTTGCCCTTATCTTGCACACCCACCTCGGGAAAGAGTGTACGCAGTCCGCGGACGGTGTCCAGCGCCTCTTGCAAACCGGCCTGGTTGCGGAAGACGCTCACGTAGCGGTCCATAATCTGGCCCATTTGCAGGCGCACCGCCGAGGACCGGCGGCCCAGCGGCCGTTCCAGCAAACCCGCCAGGCGGCGCTCCACGTTTTCGGCCCACTGACCGCTGGCGCTGACCGTCTGCTGCTTGACGTAAGCGGCCGCTGCTTCGCCGGCCCGCCGGCCAAAGGTGACGGTTTCCAGCAACGAGTTGGCCCCCAGGCGATTGCCGCCGTGGACGCTGACACAGGCGCACTCGCCGGCGGCGTAGAGGCCCGGCACCGGGGTGGCGCCGGTGACGTCGGTCTTGATGCCGCCCATCTGGTAGTGCATGCCCGGACGGATAGGGCAGGGCTCATCGATCATGTCGACCCCGGCAAAGTCGCGGGCAAGGTCCCGAATCTGGGAGAGTCGCTCCTTGATCCTGGCGGCGCCGAGGTGGCGGCAATCCAGCAGCACGCAGCCATCAACGCCGCGGCCTTCCTGGATCTCAGTCGCCTCGGCGCGCGAGACGACATCGCGCGCCGCCAGCTCCATCTTGTTCGGAGCATAGCGCTCCATGAAGCGCTCGCCCAGGCTGTTGATGAGATAGGCCCCGTCGCCGCGGGCGGCCTCCGAGATGAGCACGCCGTTGGATTTGAGCGTCGTGGGGTGGTACTGCACCATCTCCATGTCCATGAGCGGCACGCCGGCCCGGTAGGCAGCAGCCATGCCGTCACCGGTGCAGATGAGGGCATTGGTGCTGGGTTCAAAGACCCGTCCCAGGCCGCCGGCGGCGATGATGACCGCCTTGGCATAGATCGCCTCGACGCGACCGGTGAGCATCTCGATGGCCACCACCCCACGGCAGGCGCCGTCCTGCATGATCAGATCGGCGACGAACCACTCCTCGTAGACCCTGGTGTTGGCCTTCATGAGCTGTTCGTACATCACGTGCAGGATGGCCTGCCCGGTGAAGTCGGCGACGAAATAGGTGCGCGAATGACTGGCCCCGCCGAAATTCCGGGCGCCCAGGTGGCCGGTCTCGTCGCGATTGAAGGTGACGCCCATGTGGTCGAGTTCGATGATGTCGCGGCCGGCCTCCCGTGCAATGATCTCCACAGCGTCCTGATCGGCCAGGTAGTCGCTCCCTTTGACAGTATCCAGGGCATGAGATTCCCAGGAATCCCCCTCGCCCAGCGCCGCGTTGATGCCGCCTTGCGCCGCCGTGGAATGGCTGCGCAAGGGGTGAACCTTGGAGAGCAGCGCAACGTCGGCGCCGAGGCGCTGCGCCTCGAGCGCCGCGCGCATGCCGGCGAGGCCGGCGCCCACTACGAGAATGTCGTGTTGCAAAGTTGATCCTCTCGTCCGTCTGCTGCCGTTGCCAACCATTGGCGCCGCTACCGGTTCAGCAGCCTTCTATACTATCGCTGCCCGATTATAGTGTCATGTGTGGTCGTGTCAACTCGCGGCGTGGAACGGGGTGCGACGCAAAGCAGGGTAAAGCAAGCGAACGACGGTTGTGCCCAAGTTACAGGGCCGCGATTGCGGGCCCGGGGGTGCCCCCTGGGCCCGCAGTCGCGGCCCTGGTTCTAAGCCTCTCACCGCGGCGCGCCCCGCTGCGCTATGCTCCCCCTTACAGCGGCGCGTGTGCGCCGGGAGCAGCGAGACACGACGAGAGAGGAACGGGCTATGGCAGAAGAGCGACGAATCCTCGCGGCGATCGAGGACATGATGACGGCGACCACCGTCGCGGCGGTGGCGGCACGCGCTGCGAGCGAGGAAGGGGCGTCGGAGATCATCCTGCTGCACGTGCTCAGCCAGCAACCGACCTTGCGTAACCTGCTGCACATGCCCGAGCGATCCGACGCCTCGCCTGGAGAGGGCGAGGCGGTGCTGGAACTGGCCGAGCGCGCGGTCTGTGCCCAGTACGCCGTTATGGGGAAGCCGGCGCCGTCCATCATCTTCGAACTGGCGTCGGGCGAACCGGCGGTCGAGATTGCCCGCGTGGCGACCGAGAAACAGGTGGTGCTGCTCGTACTGGGGGCGCGCCGGCCCGGCGCCTTCGGCCTACTGCACCCGGACGTCCGTGGCGGCTTAAGTAGCCGGATCAAGTGCGCCATCCGCATTGCCCCGCTGCAGGCGTAACTGGCACAGTAGACAGCGGGGAGACATGACAGACGAGCCGGCGTCGAACGAAGTCAGGACCGATCAGGCGGCAACGTTGGTCTATCGTATCGGCGAAATGGCGCAGCAGACCGGGCTCACGGTACGAGCGATCCGCCTCTACGAAGAAGAGGGCCTGCTGCGCCCCTCCCAGCATGTACGCGGCGCCAACCGCCTCTATAACGCCACAGACCTGGAACGCCTCAAGCAGATCGCCGGCATGCGCAATGTCGGTTTCTCCATCGCCGAGATCCGCGATCTGCTGGAGGACGATGCGCTGCGCCGGCAGTTGCAGGTTCGCTACCAGAAGGCGACTGATCCCACCGAGCGCCGGCGCCTGATCGCACAAACCATGACGCTCTCCGAGCAACTGATCGCCGCCCTGGAACGCCGCCGCGCCCGCGTCCAGGCGCTGCTGAACGAAGAACAGGACCGCTTGCAAGCCCTGCGCCAGCGATTGCATCCGCCTACAGGGAGCGATACACGATAACTGCAACCAGGCGTTGCGGGGCTTCGCCAGATGGGGCGAACCGGGATGGGGGCACAATACAGGTGGCGCTCCCGCAGGCGGGATACTACGAGTCCGATGGACTTCTGCCCTGACGCCCCAGGCCGTACCTTGCACCTGGTATTTGGGCCCGTGCTCTCCCATCCCGGCGCCACCAGTATATATCAGAACGCTCGGCAGCGCTATTGACGAACAATGCCGCTGGTGCGCTGCCGCTGGCGCTTCACCAGCTCGGCAAACGGTAGGCTCGGCAGACAGTGGCGGAAAGGGTCTTCCATTCCGGTATAGGGCGCGGCCGCAAGGAGACGACGGTGCATCCGCTCTCGGAGGCCTGCCACCACCTGCGGGTGGTCGGCGGCCACATTGTGGCGCTCGGCGGGGTCGGTGGGTCGGTGAAACAGCGAGAGGGAGGGGTCGCGTGGGCGACCACGGAAGTCCGGCACAGGCTGTCCATCGGCGGTCCGGGTGATCGGTTCGATCAGCCGCCACTCCGGCGTGACGACACCGTGGCTCACCTGGCGCGACGCCTCACCCAACGGCGCGCCATCCCGCACGCTCTTGCCTTCGAACAGGAGTGGACGGAGACTGCGACCCGCTTGCAACGCAGGCGCTACCGCCGGCAGCCCCAGCAGATCGAGAATGGTCGGCACGATATCCATGCTGGACGCCAGCCCGTCGACCACTGTTCCCGCCGGTATCAGGCCGGGCAGGCGCATGAGGAGGGCGCAGCGGGTGACGGCGTCGTGCAGCGTGTGATGGTCGAAGTACAGGCCACCTTCACCAAACGCCTCGCCGTGATCGGAGAGGAACAGTACCAGGGTCCGCTCCCGCACATCCGGCGCTTCCAGCGCCGCCAGGAGCCGGCCGACCTGCTGGTCGAGGAAAGCGATCTCCCCATCGTACTGAGCGATGACATACGCCATGTCCGTCACACCTGAGGTCCAGAGGTCGCCGAGGAGCAGCGGCGTGAGCGGGTCGTCCGCTTCGACGACATCGCGCAAGGACCGATTTACAGGGTCGCGTTCGTCTCCCGTGTAGAAGCGGCGCTGGAACTCCGGCGGTGGCGCGTAGGGGGTGT
Source organism: Chloroflexi bacterium UBA4733 (assembly GCA_002404055.1). The sequence continues at coordinate 18,593 of DHIZ01000330.1, forward strand.
GGGGATCGAAGTAGTGGACGAAGAGGGCAAAGGGAGCGTCGCTCTGCTGCTCGAGGGCCAGCAGTTCCAGCGCCCAATCGGTGAGCTTCGCAGCCTCGCCCGTACCCGGGGTATAACGATAGCTGCGGAAGTAGTCGAAGCCCCGCGCGAACCAGGTCGGACCGGCCTGCATCGACATCATGTTGTCGATGGCGGCGCTCACGTAGCCGGCCGCATGCAGACGCTGGGCCAGCATCGGCACGTCAGGTCGCAACTGTCGGCTGCCGGAATGGGCAAGGATGCCGTGATAGAGCGGATCCACGCCGGTGAGCAGCGTCGTGAAGGCCGGATGGGTCGGAATATGCGCTGCCTGGAAGTCGGTAAAACGAGCGCCCTCAGCGGCCAGGCGATCAAGGTTCGGGCTGGTTTCCCGTCTGTAGCCATAGCTGGAGAGATGGTCCGGGCGCAGGGTGTCGGCAGCGATGATCACGAGGTTATAGGGACGACGTCCGGCTGTCACGTACGGGCTCCTTGTTCGCCAGGCCAGGACCCCAGAGCGGTTCCAGCACCACGCGATGATACCGCGGGAGGAGCGCCCCATACCACCACGTTCGCACCGGCAGGCGTTCGACCTGATCGCGCGCCATCCGGCAGGACTGGGCCGGCCCCGCTGTTGGCAACGCCCTGCCCAGCTTCGTCCGCTCCGGCAGCGCCGAGCGCCCGACTGTGGGCGCCGGAGGCGGGCATCCTCGGCCCGATGGGCACGGCAGCCACCAACGGCGTCCACTGGTCCTATAGCTGCCGACCGGTGGAAGGGCTGGAGATCGAGATGGACCTTCGCAGCACCTGGCAGGAAGTGCGGCTGCTGGGGTACACCGGCTGCAAGTATTACGCTTACGTTAGCACTGCTGCTTATATACGTACAGTCGCAGATCTACGGCGTTGGATGCGGTATCACTTTGAATAAAGGCATCCGTAGCGGCATGCCGTAATGGCGGCTCGGTGACCAGCACTCTGTTGACGGCCTGAGCCACAAGCATGCCGAACGGTCGGTTCCCGGGTGGCGAGGTTCCAAAGGTCTCCATCACGCCGATTTGGATGGAATCGTAACTCCCGCTGCCGCGCTCCTGCAGTTTCTGGCTGACCGCCTGACGGAAGCTTTGCCGCACCTGCGCCTGCGCGGAAGAATCATCGCGCAACAATCCGCTGGTATCGACAGTGATCTCAAAGACAAGCGCCTTCGGATCAATGACTGCTGAGCAGACGGCGGTTGGTGTTCGCGTTGGTATTGGCGTTGAGGTAGGCGTTGGCGTCGCCGTGTGTGTTGGTACAACGGTTGTCGTGGCTGCCGGCGTTGGGGTCGGCACTAGCGTTGCGGTGCTTGTTGCCAAAATCACAGGCGTCGGGGTCAGCGTTGGCATTGGGGTGGCTGGTGGCGCGCTGCCGACAGTGTTTGCGGCGAAGAAGAGCACTGCTAGCGCCAGCATGAGATCAGCAAAAAGCCAGCCACTGAGCGAAACGGTGTCACGAAAGGGCTGAAACGGCTGCATTGCAGACTACCGCCTAAATATCCGAAAGGGCCCGTCATGATCACCTTTGGCAACGCCGCTGACGGCGAGACCTTGTTGGATGATCTTGTCCATCTGTTGCTGCGCCATTTCTTGCGTGGTGAGCAACCTGGCCAGCCGCGCGTCGAACGCGGCGAGGGCGGCGGCCGCCTTCTCCACGCCCTCGACAGCGCGCTGAACACGCTGCTCCGAGGCCTGCGCCGCGGCCGCCAGCCGGTTAGCAGAAGTTGCGTTCTTCGTACCTGCGTCGCTGAGCGAGCTTGCCGCACCGGTCTCCGCCGACACAGCGAGGGTAAGCTGCCCCGTCAGTGTGGAAAGCCCGGCGCCGGTCTGCTGTAAGGTGCTGCTGACCGCCCGTAGGTCAACTGCCGCTTGCTGGAGCTGGCTGGTGGTTCCTCCCGTGGCCGCCAATACATCGCCAAGCGCCTTGGCCGCCTGTTGTGAACTGGAACTTGCCGCTTGATAGGCCTGGAACTCTTTGGTCAGGTAGTCGCGGAGTTCGGCTATGTTGGCACCGATTTGGTTCGCCGTTTGACCAAACGCCGCCTGCCCGATGGCCGCCTTTTCAACCGTGTCTTGCATGAGTAACGCGGTTTGCTTTAGCGTGTCTACGGCGCCGATGTGCGCGCTGTTATGCGTTCCAAGGGCCGCCGCCATGGCCTTGAGCGCCACTTCCAGTTCTAATTCTCGTTGCTCAAGCGCACTGGTACGTGAGTCGAGCGTGGCGGCCAGCCTCTGAAAGAGCTCAATGGCAGCCTTTGTCTCGTTGCTGCCGCGCAAGATCTGTTCGGCTCCCCTGCGAAAACCGGTAGCAACGCGCTCAAGATCACGGAGCAGGCCTTCACGTTCGTCAGCGATCTTGGCGATGCGTTCCCGCTCGGCGCGCAACTCGTTGAGCAACAACTCGTTGCTAGCGCGTACCTGGTCGAGCAGCCCTTGCGACGAATTTCGTTCGGCAATGACGAGGCTGGCTTGCCATGCCATGCGGTGCAAACGGTCACCAAGCTGCTGGGCCTGCGTCTCGCGTTGCGCTTGTGCCACATTGATCTGGCTATGTAAGCGCCAGGTCAGGAAGAGCATGACGCCCAACAGGATAACGTCGAAGAAGGCAACGTGACTCAAAGTGATCCATGACCACGGCGCTGCCAGGTGACCGTCGAACCCTTCCTCCCACAGCAGCAAGAACGGGCGCGTCAGGAGCGTCGGGTCGGCCGTCACCGCCGACCGGTAGCCTTTGGTAGCCACGCCCAGACTGAACCAGGTAAGGGCGATTGGCATGAGCGCGAGTAGGTTACGCCATCGCTCATCGCGAGCGACAGTAGGACTTACAAGAGGCTGCCGCCGCAAACGGTCGGTGGTTCCATCGGGATTAATCGCCCCGATGACGTCTACTCCGTCCCAGGCCCGGGTGTCAGCATTCGTACTGACGGCCAGACTGAGGGCAGCAAGGCGATCCGCGCACGTCGGGTCGATCGGTCGCACCTCTCCGGCCAACGCGACGAGGTCAGCGTCTAGACTCACGGCTTCAGCCCACTCTCGTGACCAGCAATTGCCTGTTGAAGGTCAAGCTGTGGCGCATTCCGGTGTTGCGCCGCCCGAATGCGCCGCTCAAACTGCCCAGCCTCCTGAGCTCGTAGGTCACGTCCCCACTGGACGTAGGTCGCGCGTCCGCGCTCGCCAAGGTCCGCCGGTAGGCTATCGGGGAAGCGAGCGTGTAGTCGCCGCCAGAGCAGCGCGCAGGCTTCGTCTCCAGCGCCAAGCACTGAACGGAATGCAGCGAGGAGAGCGAGCCGCTCATCCTCAGTCTCGAGCAGATCCCACGGCAAGTTTGCGCCGCCAGCTCCGGCAGCGCGGGCCTTTCGCAATTCCTGGATAACGGTACCGTCAGTCGCACCGGCCTGCATTGCCTCGAGCACACCTTGCTTTGTCGAGGCGGCTGTCGCTTGCGCACTTTCGAGCTCTGCCGCTGCGCCTATCGTTGCCGCTGGGCGTTCCCAGGTGATCGGCAACACGGCCGGCGGCTTGCTGTCAACTGGATGCTTTCCTGCCAGCACACGAAGCCGCGCTTCTCGCACGCGACTTCCAAGCATTGTTGCATCAGCGGCGCAGCCCAGCGACAGCGCTTGCTCCCAGGCTGCCACCAAAGCGACGTCGTCGTTCCCCTGGGCGGCCGCCAACAGATTCCGAACGGCCGACTGCCTCTGCTGAGTGAGTTCGACGGCCACCCGTTCGCTCGGGCGCATCTGATCGAGCTGGAGGGCAGCATCGGCCGACATCGTGAGGACAGCCTGTTCATTGGCGTCGCGCAGAGCTTGACGCATCCTCGCCAGCGCCTGCCGACGCGCGTGATGGTCGGCAAGGGACTGCTGCTCTCCAGGCATGAGCAACTGCTGCAACTGGGGCCACTGGTTCAGGAGCCCAGCGATCCTGTTGTCCAGGGTGGCGGCGAGTGCGGCACGCAACTGTTGCAGCGCTTCGGACCACGGCGACCGTGCAGCAACAGGGATTGGAACCAGAGGAGGCGACGCGTTCGTGAGCAAGCTGGCAAAGGCGAGCGCCGATTGCGGGCGGTCAACGGCCCGAATTGCCATCGCCTGCATAACAGCGTCACTCGTCGGGACGCTCACATTACCGTTGATAGCATGCGGCGCCGACAACAGTACGCCGGTGGCCCTGTCAGGAGATCCGACCGGTATTACACCACAGAGGAGGTGATACATGGTGGCCCCGAGCGCGTAGATGTCGGTGCCCGGCCCATACCTGCCTTGCTTCGCGTATTGTTCCAACGGGGCATAGCCTGGCGACACGATCTGGGTCATCAGCCGCGTATGCCCCATCGCGAATTCCCGCGCGGACCCGAAATCGAGCAGCACAATGCGTCCGCCGGTGGTGAGCATGATGTTGTCAGGCTTCAGGTCACGGTGCAGGATTCCCTTGGCATGGACCTCGTGCAACGCCTTGGCAACGTCCACAATGTAGCGCACCGCATCCAGTTCCGGCAATGCGCCTCGCCGCTGCACCAGATCATACAGGCTCTGGCCATCAACGAGTTCCATCGCCATGTAGACGGTGTTGTGCTCCTGGAACGCCGTGTAGACCCGGACGATGTTGGGCTGGGCAAACCGGGCGAGCGCCTGCGCCTCATCGAGAAAACGCGTACACGCTTGCTGAAATTCGGCCGGCGACATTTTCGGTCCTGGCACAATGGTCAAGCCCTGTCGTGTGGCGCCCTCCGGAAACAGTTCCTTGATCGCCACCGGCGCTTGCTGAGGGACATAGGTGCCGCGGTAGGTGATGCCAAATCCCCCTTGGCCGAGCACCCGCTCCACCACGAAGTCACCGCCATGCAGGCTCGTGCCTGGTGGGAGTGCGAACGTCTGAGCCGGCGGCACCTGGAGCAGGCTGCCACAAGCTGTACACCGCGTCGCGCCCGGCGGATTGACGGCGCCACAGGTTGAACACTGCATCGCGCTACTGCGCTTGGATTAGCGCGGCAATGTCGTCGGTGCCGATGTCGACTGTGGACTTGTGGCCGTCGACCGTTGCGTTAACCGTGCCGCCTACCAATTGAAAACCGACCGGATGCGTCAGGCTGTTCACCCACAACACGAGCAACTTCCCCGTCCCCCAGTACTCAGCATCAACTGATGTAATCTGCCCAAGCGGCTTGGTCCATAGGCGTGCGGGGCGTGCGTCAAAGTACACCGCCTTCGAGGTGATGATCAGTTGGCCGCCATGTTCGGGAAGCCAGGCGCCCTGGCTACTGTGCTTGTGCCGGACGGCTGGGCAACACCACAGAAGGCGATCAGTGGACGGGATACGGAAGCCGGATGGGAGGGACGCTAAATTGTCCACTTGCCCGTGGATCACGGCGTCACGGAGTGTAGACTTTATGCGCGCGTCAAGGTTGGAGGCATGCTCTTTCTGCTCTCGCTCAAACTGTTGCGTGGCTTGCTCCTTCCGTGTCTGAAGGTCAGTCAATTCGGCTCGTAGCTGCCGTTCCTCTTCCCCGCCGGGCAAGCCTACACTGAGGCGTTGCCAGTCCGCCCTGGCCCAGTCTTGCCCGACACGGGAGTTGAGCGGGGCAATCGGCGCCCAGACGAGCTTGTAGCCAATGTCTACAAAGTCAAACTCGGTGCGACAGCCTGGGCAGAGAAGGCCCGGCTGCAAGCTGCGCTTCCCGTAGCCGGCGAGTACCCACCACCGCGTCGAAGTGGGCTTGCTGCGCCCCGGCTCGACCCAGGTGGGCACTCCGCCGGGACACTGGAAGAGCTGCAGCGTGTCGGCCTTCCGATCATAATCGAATTCTGCCGCGCAGCCGGAACAGACGTGGTCACCGGAAGCGAGCGGGAGACCACGCGCAAGTTTTGCCCATGCGTTGACGTAAAACGTCTTACCGGCGTAACCGCTGCCGGGACTGTCCTGCTTGGCAACGATCTCAAGACGCCAAAGCCCGCTGTCAAGTACGTCGAACTCGGCATGGCAGCCTGATTCGCATACCATTGCCTGCCGGCTGCGCCCAGAGAGGGTCTGCCAGGCGTCGACCTGCTGCTCCTTTCCCGGTTGAAGGCCCTGGGACGCGGCTCCGTGGCCACCACTCACAAACCTCGCGGTGCTTCCCTGGATGGTGAACTGTGCGCTACAGAACGAGCAACTGGCAGCCGCGCTTCGGCCGATGCCAAAGAGGGTGCGTTTTCGTTCAACGACGCCACGACGGCAACAGGGGCAGGTGAAGGCCTGCGTGCCAAGGTAGCGCTCGGTGAGATGACCGCTCCGACACACCGGGCATTGGCCAGTATCGAGTTTGCGGTCGTTCAGGCGCCCGTTAAAGCACAGCGGGCACGTGCCGTCGAAGGCGCCGCGAACGATCGAGAGTGCTGCCTGATGGCAACCCGGGCAGGTATCCTCCTGCTTTGGGAGTTGCGCGAGCAGCGGGCCAAAGGCAGCAACCTGACTTTCCAACTGGCGCAGACGATCCTCGGCAGGGAATGAAGGCGCCACACTCGCCATGAGCTGCTGTCGTTCCTCGCCCATCTGCTTGAGTTGGACCTCGAACGGCTTGAATGCTCTCGGCCCAGTGGCATTGGGGACTTGAGCTGGCGTCGGTACTGGTTTGGCTCCTGTGGAGCGGCGCGCTGGAGCAGGTAGGCTGGACGGCTGACTTGCAGCCGGTGGTAAGGGCGGAGCGCCAGCCAGAAACGCCGCGACAAAGTCGGCCACGGTTTGTGGCCGTTGGTCGGCACGCACGGCGAGCGCCCACATCACCGCATCACTGGTAGCACGGCTCACCTGCGGGTTGAGCTCGCTCGGCGCGGAGATGGTCAAGCCGATGGCGCGGTCGGTCGCTGTTGCAGGCGCCGTACCCGTCAACAGGTGGTAGAGGGTGGCTCCTAACGAGTAAATGTCCGTGTAGGGGCCAAAGCGAGCCTGGCTGCCGTACTGCTCCAGCGGCGCGTATCCCGGCGTCAACACCTGAGTCATCTGCCGTGTATGGCCGGAAGCGAACTGCCTGGACGCCCCGAAATCGATCAGCGCGACCCGACCGTCCGCTGTTACCAGAATATTTTCCGGTTTGATGTCTCGATGCAGCACTCCAGCGCCGTGAACTGCCGTCAACGCCTTGCAGACCTCGCGCATGTACCCCACAACCACCGCCTCACCGAGCGGCGAATGTTGCTCCAGCATGGCGGCGAGTGTTTGCCCACGCAGGTACTCCATCACCATGTACGAAGATGCGTTCTCTTCAAACACTGAATGGACCTGCACGATGTTGGGATGACTGAGCCGGGCGATGGTCCGTGCCTCTTCTGTGAAGCGCGTGCGCAGTGTGGTGAAATCGGTAATCGAAAGCGTCGCCGGGGGTACGATGCTCGTGCCCTGCCGTCTCGCCCCTTCCGGGAAAAACTCCTTGATGGCCACCGATCGCTGCAATCGCACGTCACTGCCGAGGTAGGTGATACCGAAACCACCTTGGCCAAGGATCTTGCCCACGGAAAAAGCCCCGCTTTGCAGAACCGTACCCGTTGGCAGCCCTTGTGTCGGTGCGTTGAGACCGACAGGCGACATCGCTGCCCCACAGGTTCCACACTGCAGCGCAGCGCCTGCTACGGCGGCATTACAAACGGGGCAGCGTGCCATGTCTTCCTCGCTGTCGTCAGACGCCCGTGAGCCGGCGAATCTCGTCGTCGGAAGGCAAGCCCTGTTGGTTGAGGCTGCCGGTCTTCACCGTCTTCGTGCGACTGCCCAGGCTCATGGTACGAGAGGTATTACCGGTGAGCTTACCCGTCTGATCCAGTTCATCTAACGCCTGGCGCAGCGTCTGCGTCATCGCCGCGTTGCCCAGGCGCTGCGTCATGTTTGACGCCATCTGAAGCGTTTGGCGAGCCTGCGCCGGGTTATGCGTCGCCTGACCCACCGCCTGATGTACCAGGTTGTCAACATTCTTCTGCCGGACGTAACCCAACACCTCCTCATCCACCTGAGCGATAGCGCGCTCATCATCACTGAACGTGACGAAGAGGTCCTCTGGACTGAAATCGTCCTGCTGCTGCAGCCCCGGCGCGGTGGCATGCAGGAGCAGTTGCGCCAGCCGCACCCGGCTGACCGGGCGCGCCAGTCCGGCGATCGTGAACTCCAGCAGGAACATGGTGTAATCGCCAGCGGCGACGTTCCCCAGTCGATAGGGTGCTTCGGCGGCCGTCACCTCTGCCAGGCTGGGATAGACGCGCGTCAAGGCGCTGAGCGAGACGCCTTTGACCTGCTTGACTTCGGCCTGGAGATCTGTCACGACCTCTCGTACCGACGACGCCAACTCCTGATTGAGAATGCTGGGCAGATCACCCAGCTTTTGCAGGTGGTAGGGACGGCCGCCGCTCGCCTCAGCGACGTCACGAAGCAAGTCGGCGTTGTACTCGTCACCAATGCCGATCGCGATGATCGGAGCATTTGCAGCGCCAAAGCGGACTGACAATTCCTTGCAGCCACGCGCGTTGGTCGTCTGGCCATCGGTCAGCAGGATCGCGCGTTTCGCCTGATCCGGGCCTACTTTGACCAATTCTTGCAGCGCCTGCTCCATGCCCGCATCCATGCGGGTACCGCCGCCGTACTTGCGCAGTTCTTCCACCGCCGCGTGGGCCGGTTGGCGATCATTGAGCGGGTCCAGGGCCCGCAGCACTCTGGCGCCGCTGGAGAACTGCACGACGGCTAGCCGGTCGCGTTCTTCCAACCGAACATCGTCGATCAGGGTGTGCGCAGCTTGAATCGCCTGGTCGATCTTCTTCTGCTTGCCCTTTTGGTCCTCGGCGGCCTCGTACATGGAGCCGCTCGTATCAACCACCAGCGCAAAGGCCAACGGCGGACGAGCATTCGCCACCCGCGCTTCCGGAATCAGCTTCAAAAGGACAAAGAGTTTCTGAGGATCGGCCGACCCAGCGCGCATGGCAGACCGATGTGGTATGAGGTCAATGTTCAGCACGGCGTCTCCTCGGCTACAGGCGGGCAGTCGTCAAGTCGCACCACGACAACCGTCGCGTTGTCCGCCCCACCCTTCTGCAGCGTGGCCCGAATGACGGCATGGGCGGCCGCGGGCAGATCGGCCTCCTGTTCGCTGATCAGGGCAGCCATCTCGGCGTCGAGCAGTGGCTCCCAAACGCCATCGCTGACAAGTATGAGCATATCCGCCGGTTGCAACTCGCGGCTGGTACCGCCCGAAACAACATCAAGTCCATCGATCATGTACTCAGCGAGGATCTCACGCTCACCGAGCGAGCGAGTCAGCTTACTGCGGTCGGCATGCAGCCGGATGTCCTCGATGGTGATCTCTTGCTGCAGTGCAAGCGCCATGGCGACAGAATGATCGCGAGTGAGTAACTCGGTCCCGCCACGCCGAACGAGATAGAGCCGACAGTCCCCAATGTGAGCCACGGTCAGGCGCCGATCAACGAGGAGTGCCACCAGCAAAGTACAGCCGCCGTGTGCATGGCAGGCGTCCAGCGCCCGGTAGGCCGCGACGCCGGCGGCCCGACTCCACTCCTTCACCAGGGCGGCCTGTTGTTGCGCATCCGGCAGCGGGCCGGAGGCAAGTGCTGCGGCGGCATGCAGCACGGTAGATACCGCCGCGCCAGCCGCCACGTCCCCTGCTTCCATACCACCCATGCCATCGGCAAGGCAGACAAGCGCCCAGCGCTTGCTGATCGCCTCGCCCTGCGCTTGCCCCGTGAGGGTACCGTACGCGTCCTGATTGCTGGTGCGGGTCGGTTCCAGGCCGATGGTCGTGGCTGCTCCGATCCGGTAACTCACGGCGGCCTGACCGCGTCGTGCCAGGCGCAGAAGATCGGCACGCAGCGTTGCCACGTCAGCGTAGCGTGTCTCTCGTTCGCCGAGACAGCGCCTCAAGATCTGCGGTACCCCCGCCGCCCACCAAGGTGGAACCCATGTCTCCAGGGCCGGACCAAACTCATCCAACGGCTCGCCCTGGCAGGCCCGATAGAGGAGCGCCCCCAGGGCATAGACGTCGGAACGCACATCCGCCGGCTGACGCTCGACTGTCTCGTGCGGCGAGTAGCCGGAAAAGGCCCAGCCCGATGGTGGCGTCTCTCCGAGGCGCTGGGCGAAACTGCAATCCAATACCTTGACGGGTCTGCCCAAAGCGATTGCCATGGGTCGCAAGGCCAGATGCGCCCAGCCAGCGTTGTGCAGATCCTCCAACGCTCGGGCCGTTTGCGCCAGGATGCTGAGGAGTCGCTGCCAGGTTGGCCTCGGCGGTCCCGCTAAAAGGTCGGCGAGCGTCTGTTCGGGAACCTGCTCGATTGCCAGAAAGGTGACGCCTTCCTGCACGCCCACGCCGATGCAACGCGGAAAAAACGGACTGACGAGTTCCGCCAGGACCCTTGCCTCATGTTGCAGCGCGTCAGACGCCTCTGCGTCACAGGTCGCCCGCAGCCAGACGGACTCGGCGGTCGTCTCGAGCACGGCCGCATAATGCTGAACGGGTCCCGTGTGGCGCAACAGCGTACTGACTTGAATGACAATCCCGTCACCAACGATAATCGAGGCGCCTTCGGCAATGTCTGGCAGTGCTCCCGTGCCAACTGATTCCACAAGCTCAGGCAACGCATCGCCGCAAAGACCGGTCGCACCTTCGGGCAATGCTTCCGTGCCGCCGGTGTCGTTGTTTTCGGCCAGGGCTGCTCCACATTCCGCATCGGCAACACTGTCTGGAGAAGCGGTTTCTGGCTGCTCTACTAACGGAATACTGGAGATAGTTTGCGAGCACCCGTTCGCGTTGCCGTCCGTCCCGACGATCACCGCTACTCCGCTCTCTGAAACGCAAAGCGCGCATTGCCGAGCGCCACTTCGTCGCCAAGCTGAAGCGCGTGATCACCGGTGACGCGCTGAAACGCGCCCTCACCGGAGGCGCGCACGAATGTGCCGTTGCGCGAGCCGTGGTCTTTGACCCACCACTGATCCTGCCCGTCGCGCCATATCTCCGCATGGACGCGCGATACGTAACCCGCCTCCGGCAGATTGGCAAGATCAATATCCACGGGACCGGTTTCGGCATCGAAGCGCCCGATGACGACACGTCCGCCAACGGGGAAGACTTCATTGGTCAGCGCACCGCCCCGCTTTAGCACCAGGCGAGCCGCTCCAGACACCACAGGGGCTGAGGAACTGGAAACTGTAGCGGCGACGGGCACAGACGCCGCCATGCTCAATGGCGCCTGTCCGGCGGCGGCAGATGAGGATACCGGCTCCGGAGCGATCGAAACCGGTGGCGCTATTGGCATTGACGGTAATGTTCCACTCGCCGCCGACTGGTCTGTCCCGCTAGCGCCAGCCGCGGCGTCTTTCTTCACTTCCGTCCCACACTCGGGGCAAATCGACGTATTCTCGGTGATCTGTGTGCCGCACAACGGACATTGGGCCACCGCTCTCATCCCTTTCGCTTGTTGCCTCTTGGACCCTACAGCAGGTCAGTATTTCCGATTCATGCCGCTGAAACGGTGGTATCGTTCGTACTGCTGAACGCCCTCTCTGTTCCCAGTTAGACCTCCATGCAAAGTCGGAATCCATCTGGTAGACGACCGGCCGTAGTATAGCGGGGAGGCAGTTGCGTTTGCCGTCCATCGCCCAAAAGTCATTGCCGGGTCCGATTCTAGCATTGTTACCGATGAGGTCGGACCCCACGCACTCCGTAGGCCGTGACCTGGATCAAACCGCTACCAGACGGCGCAACGTGTTTGGTGGATAGATCAATCCGAGAAATACTTCACCGTTCCTCTTCAGGTTCGTCCCCGTTGATGACCGGCGAGCACGCCTGTCCTTCGCGGCTCCTGGCGCAACTGCAGATGTCCGGCGCCGCCATCAAGCTCCAAGACAGTCATGAGCAATTGTCTTGCGGTGCGCCTCGCGCAATCATCTGCTCCTCTGTCAAGACTGGAACACGGAGTGGTCGATAACGGCGTTGCTGCCGTCGTTCGTCCTCGGTCGGCTGTGGAGTTTCGCGTGCCATCACTCGCCGCATGAGCTTGGGAAATGGCGTCTCTCCGCTGAGTAGCGCCGCTGCGACCAATGGCGCCGACTGCTCCGGGTGGCGCGCCGCCGGCCCCACGAGCCAGAGTTGCGATTCAAGCTCGACCCAGGTGAGCGGGGTTTCGGGCGTAATTGCCGCCGACTCGCGCAAGTCGATCGGAATAGTCGTCACCCCACGCTCGCGCGTCACGGTCGTAAATGATCGCATCAGGTCGTCCTCGATTCTGCACAGCAATTCTGCACGCTCTGTCCGCATTCTACCAGAGTCAGAAGCCATCGACCACTCGCGGTTCACGAGTCGTGATCGTCTGGTCGTTTCAGCAGCCTGCGTGACGAGGGCGAGCGCCTGTTATTCTGAGGGCAGTGACCTGAAACAGGCCGCTTCCATACTGGGCGAGGGGAAGGCGGTGCCGGACAGCATGGTGCTGACGCGACAGCGGTACACGTTCGAGGAATGGATCGACTCGCCGGAGAATACGCCGCGTTGCGAGTTGGTAGACGGGGTTCCGGTAGAACGCATGTCGACCTCGTCCGATCATGGCCAAATCGTCGGGGAACTCTCCGACTGGCTGCGGCGCGCCCAACGAGCCGGCTTCGGCCGCGCCGCGATTGGGCCAGTCGCGGTGGTTCTGGACGCCGACGGGGCGCGGCGCAACGTTCGCGAGCCGGATGCCTGCTTCCTGCGCCAGGAACGCGCCTACCTGGACACCGGCCGCGCGATTGAGGGCGTCCCCGATCTGGTCATCGAAGTACTCTCGTCCGGCAACCGCGAGGACGACCTCCCCGGCGGCGAAAAGTGGCGTGACTACGAACGTTTTGGCGTGCCGGTGTACTGGATCGTGGACCCGGAAGCGCGGAACGTCGCGCAATACGAGCGACGCGATGGCCGGCTGGTGGAGACAGCACGGCTCGTGTCCGGTGGCGTCTTGATCTCGTCTCTCTTTCCCACCATCACCCTGCCCGTTGACGACCTGTTCGCCAACGTTCGTCACGGCAGGTAGCGTCATGCCGCCGTCGGGGGAACCGCGTCGCTGGTGCGCATCGTGCTGTCGTCTGCTCCTCCATCAGCCTTCCGCCGCTTCAGACGAGGGGGGCGACCAAAGGGCATCGTGCAGATCATCCGGTGACATGGGTCTATCAGGCCAGGAGACGAAGGGGAAGTACCATGATCCGTACGGAGACCGAGCATAACGAGGCGCTCCGATGTCTCGAACAAGACCGCCGGGCAGCAGCGGCACAACGTGAGGCGTTGGTTGCTGCGGAGCTCACGCCCGAGGAAGTCGAGCGCGGCATGGCGCCCTTGCGGTCGTTCCAGGCGCAACTCGTCGACGAGGTCGAGTGGTACGAGCGCGCCTGTCGGGGAGATATCCCTGAGATCCACAACCTGGAGCAGTTGGGACGCCAGCTGATCGCCTTTCGCCTCGCCCGGAGCGTGAGCCAGCGTGTACTGGCGCAGCGGCTGGGCGTAAGCGAGGCGGTCGTCTCCCGAGATGAGCACAACGAGTACCACGGCATCACCGCCGCCCGTGCCCAGCGGGTTATCGAGGCGCTCGGTGGCACGCTGACCGCTCGGGTGGAGGAGCCGGTGGGGATGGGGCCTGGGAAGCAGCGGTGACGCGCCAGCGCACCGATAGCCTGCACTCATCTGGAGAGGACTGACGATGGCGAAACCCGGTGTTGATTTCGTCCTCGAGCAGTGTCAACTCCAGTTGGAGCGGCAACTGAGGCATACCTGGAGATCGATCCTGCCCTGACGAAGGAGAAGATCGCCGGGGACATTGCCTGGGCATACACGTACAACCGGCGACGACTCGGCCGGAAACAACTCGGCATAGTCTGCGGACTGGTGGCCCTGGTGGTCGAGACGCTGGTCCTCTTTGCCGGCCTTGTCTTCGGCTAACGCCGACGCGGGGGGTCCGCCCGACCGGGCACAATGCCTTTGATCACCCAGTTGTCCGTGCTCGGCAGGTTAGCCAGCACCGTCTCGGGGCGTGACCCTCCCTGTTGCTCCTGGCGTTGGGACGGGTGCTGCTGAGGTCCCGCCGGTTGCGCCGCCTGCTCGCGCTGCTGCTCGATCATTGCGTCCCTCCCGCGCCGCACTCGCGCGACGATCTCGAATGTCAGACTGCCTCATCATACCAGGCGATCTGCTCAGGCATTCGACGCCCTGAACTCCGCATGCAATGATTGGACGCTTGTGATGCGTTTGTTTCCACCGCCAGCTCCGGCGCACAGTCTGGGTAGCGCAGGGAGCGCACCGCGCCCGGCGTGGCATCTTTATTCGCTCTCAACGGGAACGTATACCGACCTCGTGCGCATCAACACCACGCAAAACGACCGAAAAGCGCTCCTGCAAGACATTGGTCTCCTCTTCTTGCTTGCTGGTACACTGGTGTTGGTGGCCATCCCAATCACGGCGCTGGTCACAATCCTCGGCATGTAGAAGGAATTCCCTCCCAATGGACGACAAGCGTAAGCCGCAACCGTTCGTGGTGCATCCCGCAACGCTACCGCCCCTGCCGGATCAGGCGCCTCAGTCGGGCAAGATGCCGGTGGGACCAACCGAGTCGATTACGCGCGGTACGGACGACCCGAGCTGGCCAAGGATCGCCCACCCGGATCGGCGCACGAAGACACCTGCCGCTGCGCGTTACCTCCTCCACGACCGGAATCACGCCCGTGCGACCGGTGGTGATGCCCAGCGCATTGACCGCCCACACGACCAAAGCGGCGCGGCTGGGGCGACGCTCGCCGCTCTCGATGCGGCGGATATACCGCTCGTCGCTATAGTGGCCGTCGAGTGCCGCCACGACCGCCTTTTGACCGATGTCGCGTTCGACCCGCAGCCGCTTGAGCGCCTGCCCAAGGTTTCGCCAGGGCCTGCCCGCGGCGTCGCTCGCCTCCCTGCTGGTGCCTGACGTACCAGATGGCTCAGTAACCTGGCGTTCCATCTCGCTCTCTGCCGCCTGTCCCTGTTTTGGACCTCGCGCGACCCTGGGCGAACCGCCCGCACGCTCCTATACTTCCGCTTAGCACAATCGCGCATTGGGTGCCGACGTATAGGACTTTTCTCCTACCCGTCCCCCGGTGCCGTAAACTAGCAGACGGCAGACTAGGAAGCCTGCCGGTGAGGAGTCTTGATGGAGCACTACACTCATCCGCGCGTTCCCATTTTCCTCCCAACCCTCTGCCTCTCCCTGAGTCTGCTGCTCGCCGCCTGCACGAATGCCGTTTCGCCAATCAGTGGCGGCTCTCCTCTCGGCGCTAGCACGGCGTTTTTACACGCGCTACTGAGTGGCGATGCCCAGGCGGCGTATGCACAGTTGCAGCCAGTGGACCAGTCGCCAAAGAGTATGGACACGCTTCGCAACACGGTTGCTGCTCTGGCGCCATGTGTTCAGAGCAACGCCCAAACAGACTATCAGACCGGTCTTCAAGCCTTTGGCTACGTCGAGGTAGAAGCTGTCTTCAACCCACCGTGCGTGCGTCTGCGCCTCATGACGCACCAGTACTTGCCGTCTGACATCGGGAGGGTCTGCGTCGTGCAGACGATCCAGATCAACGGTCGTTGGCGCCCAGCTCTGATGGGCTCCCGCAGCTTCTTCTGCGGCAAGAGCGACAGTGGGTACTGAACATTGACACGCCTCACGCTGGCGCTCCTGCTTCCACTGCTGGACGGTACTGGGGGACGATGGGCTCATCGCCCAAATAGCCCCACTCCGCCACCAGCCAGTCGACGATCCGTTTCGCGGTGTGCAGTTGTTCGGGTGGCGCGCTGGCATCACTCTCCAGCGAGCCGTCATCCTCCGCCTGCACCGGGTGTGGCTTCGCGCGGCGCAATCGGTACGTGCGTGGCGGACTGGCCCCCGCTACACCATAAGCAAGCGTTGTATCACCGACCATGACGGCTCGCTCCACTTCTGGGGGTTGTTTCGTTTAGTTGCATAGTGGGGAGTGAGTTTGGCATGACCGTGGAGCTCGAGTGGAATCCTGTCTCCGCAGCCTCACGCGGGGCGCGTGCCGAGCGCAAAGGCCGCGTTGGCGAGGCGCTCGCCTACTACGCTCAAGCCGGCCAAGGGGACCGCATCGAGCGCTGCCTGCAACGTCGCCTCCCCGAATGGCCGGTACGAGCAGCACTGATCGAAGCGGCCAAGGAGTTGAGTGACTTGCAAGCCACGGCGCGGAAGGTGCAGGCGCGCAGCGCCCCAGAGCTGGCCGGACTGATCGGCCACCTGGTCGAGGATAGCCAGAATGTCGGGGCCGTGCTCTGGCGCGGCGCCGACCGGGTGGTGACGGCGGCCGCCTTCGTTTCCGGCGGGCGCGGTGTCCCCCGCAACCTGCAGCGCGAGACCAGCAAGCTGCAGGGGTTGCTCACGTCCATCCAGGAGACCCGCAACTCACTCGCCGATCTTGCGCTCTCGGGTGGGAAGGCCGACCGCTCAACCCTTGAGCATGGTTTCCAGAGTCTCCGGCAAGCGGCAGAGCGACTGAACGAGGAGGACGAGGCCCAATGAACAACTCGATACGCATCCCGATGTGGCTGGTGACACCGATCGTCGTCGTCCTGCTTGTAGCGATCGCGGTTTTCCATCCTCGCACCACGCCTTCAGCGCAGTCTTCTGCGCTTGCCACCGTCACGACGTCTGTGCCCACCGCTGCTCCCGCCCAGGCTCTTGTGTCGGGCACGTCTACTTCAGTCCCGCCGTCGCCAACGGCTGTGCAGCCCAGGCGAACACCGATTCCTCCAACGACCACGCCCGTTCCACCGACCAGCACTCTGTTGCCACCAACGGCGACGCCGGTCCCATCTACGGCCACGCCAAAGCCTAAACCTGGCGAGGTGCTATACCAGGCGGACTGGTCGAAAGGGATCGGCGGCTGGATCCAGGCCTTTGGATGGAAAGCGAGCAATGGTTTATTCTTGAATGATGGCTCGTTCAGTGAAAACGAAGCATCAAAGAACTGGACAGAAGCACCATTCAACCCGGGGTCGGTAGGCATCTCTGACTATGCTGTCGAGGCGCAGATCCAGCGAGTACGCGGTGCCGATAATGACGACTTCGGTATTGTCGTACGTAGTGGTTACAGAGCGGGGATTAACCACTCTACAACTGATGCGATACCGACTGTATGGACGGTCGGTTACGACCTCTTGATGGCGCAGGGAGACTATAACCCTGGAAGTGATTGGCATACGTATCGTGTAGAGGTCAGAGGGAATCTGATCACCTTCCTGATAGATGGCGCACCACTGGTTCGGGTTACTGATAACAGGTACCTTTCAGGTGGCTCAGTTGGCCTGTGGAGCTATATAGCCCAACTAACAGTCCGCAGCTTTAGGGTGATTGCCCTGTAGGCCCACATTGGATGGATGACTTTCTCTCTTTCCGCCGGATGATCACGCCGATCATCGTCGAGGTTCTGTCCTGGATTGGGTTACGGGCGTGCGCCGTCGCTGGTATCTACCTATTGGCCCAGGCGCGCCACCAAGTTCTTGGTGTCGCTGATCGTGGTGCCTTGGTGCACGTGACGCGGCGGGGACAACCGACTATCCAGCCGTGAATTGACAATTATTGGCGCAATAACTCCTTGACCCACAACACGTTACCGTCGGCGAGATCGTAGATAGCTTCTTGCACGGGACTTGCGGCGACGATCGCGGCTTGATCCGGGGATTGGTACACCTGTGATATTTCGATCAAAGAAACGTTCTGTCTCTTATCAAACCAAGTGCCCACACAAAACAATGGATTGGTAAGGATCCCTAGATTGTCTTCAATAAATCTTACAAGTATCGGCGCCGGAACCAAGCCGCCATCAATAGAAACGGTGTTACCTACTGCCACTGAGAACAAGCGTCTTCCGGCCAGGTTGCCGGAGTGCAAGCTGAAGGTGCATCCTTCGCTGCGCACATGGACAACACTAATCTCAGCGGCGGCCTCAGTAACAGCGATCATACTACTATCGCAGTCTTGGGGCCAAATACAAGACACACATAGTTTGACAGTGTGTCGTAGTGAATACGCGGGACACAATCCTGCAACTTTTAGGGCTTGCGGTGAGTGGACAAACCAACCAGGTAGACGGAGAATGGGTGCGCGTCCCAATCCGTCTCGATAACGGCATCCACAAGCTCGCCTTTCCTGACGTCTTCCAGGCGACGTAGCAGGCTGCTATCAAGCACCTTGACCAGGCGCCTTCGCGGAAGCTCCTGGTTGCCTTTTACGTGGAATCGCTCCCGTAACTCAATAAATGGCGGGTCGCCCGGAAGAACTTCTCCTACCATGGCCTCAGTCGTTGACCTGGTCTTGCCGATCGAATGCGGAGGCCCCGCACCAAATGGAATAGTCTCTGTACTCGACATATTCCTACTAATATCACTGCCCACTTGCCTCGTCCAGATAGGTCTTCTCAGAATCAAGGGTGTATCCATCACTTCAGCTTGACCAAACCCGTGCGGATGCCGACGAGGGTTTCTCTCCTGAGCAAAGATGAGTCCAGTGTCCCTCGGAATCAGCTTACCCACTCTTGTATCGTCCATTGGCTACTCTCCGTCTTCTTGAACTGCCTGATGCCAAAGAGACATAATGACCGCCCACTCTTTCAGTGCAGAAGGTTCCTCATCCAAGGCAAGCCGCACGATGAGTTCGGCAGGGTTGAGCACAGGGGATACTACCCTCCCGCGCACTATGCTCTGCACATATCCTGTGTCACCATCCATCACCGATTCCACCTGCTGCGGCGCCGCTAGGATATCGACGAAGACGTCAACAATACCGTAAACGAGCCACGCAGCGGACAGAACCGAGCGCTTCTCGGCCGCATTCAATGCCACCTTTAAGTATGCCACCTCCGCCAGAAAACGGTCGAGCAGACGTCTCAGTTCGGCCTTCGTTCGTATCGGCTTCCCCAGCCTCCTGTAATAGTAACAATAAACCAGTAACCAGCGTAGAACATAACGAGGAGCATTACCAGCAAAGTTGTCGTATGATTGAAAGTACTCCCAGGTCCTGCGTAACGCGCTATCAAAATTCTGAATTGTATAGCCGATTTCAACCGAAAATGCCTCAGCAAATACCTCCCAAATTAGCTCATCTACGTCGCCAAACTTATCAATACTGTAGTGAGTATCTTCGACACTAATATCTTGGCAGACCTGTAAGATTCTTGGATCTGTTGTTACATTAATCATGTCACCGTAGACATGCCCAACCTCATGCAGAATACTCAGCCACGTAGACGGGGAAGAAATCGCAGGCCAAGGGATGTTGATCACACCGCCCTGATAACAATAGAAATCTTGAGAGTATGCGCATATGACGAATCCATGCCACTTCTGGCCAACGCTACGCAACAGCCAACGTATTAGGTGACCTGCAGCCGTGAGGCTTCTCTGTATGCCAGATGACCATGGCGAGGAAACGACGCCTGGCTGCAAAAAATACAGCGGCGTTCCAAATATACGCTGATGCATTCCATAGAGAAGGAGATCGACTGTGTCGGTAAAAAAGATGGGGTTCTCTCGATATAGCGAAGCTAAACGTCGATCCTGGAAGCCATCACCGGTAAATGGGCTGATGAGCATGTGTGATAGGTACGGCTTTACCTCGCTACATACGTCGTACAACCTATCGTCCGCGGCGTACGAATTGTACGACCTAACTGCCTGATACACAGTCTTTTCATCAGGAAGCCGTACATCAATAGTTAATGCTTCTTTGGCAACCCGGCGGTCTAGAAGAACGGCTGATGATTGGAGTACAGGGTTAATGACGGAAACCGTTGTATCCGTCCAGTTGATAAGTTGTTGTGCTCCACCCCGGAAGTTCCAAATCCTCTCGACATAATCAGCGCTAGAGTTGACTCCCCGTAGATGAAAATTCAGGTCACTTGGGCCAAATTCAAATCCGTAATCGAATCGGGGAGAAGATGTCTCATCTGGAGCTTCTTTCACCGGGGAAAATGAGTCACGGAACTTTTCTACGACCTCGGTTAAGACACCGGATTTACATGAGACGCGGACGTGTAGATCAACATCGCTGAGATCGGCGGGGTCGATTCGTCCCTGATGGAATGGAATGCATGGATAGGTAATGGTAGCAGCGACCAAGGGTTGATAACCAGCGGGCAAGGAGTCACGTTCCTGCGTTTCAGGGTAGCGAAGCTGAAGAACTGCATCAATGATGGTAGAGAACCGGTCGGTACCAATGAGGGCAACACCTTCGTGCCAGCCAAGAGAGCTTAGGGCAATCAGTCCTGGCGGACGGTCAGGGCTGACACGGGCGAGGAGGGACTCCAATCTCTGGAGATGATGATACTCAGCAGCAATCCCAAAACCAGGTAGCGTCCGCCGATCGACCTTGAGGAAGAGGACGCAGATCAGGGGATACTTGTCGAGATCACGCAGGCGTAGGTGAGAGGCGACGTGACGGAAGCAGACCAGATCGTGGACTTCCCGGATAGTTGCAGGTGGCAAGGGAGGTGGCGGCGGGAGTGTATGCTGCCACTCATTGACGATGAGCACATCCGGCTTGCCGAGAACCTTGGCCACGAGGGCATCAGGCATCTCCGCACAAAGCCGCTGGAAGTCAGACTTGTCGTAGCCGGGACCAACACCACAAAAAGTGATTTGCAGCCCCGCATCATGATAGGCAAGATCATCGTTAAACGGTAGTGGGCGCTGGGACCGACCGAGTGCGCTATTCATGGCGTATTCCCTTGGCGACACAAAAAAGGTCTCCCCGCCCATCCAGCTAGATACGGTAGCCTAATTTCCACACAATCTAGGCGCCTCAACTCTGCTGGCCGGGACGCGCCGTTCGACGATTCCTGCTCAGTCCCTGCGACACTCAAAAGATACTTCGACCTGAACTCGATAACACGCCGCGTAGAGACTTGTCAAATGAGTCGCTGGGAGTCCTACCAACAACCGTAGACTTCGTCAGCGTTGAGTCAGACAAACGACCTCGAAGACACGATCAGCGAAGTCATCAAGGAATGCGAGTTCAGCAGCGATCCCGAGTCGGCGCAGGATGAGGTAGTCCGCTTCCGCCACGACAATCTCTGTCGTTATCAGCGGGCCACGCTCGCTCCTGAGCATACAGAACATCCAGATCGACAATGAGCGCCGCCATACCTGGCTGTTACGTGCCCATCGACTCTCGATGGAGGTCATCCACATCCCATTCCCAGTAGGGATCTCCATTGCCACGGCCTATGCCCATGCTGTGGAAGGATCGTTGGACGACATGAGACTGGACATCGCGAGGCAATATAGAGCGAAGGGCCTCTCGGACCAATTCAGATTGAGATTTGCCGGTCTCCGTAGCCACGTGACGAAGCTGCTCAGCCTCGTCTTCCGGCAGATAAATGGTTGTCTTTCGCATCACACTCATACGATACTATCGGTCGTCGCGCCTGTCCGCCAGGGCAAGATAGTCAGTCCAGTCCCAACTCATAGAAAGGTAACGGTGAGCAGCAGTCTACCGTCCGCTCGTGGTACCGCACTCAGCCACCAACTGCGATCAAGCAATCTCAAATTTTCCAATGCCGCCTGAGGAGCGAGGTGCGTGCCAATGGCCAGGACGAGTTGCTGGTCGTCCTCGTTCCCATCGTTAGGGACGATCCGAAGATCCAGGGGCGCAGCAGGGAAGTAGCGGCGCAGCTCAATGCGGGCCTCTTCCAAGAGGCGGGAAAAATGTGGGTAGTCTTCCAGGAAGTCAATGACGTCTTGGGATTCATGCAAGGTGTACCATCGTTCGAGTTCGCGAACGACTGCCTGATTTGGACCGAACGTCGTAATTTTCGCTGGCATGGCCTCAGTGTACACGGCCGAGAATCCATATCCAAACGTGGGGGGGGCGTGTCGCGCAGTCGCACGATCAGGCGGTGGGTGTGGCCGGCGGGCTCGGTAGCCCGCGTAGGCGGGCTTCGCCCGGTCTAGCCCGCGACTTTAATCGCCGGGAGAAACCTCCGTCAGGGCGATTTTCCTTGACGCGCCGACACAGAAGGGGTAGACTAGTGCTCCTGTATCGAGCGTTCGTCGGCTTGCCGCGAGCACGCGATGCGGGGCTGATGGCACTGGCCGAAGTGGTGAAATGGCAGACACGCTACGTTCAGGGCGTAGTGGGAGCAATCCCGTGGAGGTTCAAGTCCTCTCTTCGGCACCCGACTGACCGGGAACTTCCCGGCAGGGAGCGGCGGGTACGTTGACAACAGAAGAATCCATCACGCACGGGCCTATAGCTCAGCTGGGAGAGCGCTTGAATGGCATTCAAGAGGTCAGGAGTTCGAGCCTCCTTAGGTCCACGGTGCGGCTACAGACAGCGCCGGAGGCATACTTCCGGTGTCGAAGCGCAAATTTCGTTGCGCGCGTGGCCCCCAGCGTCCCGTATGGTGGCCATAGTTCAGCGGTAGAGCGCCAGATTGTGGCTCTGGAAGTCGAGGGTTCGAATCCCTCTGGCCACCCGGAACCGGCGGTTCCAGCTTGTCCTCGTAGCTCAGCGGATTAGAGCGTCAGATTGCGGATCTGAAGGCCGGAGGTTCGAATCCTCTCGAGGACGCGCAGCGCAGGGGCGATTAGCTCAGCTGGTTAGAGCGCTTGCTTGACATGCAAGAGGTCACTGGTTCGAGTCCAGTATCGCCCACCCCGTTGCCTGGCGCATTCGTCTAGTGGCCAAGGACGCAGCCCTCTCAAGGCTGAGATCGCGGGTTCGACTCCCGCATGCGCTACCGGTGGTTGGGCAGCGCGCTGCACGACCACCGCAAACGGTTTGCCGCAAGCAAACCCGCCGAGGTAGCTCAGTTGGTAGAGCAGCGGACTGAAAATCCGCGTGTCCGCAGTTCAATTCTGCGCCTCGGCAC
>DHIZ01000330.1:41645-45678 GCA_002404055.1 Chloroflexi bacterium UBA4733
CAGTTCAATTCTGCGCCTCGGCACATTATTTTCCCTCTGGTAGCGGCCCAAAGTGTCAAGTCTCACTTAGGCCGCTGCTCCAGAATTGTCCAATCCTGGTCCAATCTTTGGAACGGGCGCTGCCGTGGTCCAATCCTGGTCCACGATCAGCCGTTGCTCGGCTCACTCTTGCGGCGTGCGCCCCGGATCAACGTTTGCAGCATCGTCGCTGCGTCCCGGTCGGCTTGGGCCACAGCATGCGTGTAGAGGTCGCCGGTGATGCCGATGTTGCTGTGTCCCAGCCGCTCGGATACGGTCTTCAGGTCGATACCGCCGGCGCGCAAGCTCGTAGCGTGGGCGTGCCGCAGGTCATGAAAGCGCACGGTCTGTGCGAGGCCGGCGCGGGTCAGGGCTGCCTTGAAAGAACGATGCACGTTGCTGTGCAGCAGCGGTGTCCCCAGCGCCGTCGCAAACACCAGGTTATTGCCGGCATAGTCGCTGCCCAGGGTCAGCCGGTCGGCAAGTTGCTGCTGCCGGTGCTGCCGCAGGGCGTCTACCGCTTCCTCCGGCAGGGCGATGGTGCGCCGGCTCTTGGCCGTCTTCGGCGGCGCGTAGGCCGGGATGCCGCCTCGGGTCGTCTGCAGTAGCGTCCGCTGAATGGTCAGTGCGCCGGCGTCGAGGTCTAGGTCCGACCATTGCAGCCCCAGGAGCTCGCCTTGCCGGGCGCCGGTGTACGCGGCCAGCGTCCACAGGGTCAGCAGCGGATCAGCGCCGGCGGCGTCCAGCAGGGCCGCCACGTCTACCGCTGTCGGCGGGGGCATCTCCCGTTGCTGGACGCGCGGCGCATCCACGACGTCGCAGACGTTGCGCGGCACGTAGCCCCACTTCACGGCTTTCTCGAGGGCGATATGCAGCACCACGTGGACGTGATGCACGGTCCCAGGCGAGAGTGTCGCGCCGCCGACGCCGGCCGGCGACCGAAGGGAGACCCTGCGGCCGTTGCGTCCCCCGACGGCTTTTTGCAGCAAGTCGGCGTAGAGCCGTTGCACGTCGTCAGGTCGAAGACTCTCCAGCGGCTTCCTCCCCAGGGTAGGGAAGACGTGCGCGTGCAGCAGTTGGACGTAGCGCGCGTGGGTCGTTGCTCGCACCGACGCCTTGGCTCCGTCCAGCCAGCGATCAAGGAAGGCGGCCAGCGTCTCACGCTTGGCACGGTCAACGAGTAGGCCGCCTTCGGCTTGCCGCTTCAGTTCCCGCAGCTTCTTTTGCACCTCTCCACGGGTCGCACCGGTAACGCTCCGGCGGTCGGGCGTGCCGTCCGCCTGAGAGCCAACCATAATGCGGCCACGCCATACGCCGTCCGGTCGTTGATTGATCGTTCCCTCACCGTGTCCCCGCTTCGGTCGGGTGCTGTCGCCGTCCACTGCCATACTCCTATTCCCAATATCCCCAATAGTCGAAGGGGAATGGCCGGCCGCCCCCCCGTTGCCGCTACTCCTCAATGTCCTGGGCCGTGTCGATGCCGGCTGCCTGGTACAGGTCCGTCGCCAGCCAGTCGAGGCCGAAGAATTCGATGATCTCCTCCTGGTCGCCCCGTTCCACCGTGACGGTATCCCGCTCACCGGCCCAGGCGGTGCGATCGCCGTGCGCGTCGATCAGGCTGCCTTTGGCGGTGCGGTAGAGGCTCAGCTCCGTCCAGCGGCCGGCGCTGCCGGAATAGTCGCTCACGCCGCTGTTGGACTGACTGGCGGCTTCGGGCCAGCAGTTCCCCCGTGAACCTGATAGGCCGCTCTCCGGTCGGGTGTAGGGTGTAGACTCGCATCTCGGTTTCCTCTCTCTTGCTCTTTCACACCAGTCGCCGGAACACCCGGCAACTCCGGCTCTCACGACGGCGATGGGTATTCGTTGAGGAATACCCATCCGCACGCCTCTACTTGGTTGCCAGCAGCCGGCCCAGGGCGTAGACGTCCACACCGGCGTAGACGGCGATCTCCTGGAGGTCTTCCACGCTTCGGGGCAGCCGGCACAGCCGTACCCGTGCCGCCGTCAGTTCGTCGCAGTCCAGCGCGGCCAGTACCTCCGCTGTGGTGCGATGGGCCGCGATATAGTCCGGGTGGGTCGCGGCCCCGTCAGCCGCGCGTCCGATACCGCCGGCCAGCGCCGCTGCAAGGGCATCGGCGTCCAGGCCGAACCGTTCCGCGATCAGCCGCAGGTCGGCGTCCCATCGCTCCGGTCGGGGCAGGCTGCACAGGCGGATCAGCGCCGCTGTGCGGGCATCCACGCCCAGGGCAGCCATTAGGCCGCTGTTGCTCACCTTGCCGGCGACCATGCCGGGTACCTCGGCTCCCAGCCGGTCGGCCAGGTAGACCGGGCGCTCGTCGCCGGTCATCACGCCACCTCACTTTGCAGCGCGGGCAGCCGCAGTGCCTCAGCGGCTACCGCCGGCGTCGCGTGCCAGGTCAGCCGCACACAGTCCGGATCCCGCCGGAAGCCCAGGACGATGCCGACGTACTCACCAAAGTCGGCGGTGTGCTCCACGATGTGCGTACACGGTCCTCCTTCGGGGTCCGGCGCCATCTCCGCCACGATAGTTACTTGCTGCATTGCTCTGTTCCTCTGCTGCCGTCACGCCCACCGGCGGAACGTCCGCCGGCGCCGGTGTCTAGCCGGTGCTGGCCGGGGTGGTGTTCCTGGCCAGCCGCACGCCTGGGCTACTGGCGACTGAAGCGCGCCATCTTGCGGTCGATCTCCGCACAGCGGGTAATGGCTGCAGCGATCGCTGCCGATTTGTGCCAGCAGATGCCGGCGGCGTTGCTACGGCTACCGTGCGGGCACGTGCAGGCGGATCAGGTCCGCATCACTGCGCCACGTCGTGGGGCGCACCGTGGCGGCGGCGGCAGCGGACCAGCGCGTGAAGCAGCCGGCCACGGTCAGGCGGTCGATGGCTTGCTCGGTCAGCGTCCCCTGTTCCGCGCGCTGCCGCAGTCCGGCCAGCTTCTTTTGCACCTCACCGCGCCTCTTGCCGCGCAGGACGCAACGGTCGGCCTTGCCGTCGGCCTTGTAGCCGACCATCAGCCGGCCACGCCACAACCCTTCCCGCACCTCGTCGATGCTTCCCTCGCCGTCCCCGCGCTTGCGTGCTGCTCGCTCGGGTACCCGCTTGCGGGTGTTCTCGCTGTCCACGTTCGTTCCTCTCTCACGCCACTCCGGCCAACACAGCCGGGTCCGGCGCTCATGCCGGCAGAGCGGTTGCCCGCTCTCGCACGCCGCTCAGCCGTCGCCATGCGTTCGCGGGACCGGGGGTGCCGGGTGGTCATTGTGCGCTCACTTTCAACACGTGCAACGCCTGCTGTTCGTACGCTTGCTCGCTGTCCAGCCAGCGTAACAACGCAGCTCTGCGAATGTACGCACGTGCTCCGGGGATGTGGACAACAACACCCGGCAAGGCTCCGGCCCGGTCAAGACGGCGTAGCGTGCTTTCACTGACGCCGGTCAAGAGGGCTGCCTCACGAAAGCCGACCAACGGATTGAGGGCGGTGGGGTGCCGTCGCTCGGCACGGTTCCGGGGACGATCAACGGCCAGGACCGCGGCCTCAGTCACGGATACCAGGGGGCGATCTCGCGGTTCCTGTGTTGCCTGCATCAACGTTCTCCTTTCGTTGTAGCCATAGCCGACTCCGAACCCCGCCTGCGCGAGCCGGATCAGCCATCAGTTCTTTGGCTGCCGATCGGTCCGTCGCCGAAGGAAGGGCGCTGAACTGCGCAGCCATGCGCCAGAATAGGAGAGCGTGCGCTACTTCTGCGCTACTTCTGCGCTACATGGGTCGGCCTAAGGAAGTAGCGCATATGTAGCGCACATGTGGCGCTCTTTGATCTCCCACGGCGCCATTGGCTGCACGCACCGCCGCAGGAGGAGAACGGCGGCGGCCGCCATCCTCTGGGCGGCGCCGATGAAATAGTGGTGCTGCTGGGTTACCGAGCCGTGCTTCCACCAGGGGAGGTTGGCTCCCGGGTGGCCCCCGGAGCCAACCTGCCTACGACGCTTCCCGCTGCGTCC
>DHIZ01000316.1 GCA_002404055.1 Chloroflexi bacterium UBA4733
GGATCGACTGGCACGCTCGCGATCGGCCCGACTTTGGGGACTTCGCCTACGTTGCCCTCACCCTGGGGATGACCTTCCAGGTCTCAGACACGGACATCATCTCCAAGCCGATTCGGAAAGCCGCCTTGCGCCACGCTGTGTTGTCGTATGTGTTCGGCGTCGTGATCCTGGCAACGACCATCAACGTCGTCGCCAGCCTCCTCGCCAAGTAGGAGTGGCGTGCTTCCCGCCACGCGGCGACCGGCGCCTTTAACTCAAAGCGTTGGCGCAGAATCCATCTGTGCCCAAGGCAGTTCGACCGCTTGAATCAGTCGGCGCGAGCGGGTCAACCCTGGCGCGCCACGCTGGCAACAGCCGTGCGGTGGAGGCCCTGGCCCGTGGAGGTCTCGCAGCTCGCGGCATCACCTACCTCATCATCGCGTCGATTGCGGCGCAGATTGCGGTCGGCAGGGCAGCCCAGAGCGCCGATCAGAACGGTGCGATCGAGGACGTCGCCGCCCAGCCTTTCGGCCGGTTTCTTCTGATCGCCCTGGCTCTGGGCTTTGCCGCCTATGCGCTGTGGCGCTGGTCCGTGGCGGCCGTCGGCAGTCCCGGTGCGGGAGCGAAGTCCACGGCCGAGAAGTCGGTTCGACGGCTGGGCGCGTTGGCGAGCGGGTTCGTCTACGCGGGTCTCTGCGTGACCACCGTTGTTGTGGTCGCTGGCCGATCGGCGTCCTCGAGCACCCAACAGCAGCAGAGCACGACCGCTAAGCTGCTCGGACTTCCCCTGGGGCATGCACTAGTGATCGCCATCGGTGTCGGCGTCGTCGTCGCCGGATGCGCGGTGATCTGGTTTGCGTGCGCCCGAAAATTTGAGAAGAACCTGGCCTCCGAGAAGATGGGACCGCGAACGCGCACCTGGGCCACAGGGCTGGGCGTAGCCGGTAACGGCGCGGTCGGGATCGTGCTCGTCCTGGTCGGCATCTTCCTCGTCCAGGCAGCCGCTGCCAACAATGCCAGCGCCTCCAAGGGTCTTGACCAGACGCTGCGCACCGTCGCCGCCGAACCGTTCGGCACGGCGCTACTGCTCGCCGTCGCCGTCGGGCTCGTCGCGTATGGTCTGTACTCGTTCGTCGAGGCGAGGTTTCGGCGCGTCTGACGTTCGACCGGCGAGCCCTGGATCCGTACTGATGGCGCTCGGAAACGAGGCGGCCACTCAACAGGCGGTTCACTCTAACGGGTCTACCGCGCACGGTCCCCGTCGCTTTGACGTCGGGGACAACGGGGTCCGAGATCGCCACGTTACGCTGGCCTCCAACCATCGCCGCCGCCAAGAAGGAGGGAGCTCAGGAACCGTCGCAGATCCGTGCCGCAGATCCTGCTTTGGGGTCAAGCTCACCATCGCGGCCTGACTCCGGCAACGCAAGGCTCCCGACCAACCGTCAGGCTGCCTGGCGGACAGTGCCCAGAGATGTACCGATGCCGCGGCTAACCGTCTCGGTGTGAATGAAGTCTCCTTACACTGCCGCTATAACATGGATGCTACAGTGGGCTGGCCCGGTCCACTTCATTTCCGCCCTCGCGGGACGTGAGACCGTTCGGGAGAGCCAACATGCTCACGATCATCCTAATCGTCCTTGTTGTCCTGCTTCTCTTCGGCGGCGGCGGCTTCTACGCCCGCGGCCGGCGGTAAGACCTCCCACTCGCGTCGCGGCCGGCGGTGTCCGTGAGGGTGGAGTTGGTGTGTAAACCCTCCGACGTGGTCATGAAGGGCGTTGCCTCTGAGCGGTTCTCCTCACGCCACTGCCGGAATCTGGCTTCCGAGAAGGTGGGACCGCGAATGCGCATTACGATTACGGGCAGGAAACCCGGCGGGATTGTGCTCGCAGCATTTCCTCGTCCGGGGTAGCCTGAGCCAACGATTGCCTGGCGCCTCCAAGCGTCTGACACTTCGCGCGGTTCGGCGTCCAACCCTTCGGCACGGCGCCACTGCTCGCCGTCGGGCTCGTCGCGTTATGGTCTGCACTCGTTCGTCGAGGTGAGGTGCCGACGGGTCTGACGCTCGGCCGCCAGTCCCTGGATCCGGACTGGATGGCGCTCGGAACGAGAAGGCCGGTCAGTCCTTGATCTTCTCGCCGAGCTCCTCGGCCTTGTCCTTGACGTTCTCACCGGCGTTCTTCACGTCACCGGCCACTCCCTGCTTCTTGCCCTCGGCCTTGAGGTGGTCGTCGCCAGTGAGGTCGCCCGCGGCCTCCTTCACCTTGCCCGCAACCTTGTCGCTGTCGCCACCCATTGTGTGACCTCCGTGGTAAACGTTCTGGTTCAGCCTAGACCGGATGTACCGGCCTGTGCGGGCGAGGTGGCGGGGCGGGGTGGCGAAAACGATGGGATCGCGCGCACGCCCCCGCGGTCGACTGCCCCCGCGAACCCAGTCACCGGTGGTAGGGTCACAACGATGCCTCGCCAGCCGACGGCTTTGTTGCTCCGGGGGGCGCGGTCAGTGTGGGGTGGGCGGTTTTGCGGCGGACATGACGCACTCCCGACGTTCAGTTGGAGCTGCCAGAAAGCCGCGCGCTCGCGGCAATGAGCGGCATACGCGACCAGGTCTGACTGCCTAACCGCGTGGTCGCCCCAGCGGCTGGTAGGCCGGGGGTACCGCCCGCCTACCATCGCTTCATGGCGGCCCCGACGCACTCTGCCGTCGCGTCGTGATCAGCTTTCTGATTCACCTGAACGGCGCGCTTGCCACGTTCCTGCTGTGCACTCTGCTCTTCGTCGACGAGGTAGGCGTGCCGCTGCCCCTCGCGCCGAACGAGGTTCTGCTGCTGATCAGTGGACTGCTCGTCGCGTCGGGCGTCCTGGTCCCGTCACTTTTTCTGCCGCTGGCGTTCCTTGCCATGGTTGCGGGGATGTTGACCGCCTTCGCCTGGGCGCGAACGCTGGGGAGCAACCGCCTCCACGATCTCGCGGAG
The DNA here is from genome assembly GCA_002404055.1 of Chloroflexi bacterium UBA4733. The sequence continues at coordinate 2,952 of DHIZ01000316.1, forward strand.
CGCATCGGCGCAGAGCGACCATACGAGCGAGC
>DHIZ01000300.1:0-9273 GCA_002404055.1 Chloroflexi bacterium UBA4733
GACCAGCGCCACTGCGCCGTTGAACAGCCGAGTGCCCGCCAGCGCCATACGCGCATAGTCCTGCGTTCGGGATGACTGTAGGAGTTCCATGCCAGCTTCTCCCCATTGTTTAGGCGTCATCTCTGCGACACCATACGCTAATGGACCGGCGCTGTCAAGGTCGCTTGCTCAGCGGCGGATAGGGCGCTCGGCGCTCACGCACCGGCCGCGAGCGGTGTGAATAGGCCGCGGCCGGCAAAGCCGGTAAGGTAGTCGAGGGCATCGACGAAGGAGCTGGCCTTTGATCTGGAGCCCTGAGCTACTTCGTTGGTGTCGTCAGGTTCACCGTCACGTCACTGCTGAACAGCGCATCCGGACGGTAGATCAACTGTTCCGGGGCCACGCCGTCCTTGACTTGGAACACGAACCCTCCCTCAACGTGCCCCCCAGACGGAGCCGTCGCGTCATTGAGGGGCGTTGACCAGTAATCCTCTCTCGTTTCCGCTAACTCAGGCGGCCTCGCGGGCTGGGAGGCAGCGGCATAACTCAGCACGCTCCCCGCGAGCAAGGAGAGCTCGGGGAGCCGCGGACAGGCCCGTCTCCGCCAAGCCCGGAATGAGCGCCCCCCGCGTCGCCAGCAAGCGCCCACCGGGTGCCCCCTGGGCGCGCATCCACAGCACCTCGACCAACCCCAGGTTCGTCCCAATCGGCACGGTCTTGACTACGGCACACAGCAACGTCACCACTCGGTACACTGCATCCGGCATCCGGCGGCTCCTTCCGGCGAGTCACAGTTATGAGTGCCTAGACTCTACCGGATCGCTGCCGCCGGTTCGCCGTCTCCTCCTCAGTTAGCGGAAACTAGAGATCTCAGAATTTGTTGGGAATGTGGGAAGCGACAGAAGACGCATCCTCCTCCTCCTCCTGACTGCCCGTGACGCCACGGAGGACACGGTACGTGGGCTCACCGTCGGGGGCGACGACTACGTCACCAAGCCCTTCAGCATCGAAGAGGTTGTCGCTCGCGTGCGCGCGGTCCTGCGCCGGAAGCACGGGGACGTTGAGCAGCGGCACGTCCTGCGCTTACCCTTCCATCCCCTCCACCGGCCAGCGACCGACGGTCTGTACACGCCCATCGAGCGCGCGGAAGCGCGCCGTCAGGCCCTGGCGTGTCACCCATTCCGGGCCGGCTTCACCCATCAGCCAGGCCACTTTCGCGGCAACCTCTGCTGCGACGCAGGTGCGGGCGGCGACCGTCACGATGCGCCAGGGGCTGGCGCCGGGCCGGCCGGTGTGCGGGTCGATCAGGTGGTGCATGGGCTGTCCGCCTCGTTGCCACTGCCGCCGACCGAGACCGGATGTGGCCAGGGCGCCACCGTGCAGGAGTACTGTGGTCTCCGGTTCGTCGTTCGCCGCCGCCGCCACGTCGCAACGCCAACCGCCTTCCGGTGGCGGCCCTCTCACCGCCAGATCACCGCCGGCGCTGACCAGGACGCCGCCCGCTGTCGGGAGGTCACGCAGCGCATAGTCGACGGCGAAGCCTTTGCCGATGCCGCCGAAGTCCAGCCGCACGTCGCGCGGCAACAGCAGGATGCCGCTCGGCCGGTCGAAGTGGATGAAGGGCCATTGGCCGGCCGGTCGGAAAGGTCGATCCTTGCCGGGACCGTCGCGCTCCAGCAGTTCGATGCTGCGATCGTAGCCGGCGGCCTCCAGCGCGTCGCGCACTGTGGGATCGAACCAGCCGTTGGTTGATGCGGCTGCCTGCAGGGCCAGCTCTAACACTTCCCCGAAGAGAGGGGAGACCAGCCACGGCCGGTTGGGATCGCTGTCAATCCGGGAGAGTTCACTATCCGGGCGGAAGCGGCTGAGCGCTCGATCGACGTCTTGCAGGCGGGCGTAGACGCGAGGAATGACGGTGGCCAGGCTGTCCGGCTCCACCGTGCCCACCAGAATCGTGGCGCCCAGGGCCTGGAACTCGCCGTGGGCGGGTGACGTACAGATCAGTAATATCCTCTCCCGGATGGTGGCCCGCTCAGGATGCCGTTTGCAGTGCCGGCTGCGCTGAGGCGACCGTCCGCACGGTAGGCAGGACCACGGTCACCGTCGTCCCCACGCCGAGCGTGCTGGTGATTTCCACGGTACCACCGTGGTTCTCCACGATCGCCTGCACGATGGCGAGGCCGAGGCCGAGGCCGCCGCCGCCCTGGCGTTCGCGGGCCTGGTCGGCGCGGTAGAAGCGATCAAAGATACGCGGCAAATGGTCGGGCGAGATGCCTTCGCCGGTATCCGTCACGGCAAGGCGCGCCTGCCCGCGCTGGTCAGCGTCCTGGCTGCTGCAGACGCTCAGGGTGATCGTGCCGGACGGCGCCATGTGGGCACGGGCGTTGGTGACGAGGTTGAGCAGCACCTGATGCAGGCGGTCGGCGTCGGCCAGCACGGTGACGGGGGCATTCGGTACTTCCAGTTGCACAGCCATGTCCGGCGCCAGCAGCCGCGTCTCTTCGACCACCTGTTCGGCCAGCGTGCGGATATCGACCACAGCCAGCGTCAGCGCCGCTTTGCCGCGGGCATCCAGGCGCGTGAGCGTCATCAGGTCGTCGACCAGGCGCCCCATGCGCTCGGTTTCGCCCTGCAACAGGCGGAGGAGGCGGGCACGCGCCGCCGGGTCGGCACGGTCGGCGCCGAGCACGAGCATCTCCATGCCACCGGCCAGCGCCGTGAGCGGCGTGCGCAATTCGTGGGAGGCGTCCGCCAGGAAACGGCGCTGGCTGGCCAGCAGCGAGGCCAGCCGGTCGACCATGTCGTTGAACGCGGCGGCAAGGTCGGCCAGTTCGTCGTGGCTGCGTACCTCCGTCACCCTTTGGTGGAGATCGCCAGCGGCGATGGCCCGGCTGGTTGCTGCCATGCGGCGCAGCGGCGCCAGCACCGCGCGGATGAGCGGGATGCTGAGCGCGATTGTGGCGACAGCCGCCAGCAGCGTGCCGGCGATGAGCAACAGGCGCAAGCGGGCGAGCAGGCTATCCACGAGGCGCAGCGACGTGTTGAGTTGCAGTACGCCGACGACGGTGATGCCGCTGCGTGTCGGCTGCACCAGCGGAATCAGTTCCACCAGCTCGGTGCCGTTCGCAGTCTGGACCCGCACGTGCTCCCGTTGGCGCGTTGTGACCACCTGCTGGTACACCGTCGGCAGGAGGGTTGGTGATGGCGTGGTGGGGAATGGTTGCTCCGCCGGACCGTTGGCGACGATGGCGCCCGTTGGGTCAAGCACACTGGCCGAGAGGCCGGGCGACGTCAGCGCGTCAACCAGCGTGCTGTAGAACTGGGACGCGCTGCCGTTGATTGGCGGGAGGAAGATGCCGTCTGCTCGATGCTGCCCCTCCGGCTGGCCCGACGGCGGCGGACGGTTGTTGCCGTCGGGGACCGGGTAGGTCGGCGCCGTTGCGTGCTGTACTTGCGACACCGCGCTGCGCGCTGCGGTATCGAGACTGGACGCTGTCGTATCCAGCATGGTCGCGCCAAGGTCGGCATAGAGGATGCTGCCGAACACCGCCAGGATGGCGGTGAGCACGGCGACCGTTACGACGACGAGACGCCAACCCAGCGGAAAATCCGCCCAACGAGCCGCTGGGCCGCGCCGTCGCGCCGAGGTCAACTCAGGGCTGGAAGACATAGCCAACGCCGCGCACCGACTGGAGCCGCTGCCGCTGGTCGTCGGCCAGTTTGGTCCGCAGGTAGCGGACGTAGACGTCGACAACGTTGGTCTCGATCATCTGGTCGTAGCCCCAGACGCGGTCGAGGATCGCTTCCCGCGTCAGCACCTGGCGGGGATGGCGCAAGAAGCACTCCAGGAGGTCGAACTCGCGTGGCGTCAGGGCGAGTTGCCGGCCGCCGTCGGTGACCTCGCGCGTATCGTGATCGAGCGTGATGTCGCCCGCCTGCAACTTGCTGCCGGTCATGACGCGGTGGCGGCGCAGCACAGCCCGGATGCGCGCCATCAATTCCGCGAACTTGAAAGGCTTGGGCAGGTAATCGTCGGCGCCACTGTCCAGCCCCTTCACCTTGTCGTCCAACTCGCCGCGCGCCGTCAGCATGATGATCGGCACCTCGCTGCGCGCCCGAATGGTGCGGCAGAGCGTGATGCCGTCGATCCCCGGCAGCATAATGTCCAGCAGCACCAGGTGAGGATGGACGCGTTGAAAGGCGGCCAGCGCCGCGTTGCCGTTGCGTACCGCCGTAACGGTAAAGCCTTCATAGGTCAGCCCCATCGTCAGGAATTCGACGATGGTTTCCTCATCCTCGACGATCAGTACCGACGGGTTCTTCGGGTCGATCTCCTGGCTGCCGGCGCCCCCGAGCACACTATCCGCGACGTCGCCACGTTGCCCAGTCGTTTGTATGCTCATGACCAATTGCTCCTCGCTGCCGCCCAAAACCCCACTGTCGCCAGCATCCCAGCGGGAAATGAAGAATGGGCGGCAAAGAATGAGAAAACGATGAGAATGCCGATCACCGCCACTATACCGGGTAATCAGGGCGCATGCGGTAGGCTGGATGACGTCCGGCTCTCACCGGCACAAGGAGGTAGGCGCCGTGCGCGGTTGGATGCTGCAACTGCTGACCAGCGTGGCGCTGCTCTCCGCCGCCCTGGTCGGGCCGGGGAGCGGGACTTCTGGGTGCCAGTTCGTCCTTGGGTTTGCGACGTTCAGTAGCCTGATTCCCCAGGTGGTCGGGCAGTGTCTGGACGACGAGCAGCACGACCCTACCAGCGGTGACGCTGTGCAGCAGACGAGCAACGGGCTGCTGGTCTGGCGGAAGACCGATAACTTCACCGCCTTTACCGATGGCTTCCATACCCGGGTTGCGGGTCCCTATGGCATCGAACAGCGCCTCAACAGCCAGCGCTTCGTCTGGGAAGCCAACCCGCAGCAGTTGCCCCTGGCGCCTGAGAACGCCGCTCTCTCCGTCGCCAACCGCCTGGCGTGGAACGGGGCGCAGGTACGTTTGCAGGCCGGTACCTCGCTGACGCTGGCCCTGCCCGCCCCGACGAGCGCCGACCTGGGCAGTCTGCCCACCGCCACGGCCGGCGGCCTACCCGCTCCGGCCGTGGCGCTGCTGCCCGATGGCGATGCGGCCCTCACCCTGACGGTCCCGCCGGGCGCCTCCGGCAGCTATGCCTTGAACGTAAGCTGGCCGGACGGGCAGCAGGGGAGCCTCCAGTTGGTGATCGGCGCCACCGTGACGCGCGCCGGGAACCTGGGGAGCCCCGACGACCTCATCGTCGCTCCCGATGGCAGCGTGCTGTATACCGACCTGGCCGGCAACACGGTCGGCCAGATCCTGGCTGACGGCACGCGCCGCACGTTGATCTCCGGCCTGAACGTGCCGGAAGGCCTGGCCGTCACCGGCGCCGATACCCTGGTGCTGGCCGACCAGGGCACGGATCGCGTCCTCCAGTGGACGGCATCCGGCGGTCTTCGCTCGCTGTGGCAGTTGACGCCGGTACCCGGCGTGGACGGCATTGATGGGTTGAGTACTGCCGTGATCGCCGGCCGGCTCACTGCGCTGTTGCCGGATAGCGCCAACGGCCGGCTGCTCTTGTTGCAGCTCGACACGCTGGCTGCCACCGCATTTCCCGGCAGTTGGCAGCGCCCGACCGACGCCGTCGTCAGCGGCGGTCAGGTCTACCTCGTCGCCGAGTACGGTAGCCGGCTCTGGCGCGGTCCCTTGCAAGGGCCCTTGCAGCCGGTCGGACCGGCCATGACGTATCCCGACGACGTCGTGGTCGATGCCGGCGGCGTCGCCTACGTCAACACCCTCGGGCAGGGCGCCACTGGCGGCAGTATCGAGCGCATTGATGCCGCCGGCCAGGGCAGTGCCGTACTGACCGGCCTCAACGACCCGCAGGGGCTCGATCTCGACGGCGCCGGCAACCTGGTCCTGGCGGAGGGCGGCGCCGGCCGGATTGCCGTCGACGTTCGCTCCTGCCTACCCCTCATGCTTGGCGGCGCCGGCGTCACCCTCAAGGTCGGCGGTCCGGCGCAGGCAATCTCGCTCGGGACGGACTGCGTTGCCGGTCAGCCGAGTTTCAGCCTGGCCCCGGGAGCCCGCTGGCCCGCGCCGCCCGGCACCGTCTGGCCTGCCGGCAATTTAACGACCCTCACCCTGGACAACGGCGCTCGCGCAGCGCTTGAGAGCGTCAGCGGCGCCGCGCTCCTGCTACTGCAGCCTCCCGCCCAGGGAAGCAGCGGCACGGCGACCGTCGCCGTCCAGATGCACCTGGGGCAGCAGGTGGTCTCGGAGCAGGTGCTGGTGACGGTCGCGCCGTGAACACTGCTCGGGTTTATCGGACCCGTATGGGTCCCAGTCACGACGGGTACGATAGTGGCGGCAAGTGGCGGCTCCTTGCCGGGGAGAGGTGATCGCGATGGCAGCGGTGGTTGCGCCGACCAGGCGCTACTCCATTCACGATCTTGACCAGTTCCCGAACGACGGCAGGCTTCGTGAGTTGGTTGACGGGCAGATCGTGGAGTGGGACGTGACGACTTATCGCCACGCCTTTATCGAAGCCGCGCTGGTGGAGTACATTCGGCGTTTCGTCCGAGAGCGCCGGTTGGGTCGCGTCGTGAGCGGCGAAGGCATGGTGCGCATTGGGGGGAGTGAGTATGACGCCCGCGGCGCCGACCTCGCCTTCTATCGCCGCGGACGCAACCCGCGCGATATTGACGCTGCAGCAACGGTTCTCGCGCCGGACTTCGTGGTGGAAGTGCTCTCGCCCTCGGATCGGGCGGCTTTGGTTGAAGCGAAGGTGGACGACTGGCTTCGTATCGGCGTCCGCCTCCTCTGGTATGTCAACCCGGAGACGGGAACGACCACGGTGTACGCCGGCGGCGGCATCCAGCGTGTTGCCGCCACGGCAATCCTGGGTGCCGGGGATGTCGTGCCGGGGCTGCAAGTCCGACTCCAGGACCTGCTGGACGAACTGATGGAGGACGACGACAACGATGGGGCGGAGGAAGAGCGGCTACCCTAAACCATTGGCGATGGCCTCAGCGATCCAGTTGATGACGACTGGGTTGGCGCCTTGCGTGGTGGCGTCGGCCAGGGCGGTGCGTGCGGCGGTGACCTGCCCCATCTCCAGGTAGTTCCAGGCGACGGCCAGGGCGCCGTGGCCTTGCCAGAAGTGGCTCGCGCCGTCGCCGGAGGGTTGGTGCAGGGTGAGGCGACGCTGGAGCTTCGCCAGGTCGGCCTGGTAAGCGGGAACCTTGTCCCAGCCGGCCGACGCCAGCACCGTCTGCACCACCGCCTGCCTGGATAGCGGGTACAGCAGGATGAACCGCCCGCTATTGGTCGCCCAGATGCGGTCGAAGGTCGTGTAGTCGATCTGGTGGCCCTGGCCCAGGAAAGGATCGCTGGCGGTGAACACGCCCTGGCGGTTGTCGTAGCTTTGGATGGGGCGATAGTGGCCGACGTGGTCGGTCAGGCTGACCCACTGGTTGGCGATCGGTGGGAAGCCCTTGCTGACCAACGCCTTGATGAGCGTGCGGTCGCCACCGGTTCCCAGCACCGCCCCGAAGCCGAGACTGCGGGCGTAGGCCGGGACTCCGTAGGGCAACATGCCGTTCGGGCTGCCGTCGGCGCGCAAGACTGCTTGCACCTGCCCCTGCGTGCGGGAGATTCCCCAGTAGTTCAGCACTTCGGCCACCGAAGCCGGACCGCAGTTATTCACGGTCTGCGTGATGTGGATGAGCGGTCCCAGGCTGGCGCTGGCGGGCAGAGCGAGGTTTACTCCCGTCGATGCCGGCGCGGCGGGACGGACCGCTGCTGCCGGCTGAGCCGTGGGAGCGACCGCTGCCGTTGCTGCGGCGACTGGTGCTGCTGGAACAGCGACGGCAGCCGCCGGCGCGGCGAGGACGCCGGGCAGCGCCACGGCCGGCAGGGCAGGCACGGCGGGCAGTGCCGCCGCGTTCGATACGGTGACGGTTGTGGCGATCGTGACGAACGCGGGAGCCGTAACAGAAACGGCGGTGGTGACGGCAGGTGCGACGGCGCGCAGTGTGCTCGTTGCGACCATCGCTGAACTTGATGCCGAGATCGCCGCCGGCTCGCTGGCGAGGGCAGCACGACTTGCCGCTGCCGTCGCGCCGGCGCCCTCAGCGAGCGAAGAAGTCGTCGGGGGAATTGACGACGTGGCGACACCGGCGCCCGTTCCTGTTTGGTCGCAGGCGGCCAGCGTTACCACCGCCAGGGTGGACGCGCTGAGGCGAAGCCAGCTTCGCCGGGAATAGTGTTGCGGTGGCATATCTCTCCTCACCTGGAATGATAAGCGATTGGCGCTGGTACATTCATCAAGGCTGTGTTAATTCCCGATGCTCGTGGTGCGGCGCAGCCGTTGTTGTACTCAGCGCTGTGGCTGTGCTCTCCGTCGTCGTCGGCGCAATGGTGGCCGCGCTCGTGCTTACCTGCGCTGCTGAGCCGGGGGACACAACGGTGCTGGCCGTGACAGGGCTGGCGGCGGTTGTCGTTGCGGCTTGACTGCGGGCAGCCAGGGCCGGCGTGGCCACAGTTGCAGCGCCGGCCCGCAGCCACGCTTGCCGAGAAACTTGATCTTGCCGCATGTTGATGTCTTTCCGAATCTGCGATAGCACTGCGCTTGGCGGGCGGATGAGACGCCATCCAACGAGGCTCGTACTCCCGTGTGCCGTTGCACCGTATGGTCAATTGTCGCTGGCTCGGATGAGAACTAACGGGGTCAAAAATGAGAATATGATGAGGAAATTTTGCCTGCGAAGCACCCGCGGTTACGTGAGCGGTTGCAACGGCGGCCACTTTCTGCAATGATGCATGTATTCGGCAGCCACTTCGGTGTTTTCCGAACGGGGGCCGACGAGGCATTGAACCCCATAGAGCGGAGCGACATCGCCAGCACCGATCTCACATCTACCCTCGACGAGGTACGCCGGGCCGGCTGCGGGCTGGTTCTCGCCCTTGTGCCACCCGATCGTCCAGATCGCTTCGCTTGCTTGGCCAGGGAGCACAACCTTCCGTATCTCAACGTGAGCCTCGCGCTTGCCCGCCATCTGCTCGACGTGCCCATAGCCAGGCGTGCCTTTATGGCCGCTGAACTGCTGCCATCCCTCGTTGATTCCTCGGTCAGCGCGATCGCGCTGGGCCGGCTCGGCCTCCTGCACGCACCGGAGCTGCGGCTTAACGTTCCGCTGGCGCTGGAGCGACTCGCCCGGTCCGCCTGTGTGCTGGCCGAATGGCGCGGCGCTGTCGAAGCGAACCGGCTCACCT
>DHIZ01000300.1:9457-11354 GCA_002404055.1 Chloroflexi bacterium UBA4733
TGTGGTCTCCCCGCGCATGGCCGACACGCTGACGAGCCTGGTGTTTCCGCAACTCCAGTTCGAGCAGCCGGCAGACCAAAAGGGACTGTTCATTGTCGGCAACTACGGGACGGGAAAGAGCCATCTGCTGGCCGTCATTTCGGCCATCGCGGAGCGCGCCGACCTGGTAGAGCACGTTCGCGACCAGCGCGTGCGCGCGGCCGCCGAGCAGATCGCCGGCAAGTTCCAGGTGATCCGCACCGAGATCGGCGCAACGGAGATGCGCCTGCGCGACATCCTCACCCAGAAGATGGAGCAGGCCCTGGCCGGCTGGGGCATCGACTACCAATTCCCGCCCATGAGCGAAGTCTCCAACACCAAGGAGCCGCTGATGGCCATGCTGGCGGCGTTTCAGGAGCGCTTCCCCGAGCAAGGGCTGCTGCTGGCCGTGGACGAGTTGCTGGACTACCTGCGCACGCGCGATTCGCAGGCTTTGATCCTCGACCTGGGCTTCCTGCGTGAGCTGGGCGAAGTCTGCGAGAGCAGCCGCCTGCGTTTCATCGGCGGCATCCAGGAGTCGCTCTTTGACTCCCCTGCCTTCCAGTTCGCCGCTTCACAGGTGCTCCGCGTGCGGGACCGCTTCGAGCAGGTCCTGATCTCCCGTGAGGATGTCACCTTTGTCGTCACCCAACGGCTACTGCGCAAGACCGCGGCGCAGCGAGCGCAGGTACGGGCCTACCTGCAACCCTTTGCCCCCCTCTATCCAGACCTCGCCAATCGCCTGGAAACCTACGTCGAGCTCTTCCCTGTCCACCCGGCCTATATCCGGGTGTTCGGTGAAATCTCCATCGTGGAGAAGCGAGAGATCCTCAAGACGCTGAGCCGCGAAATGGAGGCGCGGCTGGACCAGGACGTGCCGCAGACCGTACCGGGCATGATCGCCTACGACTCCTACTGGGACGTTCTGCGCTCCAACCCTTCCTTCCGCAGCATCCCCGACGTGCGAGAGGTGATGGAGAAGAGCGAAGTGCTGGAAGCCAAGGTGCAGAGCGCCTATACACGCCCGGCCTACAAGGCGGTCGCGCTGCGGATCATCCACGCCTTAAGCGTCCACCGGCTCAGCACCGCCGACTTGCGCGCCGCCCTGGGCGTGACGCCGGCCGAGTTGCGCGACGACCTCTGCCTGTTCCTGCCGACGCCGGAACCGGACGCTGAATTCCTGGAAGCTACGATCAGTACCGCTTTGAAGGAAATCTCGCGCACCGTCAGTGGCCAGTTCCTCGGCTTCAATCCCGATAACGGCCAGTGGTTTCTGGACGTCAGCAAGGATATCGACTACGACGCCCTGATCGCCCAGCGCGCCGACACCCTTTCGCCGGACCAGCTTGATCGCGCCTACTACGAGGCGCTTGCCCATTTGCTGGAAGTGACCGACGTCAATGTCCATGTCACCGGCTTCTCAATCTGGGAGTACGAGGTCGTCTGGACCGAGAAGCGGGTAGCGCGGCCGGGCTACCTGTTCTTCGGCGCCCCGAACCAGCGCTCGACGGCGCAGCCACCGCGGGAGTTCTACCTCTACTTTCTCCAGCCCTACAACCTCCCGGTCTATACCGATGCGCGGCGGGCCGACGAGGTCTTCTTCCGCTTCGCGCAGAAAGACGACCGCTTTGCGCGGACCCTGCGGCTCTACGCGGCGGCGGCGGCGCTGGCGGCGGAAGCCTCATCGGCGTCGCGCCCCGTCTTTCGAGAGAAGGCCATTTCGACCAACGCACAGCGGCCGGGCTACTTGCAGCAGTTCTTGCGTCACCTATTGGAGCGGGCGCCGGCAGCATTGGAAGTGACCTACCAGGGCGTCACCCGCCCGGCTGCAGAGTTGCTGCGTGGCCGGGCGGCCTCCGTGCGCGAGCTGGTCGACCAG
>DHIZ01000032.1 GCA_002404055.1 Chloroflexi bacterium UBA4733
GGCCCAAAGACAGCACTGCGGTGCCACGGCGCCCCGGTCACGACCGCAGTCGTGTCTTTGGGCCGCAGACCGCAGTCGCGGCACCGTATTTTCACCTATATCACCACATCCACCACTCGCAATCCGTCGTTCCCAAAGATGTCCGTCACTTTCACGGCGATGCGGTGGCCGCCGGGAGCGGTGGCGTAGTCGTGGAGCGCTTCGGTGGGGAACTGCCGGTTGCGGCGGGTGCGGAAGGCTTGCCAGTCGTTCATGAACGGCTCATCTTGCTGCCAGTCCCAGTCCACTGCCCAGTAGTCGATCAGCGCCTTCCAGTCGGTGATGCGCTGGCGCAGCTCGGCGCGGCGGGCCGGGTCTTGCGTGGAGAGGCAGTCGTCCAGATCGACCGTCAGCCGGGTCAGGGTGACGGTGGCGACGCGCTCCCGGACGCGCAGGCGCACTTCGACGTCGGGTGGCGAGAAGAAGTGGACCTGCGGGCCTTCGCTGATCGTGGGGTCCCGCCGCTGCTGGCGCCGGATGCGCTCCCGCACTGCATCGATGGCCGCCTGGGGGATGATCTTGGCATAGACGGCGACGCCGAACTCGCGCTCCGCCGTAGTGCGGTCCCAATCAATCGGGATATCGGCGGAGAGGATATCGACGGCCCGGCAATCGGTTGTGCCGGCCTCTGCGGCGATGGCCTGCACCTGCATGGTGGCGACCGGGGCATCGAGCGGGCCGATGTGGACCCAGTGGTTGCCTTTGCGACCGTGGAGGTGGGCATAGCCTTCCACCGGTGTGCCGCCATAGATCTCGACCATGGCGTCGCGGTAGACCCTGGCCGCCGGCTGTTCCGCCCAGAGGTCCTTCCACTCCGAGGCTCGGGCATAAAAGCCGACGTTCTCCACGCTGAAGGGCCGGGCGTTCGCCTCGATCATGCGCTTCCGGGTGATGTGGACGGCAAACTTGGAGCAGTCGATGGCAATCCAGCGCCTGGGAGCCGGCTTGCCGTCGGCGTCCTTCATTGTCTCGGCAGCGACCGCTGTGGTACCGGATCCCGCAAAGGCATCAAGGACAAGGTCGCCTGGGTTGGTACTCACGACGATTATTCGCTGCAATAACGCCAGAGGCTTTTGGGTAGGAAACCCAATACGCTCCGCGGCCATTGGATTAACTGGTGGGATATCGTCCCAAATATCCTGGGCTGGCGTTCCCGGCATCTCGTCCAAAAATCGCTTGTAGCGTGGCATCCCATTCTTGGTGTAATGCAGCCTTCCTTCGCGGTCCAACTGGGTCATCTTCTCGGGAAGGACTGCCCACACCCTTCCCCGAGGCGGGTCTACGCCCTTCCATGTGTACTGCAATCCGGGCCGCGGGCCTGGGGCGGTCATGTCTCCGAGCTGGTAGCGACGGCCATCGGAGTCAACATTTGAATAATGGGAAGCGACATAGGATTCGTTGTATGCCTGATAAACGGTGTGAAACGTGCTCTGATCCGAGCACGTGTAATAGAGGAGGAAGTCCTGGATTAGCCCGTATCCATGCGCGTCCGCGTGTGCTGTCGTGCGACGCCACACAATTTGGTTCTGAAATCGCTCGTACCCAAACACCTCATCCAACAGCACCTTCAGGTAGTGCCCGGCGTGCCAGTCGCAGTGGACGTAGATGCTGCCGGTTGGAGCGAGGAGGCGCTTGAGGAGGTCCAGGCGGTCGCGCATCATGGAGAGGTAGCTGTCCAGGCCGTTCTTCCAGGTGTCGCGGTAGGCCAGTTCCTCGATGAGCGTTGGCTGTTTCTCGTCGGCGGCGCCGTGCTCGATCTCCACGTTGATCGTGAAGTCGCTCTGGACGGCGAACGGAGGGTCGATGTAGATGAGGTCGACCTTGCCTTCCAGCGGCGGGTGCTGGGCATCCCCTCTGAGCAGCGAGGTCAGGGCGACGAGGTTGTCGTTGGTCCAGATCAGGCGGTTGGGCGGCAGTGGTTCGGGAGCAGCGCCGAAACCGAGGCGGGCCTGGTTCGGTTGGCCCAGGAGGGAGAGCCGGCCCTGCACGAGGTCACCACTGACGTCGGTGATCGACTCCTGGTTAGGGCGGACCACCTCGACGACCTGGGATGGAAGTGGCTCGGCCCTGCGGACCTCGCTGCGCCCCTGCCAGATGAGTTGGGGCTTGCGCTGCTCGGGGACGTAGCTCTCGGGCACTGGGGACTCCGTATGGCGAACACACTACCTAACGACCAGATGTGGAGCGTAGCATACGGTGCGGTAGTATTGAAGCGAATCGGCCACTGCGACGTTCGCCTTTATGGCCACCGTGCCGATCAGGAGTCACGGTTGCCACGGGGAAGACCTTCCATTGGGTCATGGAGGTGACGACGGACATCGCCGAGGTGCAGAGTAAGAGACTGTGTGACTATAGCGATCCCGCGATGGGATGAGCAGGGCGAATGCCGAGACCTTCCAGTCAGATCAGCATGCTTGCTATGTGGATCCCATCGTGACTTGACTATAGTGAGCATGTTGGGCTAATCTGCGCGACATGAGGCGGATCATGGCGAAGTAAATCCAGGCTTCGCTCGACTCTTCGAGACGTTCGTCGTCTTAGGTGAGGCGGCGCTGCTTGAACAGCCACCGAAAGGCTTATGCCGATCTGGTGCGCGACGATCAAAGCTGGAGATACCGCCAGTATTCGGGTGATCCAATGGAGCGGATGATGCGCCAACTCGGTCGAGGCTGGCTCGGCATGACCACAGCGGCGATCGTTGGTAGTCTCGTCCTCGCCCTTCTCGGCCTACTCAAGCTCAGCCTGGATACATTCGCTCCGAGTGTCGGAGCCTTCCTCATACACCCAATCGGGGTCCCGTTCATCGTCCTGGTCGTCGTTGGCGTGTTGGTGGTCATCCTCCTCCTATGGGTCGTCATCGCTACCATCGTAGCATCGGCTGGCGAACAGTCCGATGGGGCTATTGGCGCCTGGGTGCCCTTCGGACCGGTCATGTATCGTGCAGACGACAGCAACACGGACGAGGACGCGGTGGACCCCGATCTCGAGATAACGGGACCATACTGCTTGAAGTGTCAGGCGATGCTCCAAGTCAATCGAGAAAATATGATCGCCGGGCCCTGTCCCAATCCGGCATGCGATGTCGTGATCACACCGTCCGTCTCCAGTCAAGAAAGCGAGAGGCAGGTCCAGGCGATGGTTGAAGCAAGGTGGCGCCAACTAAAGCTAGCGGGAAGAGAGCCGTATCTCGCGACGGATCGGGTGTTCGGAAAGGAAGACCGGATCGATGCTAACAATAAGGAGCTTCAATGACCCCTAACTGTCAATATCGGATGAAACACGGAGACCCCGAAAAATAGTGTACAAATGAACAGGGCTTGGAACGAACAAGCATCGTGACAACCTCGACGCTGGCATCCCGCAACGGTACCCATTCGCGCGATCTCACAGCGAATCTCCAGACTGTCCTTTGCTGTTGAGCCTGTGGGACGGCATAAAGGGTTCCCGTCACAGTGAAAAGTGTGCCGCTTTGCGTCACGACTAACTGCCTCCACTATGAAAGATTGCGGCCAGGTTGTCGACGGGACAATAGCCTGCTGATGTGCCACCACGGCACCGAACCAACCCGGCGGTGCCTGTGGACATTACGGCGGCCTTTCTGACGCGAATCACGATTCTCGGCCCCGAAAGACGCAGTTCGGCAACAGGCCCCGCGGAGGGATTTTGGCACCGTCGGGGCATCTTGACAAAGATGGTACGCTGACGATGCGGTAGCTATTCCAACGCGGCACAATGCTTGCTGAAAAAGCAGACTGCGCCGTGCGAGAAGTGAAAAGGAAAACGATGGATCGCCAGAATACGAACCAGGATGGGTCCCGGACATCGGTTCGGGTAGCCGAAGCCGGGTCCGCTCTGGATCGCTTGGGCGTTACGTGGGATCCGCAGATTGAGTCGCTCCTTCGGGCCACGGACGAAGCACAGCGAATCAGCCAACAACTCCAGCGCGACGAGCGTATGACGCGAGCGCTGTTGTTCGGCGGCATACCGGTCGCTACACCGTAGTGCCAATCTGCCCGCCTGGCGCGGACGGGGCCCGGATTGCCATGGAAATGTCTGGCGTTGGCGCGAGAGGAGCGGTGATCGTAGTGCATGCAACGAGACTGACCTTGCCCCGTCGTGAGGCTATTCCCCGTCGAATCAAACGGAGGTCTGTATAATCCGCATAGTTTGGTCGGCAATTGCGGCAATCTATGCGTGCTGTGGTATAGTGCGAAAGCGATGATGGGACGGGGCGTAGTTGCGGCTCGTTGTCACCCGAGGGTTTCAGGAATGCAAGACGGCGGTCGGCGGCGCGTACCACGCACGCGCACTCCACGTGGGGCGAACACGCATCCTGCCGACCTGGGAGGTTCTGCGACCTGAACTGCTGCGGGGCGTCATTACCGGGGCTCCGTCCGGCTGGAGGTTGAAGCCACTGCATGGCGATCTGGATGTCGACGGCGTTTGGCAAATCCACGTGCTCAAGGACCTGCGCATTATCCTGCTAGATCGCGCTCCGGTAGACGAACTGGTTCTGGTGCATCTGTTTCACCGGCAGAACGATGGGAAGAGTGACGATGAATACCACCGTGCCTACGCGACACTTCGAAACGCCGGCTATGTCGGCTGAGCCTCCGCTGGACTTCGACGAGGCGGCGCGGGACGTACTGCTCGGAGACGAGGAATATGCCGTGGCCTACCTGCGACAGGGCTGGATCAGCGCGGCGGTCGAGGCGCTCGTGCAGGCCAGGCGTCGGCGGGGTCTCTCCCAGCGTGAGGTTGCAGAACGTCTCGGCGTCCACCAGTCTGCTATCGCTCGACTGGAGAACGACGACGAGGGGCACATCACGCTTGCTCGCTATGCGGATTATGCGCTCGCGCTGGATTCGTTGCCTTACGATCTGGAGCTTGCTGGTCTAGCGCAACTGCGGACGATCGCCTATACCAACCCGGACATGCCGCGAACGGTATTCGCCTGCCAGGGCCTCATGCACGACATGCTGGCGGCCTCCCCAGCAATCGGTGCGACGACCGTGGCAAACACGCCGAACGGCGTCCAGCGGGGCACGCTGGGCGTAAGCTCCGGGCAGATGGGGAGCCAGGGAGGCGCAGCCGCCTGATGGCAACACCAACCTTCCGCATCCTCGGGGCACGGCGATCCTATGACTTCGCCCCCGACGCTATCCGCCTCACCGTCCTGACGCTGCCGGCGGTCGTCGGCGCGATCCGCGCCTCGTTCGGCTTCACTGCGGCTCAGATTGGCACACCCTTACCACTCTTCGGGGACATCCCAAATACCATCCCGCCTGGCGTCGTCTTCAACTATGGCTCGTTCCTGGCGGCGGACGGAAAGACGGTGCCCATCCGGCTGCTGCACCTTGAACCGGCGCGGGTGGTGATTGATGTGGCGTACAGCTCCGATGTGATCGAGCCGATCTTCCAGCGCTTGCGTGAGGTTGCCCGGCAGTTCCAGGCGCCGGATGGTGGACCCAGCATTGAAGGCGAGCCGCAGCACGTGCGCGATCACTCGGAGCTGACATTTCGTGTTGCCGCCAATCCGCTACTCTGGCTGAGCACGGCCCCCTGGCAGCAGCTCGTCGGCCCGCTCGATGTCGATGAGCGCATCATCGCTACCGTCGCCCTTGCAAAAGTGAACAGCCGGTCCCCGTTGGTCCCGATCAGCGCGGGGGCGCCTACCGTCGCCAGCGTCGAGTTACGACAGGGAACGGCGCCGGATGATGGCGTGTTCTACAGCGCAGCGCCGTTGCGGACCGCCGAACACGAAGCCGGGCTGCGGGCGATCATCGCCACCCTGCTGCCGGATGCGGCGGAAACTCCGTGAGCGTGGTGGATCCGCACCGTGCCCAATAGCAAGGGTCTGACGAAGACGACGGCTAGGTAGCACTTGTCATTTTGTCATTTGGCCAGGGGCATTCCTCCAGGAGGCGCTGTGGACATTATGTCGTGGATGCGAAAGGACCACGTCCGCGCCCTTGTATTCCCGTCAAGACGTGCGACGACGCGATATCCCCCCGCCTTTGGGAAAACGAAGTCAACGTTAAGCGCAAGCACGGTGTGTTGGTCCTCCCCTGGAGGCAGCCCCGCAGGCCGCCCAACATTGAACTGCGCATTCACGTTAGCAACCTGGGTGGCGGCGTCGCGGTCCTCGATGTACACCTCAAGGCGATGGACACGGTTCGTTTCATTCCATGGGACACGTACGCCGACACCTATGCCAAAATGCGATGGTGGGGGGGCTTGACCCGGCTGGACCGGTCGGTGGAAATCAGTCCAACCACCGCCGCTCACGAACAAGAGGCCGTTGATTCCCTCCACGTGGTTGGCGAGGAGCAGGAGTTCAATCTCCGGCTCGTCTATAGTTGCTATAGTCGCTGGGGGGCTATCTAGGGCTGCCATGCGAAACCTTCCTGTTTACGGCCGTATACTTGAGTATACAGACTACCACGGAGTGGGGTACGATGGACGTCTGGTCGATGGAGTGGCAATGGGATGAGGACAACCTTGCGGAATTGGCACGGCACAGGCTAGACCGGAAAACGGTTGAGCAAGTGACGGAAGAACAGCCCCGGCTTCGGCGAAACAAGAAGGACCGAGCAGCGACACACATGATGATCGGACCTGATCGAGGTGGACGTCGATGGGTGGTGTGTATCGTCCAGGTACGGGGACAGCCAGGACTCTGGCGCGCAATTACTGGCTGGCGAGCCGAACCGGAGGATGAAGAATGGTACAGGAGGAGTGCATGAGCGGTCAAGATCAAACACCGGACGAAGTGCGCGAGATCTACGAGCACCGGCACGACCCAGGTGAGTGGAGCGAGGAGGCAGTTCCCGTTTCCGTTCGGCCAGCACGGACGTCCGTCGTCTCCTTCCGTCTGCCGGTTGAAGAGTTTGATGTCCTAGAGGCTGCAGCAAAAGCTGCAGGAGAGTCACTCTCTGAATACGTTCGCCGAGCCATCGAAGTCAGACGCGTCGGCAACCCGGTACCGACTGGGCTTCAAGTGAGTTCGCTGGGCGCAATGACGATGCAAGTAACGTCGTCGATGTCAGCGGCTTGGACGGAGACTCGTGCAACCGTGCTGCAGGACTTCCCAACGAATCTCAGCCCTGTCGGGAGATGAGATTGACCGAGCGCCTCTTCGGGTGATCACGGCCCATCCAATTCGCCAGCACGTTCTTGAACGAATCCGCCGGGAGATACAACCCTTATCCCCCCACACGTCCGCGGATCTCCGTTAGCCGCTCCCGCCAGTCGTCACGGATAGGCTGCACGCTCAACTCCTCAATGAGCAACCACAACACGTCCTCCAGCGCGACCAGTGCGGTCGGCAGGTGACGCTGAGCGAAGCGTCGTCGGCGACTGTCAGCCAGCAACGCACTTCCAAGGTGCAGGTGCGCCAAGGTAGCCTGACTCCGCCACTCTGGATGCCAGTGGTACACGAGAAGTTCCCGCTCCTGTTCATCCAGCACTTTGTACTCGTAGGCCGCGAGCTGCACTGCCCAGCCCCGTCTGGCCGAGTCCTGCGCCAGCCGATACTGGAGAACCATGCCGAAGTGCAGGGCGGCCGCGCCTTTGAGCGACACCGGATGCCCGCCGGCGATGGTCGCGGTCAGGATCTCCGCACGGCCAAACCTTTCCACTTGAGGGACGATTTGGGTGACACAAGAGAGCGCCAGGGAAATGTCAGCCTGAAACGCGGCGACGGCGGCGTGGGGGGTTCTAGCGTCCAAACGGCAGGAGCATCGCCACGGTCGAGACGCCCGGCACGTCCGCCTTGCCGACGTACTCGCCGGCATCCCAGCGCCGGATGAACTCCTCACCGCTGATGTCCAGGTGACGGCGCACTGCCCGATCGAAGAGTTGGTGTCCCTCCTCAACGGTCAATTCCTGCACACGGGAAGCCGTTTCCGGCGGCAGCACGGCCATGGGGGTTTCCTCCTTGCGACGCGATGCCATGACGCACCGGCATAATCATCGCACATTCGAGGCCCGCTGACCAGCGCCGCCATCGAGTTGGGTGCGTTGCAACGTTTTGACCGCTCGCTCGCCTGTCTCCTGGCGGCACGAACAGGGGCCGGAGGGCTTGGAAGGGAGGAGCGGTCCAGGCGGGTGGTTCTCGCGGCCGAAGGCGAACCAGTCGGGTACATGGTCGCTTTTCCGCCCGCCCCTCCCTTGACCTGAAGCACAAACACTGAAGTATTGACCCAAGCGATGAATGTATGTACTATACTATGATGAGGTTTATTTGGAATGCTGAGACTATTGGGCACATCGCCCGTCACGGCGTCTCACCACGAGAGGCGGAGGAAGTGGTCACGGCTGATGATTCGCGGATCCTTCCGGCACGCGGTCGCCCCTCGCACCCCCACCAAGACCCAGACCTGGACTTTTATGAGCACCAGACGGAGGAAGAGATGGTCGCTGCTGTGGCGGCCGCAAGCAAGGCTGGAACGCTGCGGCGGGGCGGCGTGAAGGCTACCCTTACTGATCCGGCGGCGCTGGAGGCGCGCGTGGCTGCCGCTTTCGACCAGGACAGCGTGTTGGAAGCCCAGGCCGAACTGGAGGAAGCACGACAGGCCGGGCGCACTATCGAGCCGCTCATCCCCGTCACGATCCGGATGCCGGCAACTATGGTGGCGGCGCTCAAGGCCGAGGCGGAGCGCGAGGGTGTGCGCGGCTATCAAACCTTGCTCAAGCAATGGATCGAGGAGCGCCTCTCCGGCGAGAAAGTCGTCAGCGTTCGCCGGGTGGCCGCCGTCCTGAAGCCGCTCCAGCAGCGCCTCGAGGCCGAAGATGCACGACCGGCGGGCCGACGTTAGTCGCGGTCTGTCACGGTGCAATAGCCGAACTGCCCGTCAGGGCTAGCGTCTGTCGGGCTATCTCGGACGTTGTACCAGAAGATAGGCGCTACTTCCATATCTGCCCGGCCGGCAATGTCCAATGACCACATCCGAGCTATGTGAGTGTCTCTCCCTGTGGAGGCGCGTATGCGCTGTCGTCATGTGTGACCCAATACAGCAACCCGCGCCGCAACGCCGGTGGAAACCAGTGGACGTGATGGACGAAACTGGCCTCTGGGATGGTCAATCACCAGAGGCGGTGGACCTCGGTGGACGCCTATGGAGGCTCATCCTTCGGGCTCTTAATCAGTTGGTTCCGGGTCCGAGTCCCGGGCGGCTCACTCAGTTTCCCTCTGCTAGGGCGGTATCCCCGGGCTCGCCCGGCGACCTTGGCTATTCGGCAATGCATAGCCAGGAGCGACCGAATGCGTCCGCCACAGGCGTTACGGCGTCTTCAGCGTGGCATAGCGGCGTTCGGCGAGCTGGTAGAAGTTTTCGTGGGGACCGACAGCAAAGACCCGGCAGAGCTTCGCGGTAACCTCAAGCCGGTAGGCGGCGCGATAGGCGCCACCCGGTAAGGAGAACTCCAGCGCCCGCGCCCCTTTGAGCGTGCCGGTCAGCATATGGCCACGGAGCGGATCGTCGCGCAACGAAAAGATCGCTTCCATGACTTCGACCAGGTAGGTCTGCAGGTCGATGACGTCGCGCACTGCCGCCCGTGTCAATGTGACCCGATAGCGGTCAACGGGCATCGGCAACGTCGCCGGCCTGCAGCACGAGCTCACTCACCAGACGCTCCTGCTGCGCAACGGATAGCCTGGTCGGCAAGCCATCAGGATCGAGTCCAGCCGCACGAACGATCGCCTCCAGATCCACCTCATCGAGGGGGTTGATCGCCTTGGCCGCGTGGAGTACCGGACCAGTCGCACTCTGTTCCTGCACCACGAAGAGGACGTCCCCCGGCTTCAGGCCCTGCCGTGCCTCGAAGGGAATGGTGATACGGTAGCGGTCGTCAATCGTCGCTGTCGGCATTCGCCTCTCCTTGTTACCCATTGATGGGATATTCCCAGAGCCAAGTATACCGCTGGTCCAGATCGAAAATACGCACCGGCGCATCAATCGTCGTTCGCCCGGATCGACTCGAATTCGGCCCGCAGGTCGTGTACACTCGGGGCAGAGGTGGCAGGCGTCCGGGAATCCTTCCGCAAGACGAGTTGTCAACACCCTCATCTTGCCTCAGGCCCCACCGCCTGTCACCTCGCCCGCCACACTCGCCCGTCGAGCAACCTACCTGCCCCAATACAGGTGAAACACTCCCGTAAGACATTGCGGCGCACTCGAAGGATCGCCAAAACAGCAGGCTGCACGGGTGTACTCGGTGGCTCATCGTGGGCACGAAGTGCCAAAGTCCATTCCACCGTGAATGTTTGAAGCTCGGTCAGACCCAGATGAAGCAAGTCGCCTCGGAATTCGGCTACACCGTTGACGAACTCCGCAAACTATAGGAGCATGAGTGAGGAGGAGTGCGATGGAACGACCGCAAGCTGTTTTCTACTACGACGACGAGAGTTGCAACTGGGGCTTCCACGTGCCCGGCTGGGGAATCGTCGGCGGCGCCGAGACGCGCGCGGCGGCGGAACAGGCGGCCAGGGAGGCCGTTGATCTCTTTCTTGATCAGGTGCGCCTTCACCCCGAGGAAGTTGAGTCCTTCCAGACTACAGATAGTGCGGTTCCGGCAAGCGCTTAGCACTCGGCAGGGGCATCTTATCACGGACCTGGCATACCGAAGCGCACCAGGCTTCCTGCATAAGCTGGCGGTGGGGTTGCACTGACGGTACCAGCACCCAGATGGTACCCGCTGGTTTAGCCAGCGGTCTGTGTTGGGGGACACCTTTACAGAATTGGCCCGGCACAGGGTAAGCCGGAGGCCGAGGAGGGGTATAGGAGGAGTTCATGAGCGGTCAAGATCAAACACCGGACGAAGTGCGCGAGACCTACGAGCATCGGCACGACCCAGGTGAGTGGAGCGAGGAGGCTGTACCTGTCTCTGTTCGACCAGCACGGACGTCCGTCGTCTCCGTCCGTCTGCCGATTGAAGAGTTTGATGTGCTGGAGGCTGCAGCAAACGCTGCAGGAGAGTCACTCTCTGAATACGTTCGCCGAGCCATCGAAGTCAGACGCGTCGGCAACCCGGTACCGACTGGGCTTCAAGTGAGTTCGCTGGGCGCAATGACGATGCAAGTAACGTCGTCGATGTCAGCGGCTTGGACGGAGACTCGTGCAACCGTGCTGCAGGACTTCCCAACGAATCTCAGCCCTGTCGGGAGATGAGATTGACCGAGCGTCGCTTCGTGTAATCACGGCCTATCCAATTCGCCCGCACGCTCTTGAGCGCATACGTGAGGAGGTGCAGCCATGACCGCCGCCCGAGAAAACACTCTGTCCTCGCATGCCCATCAAGACCCGGATCTGGACTTTTATGAGCGCCAGACGGAGGAAGAGATGGTCGCTGCTGTGGCGGCCGCAAGCAAGGCCGGAACGCTGCGGCGGGGCGGCGTGAAGGCTACCCTGACTGATCCGGCGGCGCTGGAGGCGCGCGTGGCCGCTGCCTTCGACCAGGACAGCGTGTTGGAAGCCCAGGCTGAGCTGGAGGAAGCGCGACAGGCCGGTCATCCCATTGAACCGCTCATCCCCGTCACGATCCGGATGCCGGTAACTATGGTGGCCGCGCTCAAGGCCGAGGCGGAGCGCGAGGGTGTGCGCGGCTATCAAACCTTGCTCAAGCAATGGATCGAGGAGCGCCTCTCCGGCGAGAAAGTCGTCAGCGTGCATCGGGTGGCCGCCGTTCTGCAGCCGCTCCAGCATCTCCTCGCGGACGATGACGTACGACCGGAAGGCCGGCCCTAGTCGCGGGCCGTCCCGTTGCCATAGCGCGGAGCAACCACGGCAGATGGAACTGCGGGTAATCACCAATATGGGGCGTCTTGACACAGGTGGCACGCTGACGATGCGGTAGTTATTCCAACGCGGCACAATGCTTGCTGAAAAAGCAGACTGCGCCGTGCGAGCAATGAATAGGAAAACGATGGATCGCCAGAATACGAACCAGGAGGGGTCCCGGACACCGGTTCGGGGAGCCGAAGCCGGGTCCGCTCTGCAGCGCTTGGGCGTTACGCGGGATCCGCAGATCGAGTCGCTCCTTCGGGCCACGGACGAAGCACAGCGAATCAGCCAACAGGTCCAGCGCGACGAGAGTATGACGCGAGCGCTGTTGTTCGGCGGCATAGCGGTTGCTACACCGTAGCGCCAATCTGCCCGCCTGGCGCGGCCGGGGTCCGGATGGCCATGGAAATATCCAGGCTTTCAAAGAGCTTGATGTTGCCTGAAGTCCGCATCACCCTGAAATTGCCGTATGATGCGCGAATGGCAAGGAACCAATTGGGCCAGGGAGGCCGTAGGACATGGCGCAGGGCGAGCAAAAAGGCGGAATCGGAAAGAAGGGAACCTCAATGCGCCTGAAGGATCAGACCTTTTTGGATCCCCACCGTTGGTGGCTCGGATCGGTTTCCGGCAAAACGGTGCGGAGGGTCGATTGTCCGCCCGTCGACGCTGTCTGAGTCGCTATGCCCGCCGACACTGGCGCACGAACTGCGGTTGTCGCCAGGGCACGACTTTGCTCGGCCAACCTTGTGCTGAGTTCGTCCCGCTCCAACACGCCATCGGTGAAGGTAGCGATATCGCTCGCGATGGCATACGCTGCTTCGACCAACTCCTTATCGCCTGTGCCCTCCACTTCGCCCAGAACATGGACGGCGAACCAGCGATCGAAGTCGCGCAGTGTCGAATGGCCGCTCGCGACGCTCGCGAGCCGGGCGCTGAGGTCACGCCGCATGTCCACGCCTGACAAACCTTTCGACTATCTCGACCCCACGGTATTGAGGCGACTCTTTAACGACCAGCAGATACCGGAGAAGGCCATCGCCGGAGATCTCAGGGAAGAAATCCGGCCACAAACGCATCTCAGCGCTCACCGCCGTGCTCGCTTGACCATTCGGGGGAGGCAAGCCCAAGCGTGTACCCACACGTGTATCGTGACATATTTGGACTGGTACGGCAAGCCCGTCGCCATTTGTCACTGTTACTGGCGACGCGAAAAGTTCCTCACCAGGCCCGACCCAAAGTGGATGGACATCGATGGGCACATCTATCGGGATGATCCTGAAGCGAAAAGCGAGCCGTGGCCTCTGGACGAAGGGGCGTCGTGACCTCACATCATGGTTGTGTTGCGAGGGGAGACACGCTATGGTCAAAGTCGTGACGGTGCGGAGGAAGCCGCAGTGAGCAGTAATTTGCTGGACCGCCTGCCGTTCAACTTGCCCATCTTCTCCGCACTCGGCCAAGCCATCGCTGGCCACCCGCTCCTGCTCGTTGCCGCCGGGCCGTGAACACCTGAGTAGCAACCTCACGTCACGACGCTTGCGCGAATGTGCGCGGGCCTTGCCGACCTCGCAGCGCCCCTGCCAGATGAGCTGGGGCTTGCGTTGCTCGGGGATGTAGCTCTCGGGCATGGCGACTCCGTTTAGCGAACGGCTTACCTACCGATCTGCTGTGCAGGGTAGCATACAGTGTGATAGCGTTTAAATCGGTCCACGCTGGAGTGGCATTGCATCACAGATGAAGGCTCGGTTACCAGCGACGCAGTATCATCGTGGACTGATTTAGTCGTGACGGTGCGGGGGAAGCCCCAGCCATGCATTCGCTGTTGTCCGATGCGAGGAGAGGCATCGGATGAGCACTGACCAGCCATTCTTTCTGGTGCGCGTGGCGTCAGAGGTGGCGGCGACCGTGCGCCTTTTCTTTGAAGTCCGGGGGCAACAGAAGATGCTGGCAAAACGCACAAATGAACTGGATCTGCGCGACGCCGCCGTGGCCGAACTGGAACGGCAACACGCCGAGCCCTTTGCGGCAGACGAGCGCTTCCGGTCGGAACCCCACCACGGCATCAGTCTCAGCGCGGACGAAGTCTGGGCCTACTGGCGCGCCGATGATCTCATCGAGATCCCCTTCTTGATCGTGGTGCAGAACGCCTGGATCTATCCCGTGACCCTGACCACCCTCGGCGGAACGGTCGCCTTCACGAGCGGCTATGCCGGACAGAAGCTAGCGGCGGAGGTCCGGCGGTACACCGTGCCCGGCCTGCAAGCATGTGGGATCGTCATGTCCTATCGCTGGCAGCCATCCGTCGATCGCCCGGCGCAGCCCCTCGCGGCCAATGGCCTCAATTTCGTCACCGCTAGCCTGACACTCCACGCTTATTTCCAGGGCCAGCAAGGGGAGTTCAGCCTGACCGACGTGCCGGTTCAGGCCCGGGTGTTGATTGACGGGCGCCGGTCCGGATCCCCGAGCATCTGACGCGCGGTTGTTCCCCGACGAATGAAACGGAGGTCTACGTACTGAACACCCTTCCCGTGCTAATGAAAGCTGGTGTACCCCGTTGGCGTCGATAGGCGGCGGGACTGACGGCGACAGTGGACCGAACGCAACAACGACCAACTACGTGAGACTTCCTGAAGTCGCGCTCCTCTGGAGGAACCACCCCGGAGTCAATGACATCGTGTGTCGCTACTACTCCCAGGCTTGTGATGTCGTCCTGGGTGAGTTTGGTACGTCTCCGGCGGCATTTGAGGCGAGCGATGACCGGGCGCCCTATGCCTCGATCTTGATCTCGTGGAGTGAGGCGACTGCGCGAGACCGCGCCGCATGGGCCAATACGGATGATGCGACTCGTGATGCGGCCTATGGGGTTGCAATTGCCTACGTTCAATTGCAATATAATCTGGTGGCCGTAAGCCGTTCCGACCGAATGACCGGCTGTGACTATTGGTTTGCGCCCCCCCGACGAGCCGTTTTCGGAACTCGACCTTGACGGCAAGACGAAGCTCGAGGTGTCTGGATCACGGACGGATCGTCGCTCGGAATTGCAGGGGCGACTCAATGCCAAAGTACGCCAGATGGCAGCGATGCCGCCAGTCTGCCCAGGCGTCGCGGTAGTCGTCGGGTTCCGTCAGCATGCCATTTTGGGAAAGAGACGCCCATGCATGCACTGGAGCAGCACCGCCAGGCCGAGGAACTCATGGGGCGCGCGGATGTCGCCGAGCGCTCAGGTGATATGGCGGGCGCGATACGGTTCCGCGGTCAGGCGGCAAAAATCGAGGACGCAGTCTTTGTACTTGTTGACCCGACCAAGTCGGTCACCCGTGGCGCCATAGCGGTGAGTGCTGCCGCCTTGTATTACAAAGCCGGCCTGTATGGGGAGGCAATACGAAGTGCCCACCGCTCTTTGGGCAGTGGGGAGCTCTTGCCGAGTGATCAGATCGAGTTAGAAGAGCTCGTCCAACGCTCACGGCAACTGCACCTGGCGGATCCGACGCCGAACAAACCACCGCTGGAGATCGTCACCGGACGCGAAAGCCTCGATACGATCATTCAGACGGCCTTTGCGGTTGTGTCCGCCGTTGGACAAGAGGATTATGGTCTCCTCGACCGGCTGGTGGACTCCCATAACTACCGGTCCGCTTTTGTGCAGCATGCTCGTCAACTCGCACCGGACGGCGCGCTTGTTGGCGCCGTCGAGGTGACAAGACAGGGACTGGGCTCCATTGAGCGCGCGCGGTTGACGCCGGCGTCGCGTCTATCAATTTCCCAATACATCGCCGCTGATAGTCCGCCCGCGGCGGACGAGGAACGGGCGCGCACAGCCGTGGTGTCCGGTACTCTGCGCGACCTGGATCTTGACAAAAAGACGATCCGCGTGGAGACTCGCGGCGGTCAATCACAGCTCTGCTTGATTGACCGTGCAATCATTCGGGTGTGTTTCACCTCTGTTG
>DHIZ01000299.1 GCA_002404055.1 Chloroflexi bacterium UBA4733
CGGCTAATGCGCATCACACGTCTTTAGCGTGGGGTGGGCCCGGCAAATGGCCGGCATGTACGGCACTCGGCGGCCATGACCGCCCCACAGAGAAGGAGAAGATCAATGGCTGTGTCTGATCCCGTAGCAACACTCGATGCGCACCGTCAACAACAACTGGATGCCGATGGCTACCTCATCCTGGAGGACGTGCTCAGTCCGCAGGAGGTCAGCGACTATCGCGAGCGGCTCTTGGCGCAGGCGGCGAGCGAGCCGGGGCGCAATAACCCGACGCAGCACGTGCGCTGGCTGGTCAACAAAGGCGCCGACTATCGCAAGCTGCTGTTGCACCCTGCCACCGACCCCTGGTTTCGCCACCTGCTGGGCGATGACTACACCCTGAGCACCCTCACCTCTAACGTGGTCCGACCGGGGGCGCCGGACGGGCGTTACCATTCCGACTTCCTGGATCGTGTGCCGGAGCCGTTGCCGGAGTACGCGCTGACGGCGAACAGCCTCTGGCTGCTCGATGAGTTCACCGCCGATAACGGAGGCACCCGCCTCGTCCCCGGTAGCCACCGTTGGCGGAGTAAGCCACCCAAGGACCTGGCCAACCATCCCAACGAAATTCGCGTCAGCGCACCCGCCGGCTCGGTCCTACTCTTCAATGGCGCTCTCTGGCACTCCAGTGGCGCCAACCAGACGGGGCGGGAGCGCGTCTGCCTGATCTGCTTCTGCCTACGCTCGTTCCTGAAACCGCAGTTCGACTTCGTCAACTACCTCAGCGACGAAGCCTATGCCGCAGCCACCCCCGAGCTCCGCCACCTCTACGGCTTCACGAGCTGGCCCCAGGCGGCAGATGACGGGGCTATGCCCATCCGCCGCGGCTGAAGGCGGCTCGATACGTCCAGCGCAGGTGACGATAGCGCCAGGGAGCACAAGGAGCGAACGTACATGGCCGAGATATCGGGCGGTCCTTTCGTCAATATGGCGACGTTCTGCCAACAGGTGCTACAGGAAAAGGATGACACCATCACCGCTGTGCGCATTGTCGACAGGGTGACTGCCTTGAGTGAAAGCGGTCACGGCGTACCAATCCGTCTGTGGACCGTCGTGACGCTTCACCCTGGAGATGTGCGGGGCGCGCACACCCTACACCTCCGACCGACTACGCCGACTGGCGAGCATCCCGAGCCTATGTCTATGCCGGTCTTCTTCCCGGACGGCGAGCATTCGATCCAGGTGACCGTCAACATGACCGTGTTCGTGGAACACGAAGGCACAACGCTATTTGACGTCTATATGGACGAGCAGTTTCTCACACGGATTCCGCTGCACGTGCGCCTTACGCCGCCAGCGAATACGAACGATGGAGCGTAGCTCGTGCCGATGTGGATGCGGACACGGCTGGCGCGCTGTCGCTGGAGACAGGATAGCTGGTCAAGAGCGGGAGAAACAACGTCCGCAGTTCAGATTCAACCCGATGGCCTTCCGAGTATTCGGACAGGTACAGCAACAGCGCTCCCGCCAGCGCCAGCACTTCTGCATTGGAGCGATCCGCTTCTGTCGCGACAACATTGGTCTGAAGCCAGAGCCACAGATCCCGCAGCGAAGACTGATGGGCCAGGTACGAGAGCAAGCAGGCGCGGACCTGCTGCGCTAATGGATCTCGCATGACCGTCCCTCCCGTCACCCGCATTATACGCGCCGCGGAACTGCGCGATCGCTTTAACACTGGTGGGTTTCGCGAGCGCGTCCATTCCGGCAGCTTAACCGAGCGCCTGATTAGGGAAGGCCATCCCTCTCCGCCGCTTGCCCATGAGCCGGAATGCACCTGGAGCCAGCTCGTTGAATATGTCAGCGCCAAAGGCCGGCGCGTGGCCGAGGTTCACCAGTATCTCCGACCCGACGGAACGCTTGGCCTATCAGGTAAGCCCGACCCGAAGGGACTCCTTGATCAGGGTGTATGGTACATCTCGGACCTGGTCTGAGCACGTTACGTCCAACCTCGGCCGGTCGGCCGGTTCGGTCCTGCTCTTCAATGGCGCGCTCTGGCACTCCAGCGGCGCCAACCTGACGGCGCGCGAGCGCGTCTGCCTCATCTGCTTCTGCCTGCGCTCGTTCCTGAAACCGCAGTTCGACTTCGTCAACTACCTCAGCGACGAAGCCTATGCCGCAGCCACCCCCGAGCTCCGGCGCCTCTACGGCTTCACGAGCTGGCCCCAGGCGGCAGACGACGGAGCATTGCCCAGCCGCCGCGCCTAGCCGCCGGACGGGCTCAAGTTCGCCGGTAACCGCCAGCCGCAGATGGAGCCGTAGCTGACAAGTTTAGGCAGGAATGAGATCGCGAGATCGCGACGTGGTTCCTATCTCTTCTGCCAGCCCAGGCACACCTTGTGCGCCCAACGTTTGGTTTACGATGCTAGGCATCACAAAGTTAAGATCGCGCGTTGGAGCGACCAGCGATACAGTTCCTCGCTGCTGTACATACTGACGAATAGCGTCGCGTACTACATCCGACAAGGACCCTTGTTCGGCGTCGCTAATCACGGCTACCTCCGCGAACTCCTGGCGCGTCAATCGCAAGGAGAGCATCGCCGGCTCCTTTCTATAAACGGCCAGGCGTCTCTTCCGGTACCAGGAACGTATGTCGCGGTTGTGAAGATCGCAAACGCACCCGCGAAGCGGGTCGTGTTTTATGCTGCGCTGCCATCACAGTCCCTGACCATTCCACCGCCTACGACGCCTGCCCAGTGGTAGAGATTTAACGGATCTACGGTTCGTGTTCCTTTTGCTCGCCAAATGCCGGCTCCGGTGCAAGAAGTGGAAGCTACCTGGCACAGGATGTGCTGCACCAGATGGGCGATACTGCCGCCCCCGGGCGGCTACGCAAATAGTGCTACCCTTCCCACTTCTTGCACAAGAGTCACTTCTTCACAGAAAGTTCAATATCCACGGTCGCCGAGCAAGAGTATAATTGGGAACATCGTCATCGCCTGCGGTGACTCTGGCCAATCGTTCCGCCCAATGGTGTCCGGGTTGATAGAGAACAGGCACTAAATCTTGCCGTCAGGTGACTCGGGATCTTTCGCCTGCCGAGTCATCCTGGCGCATCACATTTACGTAAGGAAGAAACAAGTGATGGTCGTCAAACGGCTCGCGCGAGCCAGCAACCAGCCGCCCGCCTATAACGAAGACCTGCTCGAAATTCGCAGAGAAAGCACGCGTCTCGCTGTTGCAGTCCCGCTCATTGTGGGATTAGGTGTCCTTGGCGTCGCCGCGATCAATCCTGGGAAAGTACCCGATCACGGGGGGCAAGGGAGCAGAGAAGGGATAGGCTGGCCGGCGTGCTGTGCGGAGCAGACGGCGGTGAGGTAATCGAGGAGTGGACGCTGCTGTTGCTGGCAGCACCCGCAAGCGG
>DHIZ01000088.1:0-27795 GCA_002404055.1 Chloroflexi bacterium UBA4733
CAAGGAGGGGCCGTGATCGGGTACATTACCGACAATGCCAATATCGGTGGCCCGTTTGCTTATCGGTGATCACGGTGCGATTCGTGATGGCGCACATGGTTGCCGCGGCTACCGGAAAGGATCAAGAGAGTGAAAAAGTACATACTCTTCGATCATGATGGTGTTCTGGTGGATACCGAATTCTGGTATTACAAAGCTGGAGAGCGCGCCCTGGCGGACATTGGTGTGACTTTGGACAAGGATCAATACCTCCGAGACATGACCCAGGGATTGGCCACCTGGGCCCAAGCCAGAGCGGTAGGTATTGATGAAGAGACCATCAGCAGGCAGCGTGAGGTTCGTAATGATTATTATCAGGAATATCTGAGAACAGAAGCCATTGAGATTGAAGGCGTCATTGAAACTCTTGCTGAACTGTCAAAATACGTCCGCATGGCCATCGTGACGACTGCAAAACGTGTGGATTTTGAACTTATCCATGAAAAGCGTCAGGTTAGACAATTCATGGATTTCGTCCTTGTTCGCGAAGACTACAGGCTCGCCAAGCCGCACCCGGAACCATACCTGACCGGCTTAAAGCGCTTCGGAGCCACCAAAGAAGAGACACTGGTTGTAGAGGATTCATCCAGAGGGCTGAACTCAGCTGTGGCGGCCGGTATTGACTGTGTCATTGTCTATAACGACTTTACAAAAGGCCAGGACTTTTCACAGGCTAGATATCGAATCGAAACTCTGATTGAATTGAAGGATATCATCCTTAATGTAACCTGAAGGAGCATTTACAGTGTGTCCCATACTCCTTGGAAAAGGGAAAGAGCATGGCTATCGCTGCCGCGAAGAGCATGGCTATCTCGGCCGCGCGCTAACTCAGTACGTGCAGATGTGCCTCGCTGCCTGAAGCGAATGTCACAACTTCGCAGCGCTACCAATCTATTTGAGGTAACGAAGAAATGGAAATAAGTGAGTTCACTCACATAGTGAGGTCTTAGACGCTCCCTAACGGCGGCGACTTCCCAGCGCTCCCCACATAGTGACGCAGAAGGGCACCGCGTAGGTGAGCGGGATCTTCCAGGCGAGCGAGGCGGGAAAACTACCGCTCAGCAGGACAGTCCCCTGATTGATCGCCACCAGAACGGTGCCCACCGCCAGCGCGGTAAGCAGCGCACGTCGCAAGAGTGGTCGTTCTGCCAGGGTACAACGGAGGCACTGCTTGCCGGCCTCGGCGCCGAAGATGCGCCCCGCGGCAAGCGGACGTGCACATTGGACACAGCGCCCGCGCAGTGCGCCTTCCCTCCTCGCCGGCTCGCGGCACACGGTCACTGCACCACCGTGACCGTGCCCTTCATCCAGGGATGGAAGGTGCAGTGGTAGGCATAGGTACCGACCTTGCTGAACACGAACGTCCAGGTCTGGTGCGTGTTCAGCGATCCTGAATCGAAAGCCCCGCCGTCGGCTGTCACGGTGTGGGCCGCCTGGCCGATATTGGTCCAGACCACGTGATCGCCGAGGTGGACGGTCAGCGTATCGGGCGCATAGGTCCAGCCCAGGTAATTGGTCGCGCTCGGCTCGATGATCTTCGCCTGGAGGGTCGCTGCGGCAGCCTGTTGCGCCGCAGACGGCACGGGAGTGGGTGAGGGGGCTAACGCAGCGGTGGGAGTCACGGGTGGTGCTGGCGTGGCGCTCGGCGCGGCCGTGAGTGTCGGCGTAGCGGTCGCCGGGACCGCTGGCGCAGTCGGTAGGGCACTCGCTATCGCGGACGTCGGCACCGATTGAACGACCGGAGCACCGGCCGATGTCGCTGACGTGCCGCCGCACGCCACCAGTAGCAGGGCGGCGGCCGCCACCAGCGAACCGAGCCGCCTAAATTGAGACCGCATCTTGGCACACACTTCCTGGCGCTTGCTCTCGAAACCGAGTGATGCATACAACGACCGGACAAGGGAGCGTCTCTGCACTACCTGGTTGCTGGACCGGGATGGTCCACGATCGCGGGCCATCCCGGTCCAGCCGTTCGCTTTAGCTTCGAAGAGCTCGCCACCGATACGTTACAAAGCTCGTGGCGGCAAGGAACAGCACGCCCAGCGCAGCCAGCCGCGGCAGCAGGAAGAGGCCGCCGCCACCCGACTGCGGCAGTTGTGCCGGCAAGTTCGGGTTGTTCAGATTGATCATAATCATGGCCGGCTTGGCTGCCATCACCGGCGTGTGGTCATTATTGGCCAGCATGACCGTGATCGTATGCTTGCCGGACGGCCAGGCACTCAGGTTCACCGGAATGGAGGTACACGGCATACTCAGCATCCCGGCCATGCTCGCCGAAGCCGTCATGGGCTGCATATCGACCAAGACGTGGTAGTGACCGACGCCGACGGCGTTCGGCTTCCCTTCGACATCGCAGGACGGCGTGAAGTTCGTCGCAGCAAGGTCCAGCGTAAAGTTGGGACCGACGCTGGTGTTATCCTGGGGACTGGTGATCTGCAGCGCCGGTGCGGCGCTGGTCTTGGCGGCCACTGGAAGCGGCGCCGGCGTGGCCGGCTCGTAGTCGAATGTGACCTCCTTGGCCGTGCTCGGCATGTCCATATGCGTGTTCGAGGCCAGATCGATCATCAGCGTGTGTGTACCAGGCTGGATGCCTGCGCCGGAGACGGTGAAGTGGTCTGTGCCGCAGATCATGCTGGTCAGGTGGGACATGCTCATGGCGTCGAGCATGACGTGGATGTGCCCCTGCCCAGCCTTATCGGGCGTCCCCACCCACTGGCAGGCGGTGTCCAGCCCGCCGACGCTGACGCTGACCGGGATGTCGGTGCTGGTGATCTTGGCCCCCGGCGTGGGCGAGTCGACGGTAAGCGTCGGGCCACTCTGGGCGCTCGCCGTCGTCGCCATACCGAAAAGGAGCAGCGTCGCAGACACCGAGCCCGCCAGCAAGGCGCGGCCGAGTCCACCGTGCCGCTCGGCCCCGGGCGCCAAGCCGAACCTTCGATTCCAAGACATGGGTCCTCCTTACTCCATCGTCGAGGTCCACAACCGGACCTCAAAAAACCGGCAACATGTCCGACGAGCGATCAGGTCATCGCATGGCTACACCCTCCTCTTCGGGGTTCGCGTGTCATATCCGACGCATATGCTTCTGTAAAACGCACGATGCGTGATCGAAGGTATAACCAAGGTGACCGGCTGGTACTGTAGGGACCATTACATTGGCTACAAAGTCCACCTAACCGGGACTGCAAGCATTACGACACTGCGCAAAAGTCACCGCGTGCGCAGGGGCTGGGTGAGACACATCGCTCAGCGGCTTGCCGCGTGCAGCAAGACTCACCGGCGCGGATGCCCGGGCCCGATGGTAAGCGGCGCTACAGACTGCCCGGCGTCAGGCGAACTAGCATGCGTTCCTGATGTTCCCCGGCAAGGAGGTGGAGCGTGCTGTGCCTGGAAATCGTCGTGGCCCCCGATTGCGTCGGCTGCGCGGAAGCGCGAGCCATCGCCGAAGAGATCCAGAGCCGGTTCGTCTCAGTGGAGGTTAAGCTGCTCGAACTGGGCGGTGATCGCCCGATCCCCAGGCAGGTGGTCGCCACGCCGACCTACCTCCTCGATGGCGCCGTGATTTCACTCGGGAACCCGCGTCGCGAGACCCTCCTGCGCTTGATTCGGCGTCGGTTAAATGGCTGAGCGGCGCGCCGGGCGACCCGGTGACGCAGTAGCCGACATCCAGCGACCACGGGACACTGTACGGCAGCACTGGAGGCCCGGCCTTCGACTTGTAACACCAGTGTCTCGCGTTTGCGTCCGCACGCCCAGGTAGGCGCTCAACCGAAGCAATGAGGAGGATCGCCAGATGCCACGAGTCTGTGTCTTCGACATCATGGTAGCGATGGCACGTGGAGTAACTATGCCCAGGTCGTCCAGTTCCTGCCGTCCGAGCGCTTCCTCGCCGTGACGGGGTTGGCGGGGAGATAGGACATTGCTTCAATCTGAGCGTGCCGGTGCGGTCACACCCGCCGTTCCTACTGGTACTTGGCCAACACGGGCTTGAGCAACTGGTCCAGTTGCTGCAACCCTTCGCGGGCACCCGTCTTGCCGTCGAGGATGTCGTTCAGAATCGGCCCTTTGATCTTGCCGAACTCCTGCACCGATGGATGGGTGATCGGGCCGACCAGGTGGTTCTCGGTGCTACTCAGCTTGAGCATGTCCAGCCACGTCTGCATTAGCGGCACCTGCTTGGCAAAGTCGGCGCTGAGCGCCACCGACTGCACCGGTGGCAGATTGTTCTCTTTGACGTTCCACTCCAGCACCGCCGCGGGACCGCCCATCGACTTGATGAAGACCACGCTTTCCTGGGGATGGGGGGCGTTCTTCGGTATGACGAAGACGTTGCCGCCGCCGGCGATGCCGGTGCCGTAGGTCACCCCGGTCTGCACCGGCAGGTAGCCAGTGGCGAAGTTGAAGTTGGGAAACTCTTGCTTGTAGACGACCGGGTTGTACTCACCGATGATGGCGAACCCCTGCTTGCCCTGGGTGAAGCCGTTCTGATCGTTCTTCTGGGTGAACAGCTTCTTGAAAGCGGTGATGGCAGGACGACCACCGAGCTTCTTCCACCAGCCGGCCATCCAGTCCAGGGCGGCGATGTTCTCCGGTCTGGTAATCGTGAACTCCGCCTTGAGTGTGTCGTAATACATGCCGCCAAAGGCCGCCAGCCAGTAGGTATCGCTGCCGCCGTTGGCATCACCGGGCACCATGCCAAGTTGGGTGATCGCCCCGCTGGAATCTTTCTGCGTCAGTTTGGCGATCATGTCGTCCAACTCGCTGATCGTCTTCGGCGGCTTGGCGAGATCGAGACCGTGCTTGGTGAACAGATCGGTGTTCCAGGAGAGGGTGCCGGAATCGAACTCCTGCATGAAGCCCCAGAGGTGCCCCTTCAAAGAGATCATGGGCCAGACGATGGGGAAATAGTCGTCTTTATTGATCTTCTCCTGCGCCGCGTAGGAGTCGAGGGCGAGCAGAGCATCGCCGTACGCCCAGACCGGCAGAGGCGTGTAGTCATACGTCATGATCGCGTCCGGCGGCGCGCCACCGGCCATGGCGGCGGTGTACTTCTCATAGTTGTTGTCACTGACGACTGGGCTATCCTTCACCGTGAAGCTGGTGTTCTGGGCATTGAACGTGTCGACCAACCCGGCCAGGATCGCCTTGCCCAACGTATCGGTCGCCGGGTTCCAAAAATCGAGCGCCAAGCCCTTGGCCGCGACGGCGGCGCTGCTGGTAGCAGCAACCGTTGCCGCAGCGGACGACGTGGCGGCGGACGTCGCTGGGGCGCTGGTGGCAGCCGCCGACGTGACCGCTGCGGCCGAGGTACTGGTCAGGGTGGTCGTCGCAGCGGCACCGCACGCGGCGAGCGAAACACCGATAACGGCTGTGAGGCCTCCTCCTCCCAGCAGGCGCAACATACTCCGACGGCTCACAGGATGATGCATAGCTTGACTCCTCAACGATTTCTGCCGAGCAGCCGCGGCATCCGCTGCCTGTGGCTGCGTCTTCCGAGACAAACGACGCGAGGCAAAGGGTACCTGGAGCATCTATCTCGCCTGCGCTTGCAGGTGGACAGCCTGGCGCCATTGTACAGCAGGTCGGCACAGAGTGCAAATTAGTAGTACTTGTCTACTTACTCGTGCATCCGGCACGTCTTGGCCAGTACGCGACTCGCGCCGGGAACCCTGGCACCGGGGGGGCGACGAACTTGCCGGATGCCCGACTCAGGCTCACTCCTGCTCCTCAAACATAGCTGATACCGTACCAGAGCGTCGGCAGCGGCAGGGCAGGCGCCAATAGAGCGCAGAGTCTGGCGGCTTCCGGCAACTCCGGCGACAAGCCCTGCGGGTCGGCGAACAAGAAGGTGGCCAGCGTGCCCAGGTCGGGCAGACGCAGTTGCCGTCTGCCGGAGCGGATGGTGAAGCGCCCCGCAGCGCTTCCCGGTTGCTCGTCTGCTTCAAACTGCAGTGCCGCAGCCACGGTTGTGCCGAGGCGCTCTGCCAGCAACGGGCGGCAGCGCTCCATGAACTGGGGAAAGTTGAGCACGCGAAGCGTCCCCCAGGTAGGGCTTGGTGTTGCCTGGCAACCTGCGCTCACCAGACGCGTTCGCAAGGCGCCATCCCAGCCATGCACATGCAGATTGACCCGCAGCGCCTGGTACTGTTTGGCCAGACGTGGCAAAGCGCCGGCGACTGCTGCTCGATCTCCCGCATACTCCACCACCCGTAAAGTAGGGACGTCCGTCGCCTGCCGTCCCGGACGCGGCGGCTGCACGACAACATAGGCCACGAGCTGGTCTTGCAGGAACATTCCCCAGAAGTCGGCACGGGCCGCCATGACAATTTGGCAGGCAAATGCACGTTGCCAATCCTCCAGCGGACGCAGAAAGCGGACAGGCTCCGTCTGGTAGAGCGCTGCCACGCCATCTATGTGCTCTTCGCCAATGGCTCGGAGCTCCTGTGGCTCCGTTTGCAGCAGGAGGCGTGCGGAGGTGTCCACGTGTGCTGCATCAAGGACAACAGTCCAGTCCTGGCCTACCCGGCGACAGCCTACCCGCGTGTAGAGGCCCCTGCCGCCAGAGATAAGGATGAGGTCGCAGCCGGCAGCAGCAGCCAGGTCACAGCAATCCTGGAAGGCTGCCGACGCGTAGCCGTGACCGCGCTGTTCAGGATAGGTGGCGACGGCGCCCACGCAGGCGACATTGATGCGGCAGCCTAGGAAGCTGGCTGGTCGCTGAATCATGCCGACGTGGGAGACGACCGTGCCCCCGTCGGCAATGATCCGCAAGTTGTCCTGGTTTTCCGCGTTGAAGAGTTGCGGGTAGTTCAGGAGCATGGTCGACCGGAAGACGGTGGAGACCAGGGCGTCCAGTTGGGGCCACTCGTCGGGTAGGAGTGCTCGCGGTCCATCTGCCATTATTGGTTCCCCTTCTCGGTGGCGGCGCCAGGTATCGTCCGCCTGCTAACTGTACACGAAGCGTCGCAACTACGCATTTACTAGTGTAAGGCGTTAGGCGAGAAGAGCACGGACGGAACTGCTATGGCTCTTCCAGGAACCGGCTGGGCAACGGTCGATTGGGTCGAAAATTGGCATGCGGTTTTGGCATCCAGCTACTGCGCAGCACACTGGAGATCGTGGTCGTAGGTTGCGCTTCCGCCGGCGGTGGCTCCTTACGGACGCTCGTACCAGTCCGACCGGTGGCGTGGTGGGGACGCCGGGCCGCCTTACTGCTCGCTCCGTGCTTCGCCGACACTGATGACATGTTAGTAAGCATTCTTACAGATGCCACCTTGCCGCAACGGTAGACTCCAGCGTGCGCCCGTGCCAGCGGACCGGTCCACCCACAGGAAGGGAGCCATCGATGCAAACGTTCGACGCTGTGGTTATTGGCGCCGGCAGCGGCGGACTCACGGCGGCCCGCCGGCTCGCGCTGGCGGGCAAGTACACAGCGTTGATAGAGGCAGACCGTTTGGGCGGTGATTGCCTGAACTGGGGCTGCGTGCCGACCAAGGCGTTGGTGGCGACGGCGAAACTGCGCCACCAGATCAGTCGCGCCGGCGAGTTCGGCCTGCATACCGGAGATCCAACGCTGGATTTTCCAGCGGTGATGGCGCGCAAGGCGGCGGTGCAGGCCGAGATCGGCGCGGAGGAGCGGCGCTACTATATCGCTGAGCCCGCTGTCGAGGTGATCCATGGCACGGCCAGCTTCGTCGACGCCCACACCATCCGCGTCGATCAGGAAGAACTGCGCTTCCGGTGGTGCATCATCGCCACGGGCTCCCGGCCCCAGCTCCCCGCTATGCCTGGGCTGGCGGAGACGGATTGCCTCACCAACGTCAGCATCTTGCAACTCGATCACCTGCCGGCGTCGCTGGCGGTCATCGGCGGCGGCCCTATCGGCTGCGAGTTCGCCCAGGTCTTCCGGCGCTTCGGCAGCCATGTGACGCTGCTGCAACGCGGCGAACGGCTGCTGCCGCGCGAAGAACCGGAAGCAAGTACACTGCTGGCGCAGGTGTTCGAGCGCGAAGGGATTGCCGTCCGGTTGGGCGCTGGCGTACAATCAGCCGAACGTCGCGGTGATCTGCACGTCCTCCACGCGGCCGTGCGAGGGCAAGACGTCACGGTCGAAGCAGAGGCCGTGCTGGTGGCCGCCGGTCGGTTGCCCAACGTCGAGACGCTCAATCTAGAAGCGGCCAGTATCCGCACCAACGAGCACGGGATTGACGTGGATGCCCACATGCGCACCACGGCGCCCGACATCTGGGCCATCGGCGATGTGGCCGGCGGCTACAAGTTCACGCACGTGGCGAGCGACCAGGGTTGGATCGCGGCCGGCAGGGCGCTTGGCAAACGCGGCAGCTTCCGTTCGCGCGCCGTGCCCTGGTGTACCTTCACTGACCCAGAAGTGGCACGGGTTGGCCTGACGGAAGCGCAGGCGCGACGACGCTACGGGGACAAGGTCCGTGTGCTCCTGTGGCCGTTCCGTCACGTGGACCGGGCCCTCACGCTGGGCGAAGACGAAGGCTTTATCAAGATCGTGACGGCGCCAGGTTGGATGCGCGGCCTGGCCGGGGGCGAAGTGGTCGGCGCGCAGATCGTGGGACCGGTGGCGGGGGAGTTGATCAGCGAGCTCACCCTCCTCATGGCCAACCATTTGCCGTTAGGCCTGCTGGCCCGCGCCATTCACGTCTACCCAACCTTGAGTCTGGGGGTACGGCAAGCCGCCGCCCAGGTGTGGGAGGCCGCGCCGGCTCAGCGCACTTCAAAAACGGGAACACTCTAACGTAATGCGAGGGGGCTTGTTTCCGGGCCGCTCGAGACGAGGAGCCTGATGCTACACCGGTTGCTTCCCGGAGGAAGGACGCCTCCGAGACTCGCATCCCCGCAACCTGTCGGCGTCGAGGCAAAGCGGACGCAGAAGCTGGAATTTCTGCGGGCGATGGACATCTTCCGCGACCTGGCGCCGGAGGAAGTGGCAGCGGTGGAGCGCTCAACGCGTATGATCACGATGCCGAAGGGGCGCGTGTTGTATCATCAGGGCGACACCGCCCAGGGCCTCTTTCTCCTCAAGCAAGGCAAAGTCCGGCTTTCCCAGTACAGTGCGAGCGGCAAGAAACTGGACCTGGCCATCCTTGATCCCGGCGCCTTCTTCGGCGAGATGCCGATGCTTGGGGTACGCATGCGCCACGCCTCGGCGGAAGCGGTCGAGGACTGCCTGGTCTGTGTGATGAGCGAAGCCGACATCGAGCGGCTTGTCCTGGCCAGACCCCAGGTGGCGTTGCGCATGCTGGAAATCCTGGGACGTCGCCTGGCGGAAGCTGAGGACCGCTTGCAGCACCTGGCGTACCGCATCGTGCCTGCTCGGCTCGCTTCCGTGCTCCTGCAGCTCACTCCCGCGCCTGACCAGCTCATCGAAGGGGTCAGCCACCAGGAGCTTGGCGACATGGTGGGAGCCTATCGCGAAACCGTCACCAAAGTGCTCGACGAGTTCCAGGTGGCCGGCTACGTCGAGCTCGGCAGACGCCGGATCCGCCTGCTCGACCGCGACGGCCTCACGAAGGCCCTCGATGAGTAGCACACCAGTTCCCGCTCAGTTCCAGCACAATGTAACCTGGCTTACAGACTGAGAAGGCGATGATCCGTACTATCGGAGCCATTGTAGCAAGGGCATGGGGAGCAGAATGCGGAAGAGGCGTCGCAGGACCCGCCCGTGCCCCGACACCGCCAGCAAGAGGAGCAGTCTGTGGTTCTTGACCTGACGCCGGCCCTCCCGGCGCTGACGACACCTACGAAGCAGGACCGGCCGGAGGTCTTCTACGAGTTGACGCGCAGCATGTGCCCTGAATGCCGGACGATCATCGACGCCCAGATTCTGCTGCGCGACAACAAGGTCTACATGCGCAAGCGTTGCAAGGAGCACGGCGTCTTCGAGGCGCTGGTCTATGGCGACGCCCAAATGTACACCTCGTCACTCAAGTTCAACAAGCCGGGCACTATTCCACTCACGTTCTCGACGGAGGTGCGTGACGGCTGTCCCCACGACTGTGGCCTGTGCCCCGACCACATGCAGCATGCTTGTCTGGGCATCATTGAGGTCAACACTGCCTGCAACATGGCCTGTCCCGTCTGCTTCGCCAACGCCGGCCCCGGCTACAACCTGACGCTGGAAGAGGTGGAATCCATCCTCGACGGCTTCGTGGAAACGGAGGGCAATCCGGAAGTCGTCCAATTCAGCGGCGGCGAGCCCTCGATCCACCCGCAGATCACCCAGATGCTGCGCGCCGCCCTTGATCGCGGCATCAGCTATGTCATGCTCAACACCAACGGCAAACGCATCGCCCACGACGACGCCTTTCTGGCCGAGCTTGCCGAGATCCGGCCGGCCATCTACATGCAGTTCGACGGCTTCACAGAAGAGACCAACCGGCAGATCCGGGCCGAAGACAACCTGATTGCGGAGAAACTGCTGGCCTTGGACCGCCTGGCAGCGGCGAACCTCAACGTCGTGCTGGTTCCCGCCATCGATGCCAACATCAACCTCCACGAGATCGGCGAGATCGTCAAGTTCGGTATTGGGCACCCGGCCGTGCGAGGTATCAACTTCCAGCCAGTGTTTCACTCCGGTCGCCACCTCGAGTTCGACCCGCTGCAGCGCACAACGATCCCTGATCTGCTTAAGGCCATCGAGGCACAGACCGCCGGCATGTTCACCGTCTCCGACTTCGTGCCGGTGCCCTGCTGCTTCCCGACCTGCAACTCCGTCACCTACGCCTATATCGACGATGCCGGCGTTCCCGTCCCCCTGCCGCGCATCCTGAATGTGGACGACTACCTGGACTACATCACGAACCTTGCAGTGCCGGACCTGGGCAGCGAGGTGAAGTCGGCCCTGGAGCTGCTCTGGTCGGCCTCCGCTGTGCCCGGCACGGACAAGACGGCGCAGCAGTACCAGTTCGCCTGCGCCACCTGCGATCTACCCGGCGTGGCCGGATTAGGAGACCTGGCGAAGCGGGTCTTCATGATCATGCTGACCGATTTCATGGACCCCTGGACCTTCAACGTCAAGAACGTGATGAAGTGCTGCAAGGAGATTCTGTTGCCCGATGGCCGCCAGATCCCCTTCTGCGCCTACAACAACGTTGGCTACCGGGAAGAGGTGACGGCGCAACTGCGTCAGCGCAAGGTGGGGCAGCGCATCGAGCGCCTGAACGGCCGCGCAGGTCCCAATGGTTCGCGCAGCGCCAACGGCGGTTCCGGCCTGAGCCGGTCGTTGCCCGTTGTGCAAGGGTAGCGTGATGGCCGCATCTCTTGCTGCCGACGCGCCGATCAAGAGCTGCTGCGCCGACCTCTATGCCCAGGATTGGGTGCGGCTGCTGCTGGGTGATTCCTTTCACCCGGGCGGTCCAGCACTCACACGTCGGCTCGGTACGCTGCTGGGACTTGGACCGCACGATCACGTGCTTGATGTCGCCGCCGGCCCCGGTGTCAGCGCCCTGGAAATCGCCCGCACCTTCGGCTGCCGCGTCAGCGGCGTTGACTTCAGCGCGGAGCAGGTAACGCGCGCCAACGCCGCCGCGGCGGCCGAAGGTCTGGCGGACCGGGTGCAGTTCCAGCAGGGGGACGCAGAACAGTTGCCTTTTGACGATGGTCGATTCGATGCGCTCGTCTGTGAATGCGCCTTCTGCACATTCCCGGACAAGCCAACGGCCGCAAGCGAGCTATTCCGCATGCTTCGTCCGGGAGGGCGGCTCGGCCTTTCGGATATCGCGCTGGACCCGGCGCGGTTACCGGCGTCCTTGCAGGGCGTTCTGGGAGTCGTCGCTTGCATCGCCGATGCGCGCCCGGTCGAGGAGCACGTCGAGTTGCTGGCGGCGGCTGGATTCGGTGAGTTCCAAGTGGAGGACCACGCCCCGGCCCTGAGGGAGCTGGTCAAGCAGGTCGACGTGCGCCTGCTGGCCGTGAAGGTAGCTGTGGCGTTGGGCA
Organism: Chloroflexi bacterium UBA4733; assembly: GCA_002404055.1. Next base: position 12,007 of record DHIZ01000088.1, read on the forward strand.
AGCACCCAGGGGGTACCCGTATTGGCGCGGTAGATCTGACGAAGGCGAAGCCTCTGCTGGCGGAGGTGCGGGCCCAGATTGCCAGCGGCAATGCGACGTATGTGGCGATTACTGCCGCTAAACCAGTGTCCTAACCGCTCCACGGCCGGGTTGGCGTGCCGGTGTCCAGGGAGGCGAACGCTGTTCCACAGAAGACACCGCACGGGACGTCCCTAGCAACGGAAGGGGCCATGCATGAACAGCGCATTGGTGATGGTTCTCCTCCTGACCCTGTTGCTCCTGCTCGTCACTGCCCTCGCTATGGCAGGCGGCGCCTTGCTCGCCGGCCAACGTGTTGCCCGCGTTCTGGGTGAGCAGGTGGTCACGATGAACCACGAAGAAGGCTTCAAGGCTAATCTGACCACAGCGGTGCTGGTTGGCATTGGCGCCAATCTTGGCCTTCCCATGTCCACGACGCACGTCTCCACGGGGGCGATTGTCGGCGCCGCCGGTCTCAACCGGTCGCGCCTCAATAGCCGGACGCTGCGTGACTTCGCCATCGCCTGGACACTCACGCCGTTGACGGCCGGGCTGATCGCGGCCGCCCTGTTTCTGCTCCTGCGCTAAAGGGAGGCCAGTCGTCAGCTCATCGAGCGCCCTCTGCGGACGCATCGCTGACTACACCTGGCAAGAATTGGCCATCGCTCGACGCCTGCGGCGAAACTGGTCCACGCCATGCTGTGGTCGAGCGTCGTCTACGGCGTCGTTGCCCTCTGCGATGCCACCCTCACCGTCTACGGTCCCCCGGTGGTCAGCGCGCTCGTGGCGGTCGAGCTGGCCACAATTGCCTGGCAGGAACGGCGGCGACAGCGCGGGCAAGCACGACTCGTCGAGCTCGCCGCGCTGGTGGAAGCGAAAGACGCCTACACTGGCCAACACCTCTCCGATGTCGCACAACGCACCGCCCTGGTCGCTGCGGAACTGGACCTATCGGCGAGGCTGATCGAAGATGTCAGCGGGGGAGCGCTGCTCCACGATCTGGGCAAGCTCGCCGTATCGTCTCAGGTTTTGACAAAGCCTGGAACGCTGGAACCACAGGAGTGGGAGGAGGTGCGCGCGCACACGACAGTCGGGCAGGCCCTGCTCCGTAGCCTCCCCGACCTCACCACGGCCGCCGCGATTGCCGGTCACCATCACGAACGCTGGGACGGGCGAGGCTATCCCGACGGGCTGGCGGGGCCGCAGATCCCCCTGGCAGCCCGTATTGTGTGTGTTGTGGATGCGTTTGACGCTATGACGACCGATCGCCCCTACCACCGGGCAATTCCCCAGGACCGCGCCTTCGCTGAGCTGGAGCGGGAGAGCGGACGCCAGTTCGACATGGACGTTGTAGGAGCGTTTGGTCGAGCCATGCTGGTCCCGGCACGCTTGCCACGATGGCAATGTTTCGCCCCGCTGGAGGAATGAGCAGCGCCTGCCGCTTCGCTGATCTCATCACCTTGCCCCCGATCGTGCTTCAGCTCCCATACTTCAACAGGGCCGCAACAGCGGGCCCACTGCGTGGGCGCCCCCGGCCAAGCGACGAGGGCGACTGCGGTCGCGTTCGTCCTCCGGCACGGCAGTGCTCCCGCGTCTTGGCGGCAGACCGCAGTCGCCGCCCTACGTCGCTAACTTCAACGTATTGGCTCTAGCTCAATGACTGCGTCTTTGCCGCGCCTCGCGTGCCAGGAAGCAGCAGGCCAAGCGCCCCGGCGAGCATGAGCAGTGCGCCGCCACCGAGGTAGACCGCGACGATGCCGAGGCGATCGACGAGCAGTCCGGCCAGACCAATGCTGGCAATCTCCCCCGTGGCCCACACAACGTCCAGCGTGGCGAAGACACGGCCGCGCAGGTGGTTTGGAATGCGCCGTTGCACCACGGTGCTGTAGGTGACTGCCCCCGTGGAGGTGCCGAGGCCATACGTAAAGAGCAGGAACAGGGCGATGGGAAAGGGCGTCAAGAGTGCCAGCAGGATGTCGCCGAGGCCGCGCCAGACGTAGGGCCAGAAGACCAGGCGTGGGTCGGCGCCGAAGCGGCGCGGCAAGAGGAAGGGACCGACCAGCGCGCCGGCCCCGATCGCCAGCAGCAACCAGGAGAAGCCCGCAGGAGGCAGGTGTAAGTGGCGGCTAGCCAGCACCACCAATAGCGCCGAGGTCCCGCCCGTGGCGAGCGCGGCGAGACCCTGGATGAGCAACAATGGCCCCACGAACGCATCCTGAACTGCATAGGCCAGGCCTGCTCGCGCTTCCTGCCAGAAGCTGGCGGCTGGCTTTTGACCTTCCACCGGTTCCACACGACCTTGCTTTGGTAGGCGGACGAGCAGCAGCGCGGAAAAGGCGAAAGAAGCAGCATTGAGGAGGAAGGCCGGCCTCGTGCCCCAGGCGAGCAAGAGGCCACCGGCGAGGGCTGCTGCCATGATTTGCGTACCTTGCTCCGTGGACCAGCCGACGGAGTTCGCCGCCAACAAGTCATCTTCCTCCACCAACGACGGCAAGAGTGACTGCAGCGCCGGGCGGAACGGCACACCAACGGCAGTCAGACCAACGGCCAGTCCGAAGGCGAGCGGTGTACTCGTTGTGAAGGCGAGCGCGGCGGCCAGCAAAGCGCGCGCGAGGTCGATGATGATCATCAACTGGCGACGGTCCTGTTGATCAACGAGCACGCCAGCCAACGGCCCGAGGACCAGCCCTGCAGCAATCTGGGCCAGAGACAGCGCAGCCAGGACCGCGCCGGACCCGGTGAGATGGAAGAGCAGCACGACTAGCGCGACATAGTGCAGGGTGTCGCCGAAGTTCGAGCCGACCTGGCCGAGCCAGAGCGGACGGTACGCCCTGTTGCGTAGAATGCGGGCGTAGGGTGCGAAGGCGCGCTCAGTCGATGCGGTCACGGTTGATCCGGGAGGTTCGTCGACGGTCGGGCACATGCGCAGCGTACACCCGCGTGCGGCAAGGCACTGCGAAGGATCGGGCAGTTCGCCAGTTGGGCCACAGCACCTGCTACTATATGTATCACGTATCACGATTCGACGATGTAAATACCGAGGAGTATCCCACCTTTATGCAGTCCGAGCGAATGGCTGAGCCGAGTGTACTCTCGACCGGCGTGTCGGTGACGTCGCGCTTCTTCAGTGGGTTGGCAGACCCCACCCGGCTGGCGATCGTGGAGTTGCTCCTGGAGCGACCGCGCGCCGTGGGAGAGATCGTGGCAGCCCTCGGTCTGCGGCAGAACCGCGTCTCCAATGCCCTGGCCTGTCTCAAGTGGTGCGGCTACGTCGAGGGTCGACGCGACGGCCGGCAGGTCTGGTACAGCATCACCGATCCGCGCGTGCGCACGTTGGTCGGTCTGGCCCACACGATTGTGGCCGATCACGCCGCCGCCCTTGCCTCCTGTACCCGGCTGCCGGAAATGGAGGCGGAAGGAATGGAAAGCCGAACCGCCAGCCAGGTTGGTTGACTTCCTCAGCGTGCAGCCCCAGGAGATGTGCGCCGAGGATTAGGAAGTGCCATGCGTGGTAATCATCCGATATCAGAGTTTCATGATATGATGTATTGAGGAACAAGGAGATCAGGATGATGGAGCAGAGCAACACCCCGGCGAATCTGGAGCCGCGAACCCAACCGATGATCGGCCGAGCCGCCGCTGACAACCACTACGACCTGGTGATTCTGGGCAGCGGCTCAACGGCCTTTGCTGCCAGCATCACCGCCGACGAGTTGGGCAAGACGGCAGTCATGACGGAATCTCGCACCGTCGGCGGCACCTGCGTCAACCGGGGCTGCCTGCCATCGAAGAACCTTATCGAGGCGGCCAAGCTGCTGCACGACGCGCGGGAGCCGCGCTACCCCGGCCTGACAGGCCGCGAACTCGGCCTGGACTTCCGCCGCCTGATCGAACAGAAGGACGAGGTGATCGCCGGCTACCGGGAGAAGAAGTACCTCAGTATCTTCGGCGACGAGAGCAAGGTCGCCATCGAGCTTGGCCGCGTCCGTTTTCTCGACCCGCATAGGGTGGAACTGAAGGGACCGGACGGGACCAGGCAACTCACTGGCGACCAGTTCCTCGTCGCCCTCGGTTCCTCCCCGGCGCTCCCGGACATTGCCGGTTTGCAGGAGGTTCCCTACATCACCAGCGACCTCTTGACCAGCCAGGAGGACATGGAGCTCACCGAGCTGCCGGAGTCCCTGTTGATCGTTGGCGGCGGCTACATCGCCGTGGAACTCGGGCAGATGTTCCAGCGCTTCGGCAGCCAGGTGACGATCCTGCAGCGCGGCGAGCGGCTGCTCGTCTCCTACGAGCCGGAAGTCGGCCTCGCCCTGGCGGACATCCTGCGTGAGGAAGGGCTGACCATCCAGACGGGCGCCCGAGCGACGCGGGTACGCCGTGATGGCGACAGCGTCGTGGTGACAGCCGATGTCCACGGACGGCAGCGCGAGTTCCGGGCAGCGAAGCTGCTGGTGGCAACGGGCCGGCGACCCAACACGTCGGAAGTGGGGGTGGATGCCGCCGGGGTGCGCCTGGATGCGCGTGGCGCCATCGTGGTGGACGAGTACCTGCGTACCAACGTGCCCCACATCTGGGCGGCGGGCGACGTGATCGGCACGGAGCAGGACAGCCAGATGGCGACACCGGTGGGAGCCCGCGACGGCGGCGTCGTCGCCCACAATGCGCTGTCCGGTCAGGCTCTGCGGAAAGTCGATCACCGGGTAATTCCACGCGCCATCTTTATCGATCCCCAGATCGGCGTCGTGGGCATGACCGACGAAGAGGCCAACGCTGCCGGTCACCATTGCTGGTGCAACACAGTGCCGATGGCGCTTGTGCCGCGGGCCGGCGCCATCCGCGACACCCGTGGCCTCATCAAGATGGTGGCCGACGCCGACACGAACGAGGTGCTGGGCGTTTCCATGCTGGGGGTGCAGGCGGGTGAAGTCGTTCACGAGGCGGCCATGGCGATGCGCTTCCACGCCAAGATCGAGGACTTCATTGATCTGCTGCACGTGTACCCCACGATGGCCGAAGCGCTGAAGATCGTCGCCATCTCCCGCTACAAGGACCCGAGCAAGCTCTCCTGCTGCGCAGAGTAGGGGCGTTCACACGCACCAGCGCTCACTGGAAGGTGATACCTGTTCCGATTCGCCCCGCTCATTCCGCCTGGTCGTGGAACGCCCGTTAGCAGAGCGCCGTCCGGGCCTTCATCGCTATGGTGAGCGACCTCACGACGCATCGACTATGAGTGGGCCGATCATGAACGGCGGGATGCTGTGTGCTATCGTGCATGGGTAACACTGCTTCGCCAGGGAGCGGGTTGAAAAGTCGACGAGAGGAGCACGGCATGGACGATGGTCGACGGACGGCCTACCTGGGTGTTGGTGACCGTATGCCGGAGCTCACCTTGCCGCGTCTGGATGGGGACGAGTTCTCATTTGCCGTGCTGCGGGGCAAGTTCGTTTTGCTCTACCTCTGGGCCAGTTGGTGACGCTGCCGCGGACAGTTGCCCGGGTGGCAGCGCTATGACACGACTCGGCGTCCTGACGCCCTTGAACTGCTCTCAGTTGCAGTGGACATTGGTGGAGCGGACGCGGTACGCATCTGGACGGAGCGGGCGGGGCTTACCTTCCCCACGCTTCTGGACCCGGAGAACCGGCTCGGCGCCCTCTTCGGCTTCAAGGCAATTCCCAATGGCATCCTGATCGATCCCGAAGGCGTCATTCGCTATACGAAGTTCGGCGGTTTCGACGTCGCCAACGCCGGAGACCTCAGCGCGATCGAGGACGCCATTGCGTCAGAACCGTCGTCGGCGGACAACCACCAGCGAACTGCCCAGATTGATGAGCCGGCAGCGCGGGCGGCTACGTTACTCCGCGAGGGAACTGCCCAGATGGACGCCGGGAACCGGCAGGCGGGCCTGGATGCCTGGCGCGCCGCGCTGCGTCTCGACCCTGCCAATCTGGTCATCCGCAAGCAACTCTGGCGCGCCGACCATCCCGAGCGCTTCGGCGAGGTCATCGACAGCGACTGGCAACGGGAGCAGTTGGCCCAAGGGGATGCCGTGAGGACCGGCGGTAGCCGCTAGCCCGCGGTGGGTAGTCCGGCAGGGCGATCGAGCGAGCGTAGGTTGCTGCTCCCTCTCATGCGGACCCATAGCAGAAGTATTCGCTTGTCCATAATTTGTGCATTGGCATGTTTGCATCGGACCCGGTAGGCTGAAACGTATCCGGCGCTGTGCGGGAGAGTCGCCGGGACCGCCAACGTGAGGTAGACCAACTCGTGCCAACTGAATACCGTGGAGCGCCGTCCACCAACGGCAGAGTACTCTTGCCTCAACGGGAGGAACCACGCCCGTCGCCGGGGGGCAGCGATGATCCGTCGGTAGAAGACCTCGTCGCTGCACTCCTGCGTCGGCTGGGCGAAGACCCTGAGCGCGACGGCTTACGGGACACGCCGCGGCGCGTCCGGGAGAGCCTCGCCTTTTTGACCCAGGGCTATCAGGTGACGCCGGAAACGGCGATCGGCACTGCGCTGTTTGCCGAAGAGTACGACCAACTGGTCCTCGTCCGGGACATTGAGTTCGCCAGCCTTTGCGAGCATCACCTTCTGCCGTTCTTCGGCACAGTACACATCGGCTACCTGCCTGCCGGTCGTATCATCGGCCTGAGTAAGCTGCCCCGGCTGGTCGATGTCTTCGCGCGGCGCTTGCAGGTGCAGGAGCGGCTCACCCGCCAGATCGCCGAGACGATCCAACGCCTGGTGGCGCCGCATGGTGTCGGCGTGATCATCGAGGCGCGTCATCTCTGCATGCAAATGCGCGGGGTACAACGCCGGCAGAGTTCCACAGTGACCAGTTGCTTGCTCGGCGCGTTCCGCGATGACGCACGCACGCGAGCGGAGTTTCTGGCGCTCGCCCCGCGCGGCAGAATGGCGAACGAGGGGTAGCGGGCAAGGTTCCGAGTTGAGGGGCACAGAAAGCGATGGGCTTGAGCATCACACGGCGCGCGACATTCGCCGCGGCGCACCGGCTCTACCGACCAGATTGGGATGACGCGAGGAACTTCGCCACCTTCGGCGCCTGCGCCAATCCGGGCTGGCACGGGCACAATTACGTGCTGGAAGTCACGGTCGGCGGTCCGGTCGACCCGGAGACCGGCATGATTGTGGATCTCAAGTGGTTGAAGGAAGTGATCCAGCGCGAGACCATTGATCTGGTTGATCACCAGAATTTGAACACGCAGGTCGCCTTTCTTGACGGAGTCAATCCGACTGTCGAGCAGTTGGCCCGCTGCTTCTGGCGCCAACTTCGCGATCCGGTGGCCGAACGAGCACGCCTGCTACGGGTCACGCTCCGCGAAACGGAGAACAACGTAGCGACCTACGAGGAACCCTGATCACGCGCACCACCATGGGTGGGCTCATGCGTTTGAGAGGAGTTCCACGTTCGCGCCCGTCATCGGTCGCGAGGCCTCGCCAGCCAGGAAGAGGATGGTGCGCGCCACATCCTCGGCGGTGGCCAGGGCCCGCAGACCGTGGCCGGCCTGTCGCAGCATTGCCGTGTCGACGGCGCCGGGGCTCACCGTGTTGACGCGGATGCCGCTCGCACGTCCCTCCACGGCCAAACTGTCGCCGAGGGCAATCAGGCCGGCTTTGGAGACGTTGTAGGCACTCAGGCCGGCAAACTTCTCCGGGCCGTGTACGCCGCTCAGCGAGGCGACATTCACGATGCTCCCGCCACTTGGGTCACTGCTGTTCATGACGCGGAAGGCGGCGCGGCAGCAGAGGTACGGGCCGCGTAGATTCACGCCCATGACCGCATCCCACTCCGCCGGCTGGAGATCAAGAAACGGGCGTCGCAAGAGGATCGCCGCGTTATTGACCAGGATGTCGACCTGTCCAAAGGCATCTACTGCCTGGGCAAAGAGGTCGTCAACGAAAGCCGCGTCGGAGACATCGCCCGGCACCGCGAGGATCGCCGGCGCTTCGCGGGCCACCGCCTCCACCTCGCGGGCGGTTCGGGCGCAGATGGCGACCCGGGCGCCTTCGGCAGCGAAAAGGAGCGCCGTGGCCCGCCCGATGCCACGTCCGCCCCCAGTCACGATGGCAACCTTGCAGGCAAGCTGTCCGGAGCTGTTCATGTGCTGGCGCCTTCCTCCAAGCCGTTTCCCGCGAAAATTAGTGCGAGCGCCCGCGAACGCCGAGAGGGTACGTCCACTCCCATGTTTGCAGGCTGCTTCCAACTGCCCGCTCCAGTGCGCTCTGCTTGCCAATCAAGAGCCGTTCCCGACGTCAACGCTCCGCAACGGCGACTGAGCGTTTCGGTCTGGTCGATTGGGCGTTCTGCGCCAGGTCGCGGTAAAGGGCTAGGTAACGATCAAGCTGCCGTTGCAGCCGCGTGGCGGCGTGGGCAGCAGGTGGTACGGAGAGCGCGCGGCCTATGGCGCCAAGCGACGCCGCGAAGCACTCTCGCCCCGCCGAGGTGAGGGTAAGGATGATCCGCCGGCCCTGGCGCTCGCGCTGTAACAGGCCGTGCGCTTCCAGGCGGTGGACGATATCGGCCACCGTGTTCTTGTCGGTGGCCAGATGGTCCAGCAGCGTCGTGGCCGTCACATCCTCGCCCACTGCTTCGCCATAGGCCACGCAGAGCAGGGTGTGCTGCTGTGGCTCGGTGAGTCCCGCCTCCTGGCTGGCCTGCTCCAGCGCCAGTACGAGTTGACGTATTGTTGCACGGACTTCGACCAGGACGCTGAGGCCGGTTGCATCAATCGTCATTGCCAACACCACCTCCGCCTGCCGCCTGACCATCAGTATGACATGCGTACTATTGTACGGTACACTGGAGCGGCCTGGCGTACTGAAGGGAAGCGAGCGATGCGGCGGGGCGCCGCGCTCGCCATCGGCCTGAGCGCCGCCTTGGGACTGCTGGTCACGGGCAGCGACCGGAACTTCCTCGCCCAATTGCCGGCGGAGGTGCTCAGCCGGACGCAACCGACCCTCTTCGATCTGGCGGTGGCCCTGGCGGGTGGCGCGGCGGCGGCCTATGCCCTTGCCGAACCGAAGCTCTCCGCCACGCTGGCCGGCGTCGCCATCGCCACGGCGCTGATGCCGCCACTCTGCGTCGTCGGTTTAGGCATCGCCCTCCGGGAAACGCCCGTCTGGCAAGGCGCGCTCCTGCTTTTTCTCGCCAACTTTGTCGCCATCACTTTCGCCGGCGCCATTGTCTTTGCCGTGCGCGGCTTCGCGCCCACGGTCCTCGTTCGTCGCCATCTTGTGCTTGGGCGCGCGGTCCTGATCTCCGCCCCATTGCTGTTGCTGCTGGCCGTCCCGCTGACGCTGTTCACGGCGCGCATCGTGCGCAACGCCCAGCAGAACGCCATCATTCGGAGCACCCTGGTCGGCGGTCTGGAGGCTTTCGGCGGCGATACGCTGGTGAGCTTCGAGCAGCAGCCACAGCAACACCATCTCCTCATCACGGCGACCGTGCGTGCCGCCGACAGTCTCCCCTTTGCCGCTGCGAAGCAGATGGAGAATGATCTGGCAGCGCGTCTGCAGACGCCAGTTGCACTCACGCTTCTGGTCATCCCGATGACCCGTCTGGACCCGGCGCTCCCGCCCACCGCCACGCCGCCCACTGCCGTTGCGACTGCCGTGCGGGTCGTGGCGCCTCCTGGCACAGCGTTCCCTACCCCTACTCCGACTGCGTCGCCCACGTCTGTTCCAACGCCCACGCCGACGGCGATGCCGTCACCCACAGCAACCGTCGCGCCGACACGCACGCCGATGGCCACGCCCACCATGTCGCCGACGGCTACCCCCTTGGCCTATGCGGTCGTTGGCGGTACGATGCGCGAGGGAGTCAACGTGCATCGGGCGCCCGGCCTGACGCCGGTCCTGACGGCGTTATCTGACGGAACGATCGTGGAGGTGACCGACCACACGGCGACGGAGGGCGGCTACGATTGGGTGAAGGTGATTGCGCCGGACGGCACGGTTGGTTGGATCGCCCAGCGCTACCTCGCGCCCTACCAGCCCTATCACGCCCCGCAATGAGGTCGCAGCGTGCAGCGTTGCCCAACTACTGTGCGCCTGGTGACGGTCTGCCATGATCGAGAGTAACGTCACCGCCTTCGTGATCCTGCTCATGCTGGCGGCGGCTGTCGCCGTGTTGGCCGAGCGCTTGCCGATCCCCTACGTCACCGCCCTGGCCCTGGCAGGTGTCGGCCTGGGTGCCGTGGTCGGACCACAGCACCTGCACCTCACGCCCTCGCTGCTGCTCTTCGTGCTCTTGCCCGGGCTGCTCTTTGAGGCCGGCTTCAACCTGCGGTGGGCGCGGCTACGGGTCGACCTGCTGACCGTGGTGGTATTGGCGACCGTGGGGGTGCTGATCACCACGGCGGTCGTGGCGGTGCTGGGCGTGGCTGCGCTGCACCTGTCACTGCCGCTGGCGGTGCTGTTCGGCGCCATGATCGCGCCAACCGACCCGGTGGCGGTCGTCGGGGTCTTCCGGCGTCTCGGCGTGCCGGAACGGCTCGCCACCATCGTAGAAGCGGAAAGCCTCCTTAACGACGGTACCGGCGTCGTCATCTTCACGATTGCGCTCGCGGCGATGACGTTGCCCTCTCCGTCGTTCCCGGTCGTGCTGCTCCAGTTTGTCCGACTGGCGCTGGGCGGCCTCGCGCTGGGCCTGGCAATCGGCGTGGCGCTCTCCTGGCTCACCACGCGCATCGACCATCCGCACGTCGAACTCACCTTCACCGCCATCGGCGCCTACGGCAGTTACCTCCTGGCCGAAGCGCTGCAGGTGTCCGGCATCCTGGCGGTGGTTGTCGCCGCGCTCGTGCTCGGCAACTACGGCCGACCGCGTGGCATGGCCGAACGGACCGAGGCTGCCGTGACAGCTTTTTGGGACTATGTAGCGTTCCTCCTCAACTCGGCAGTGTTCCTCTTGATCGGCCTCGACATCCCCTGGGAAACGATCGCTGCGCACGTGCCGGCCGTCCTGCTGGCGACGGTCATCGTCATGGTGGCGCGGGCGGCGGCCGTGTACGGCATTTTCGGTCCGGCGCGACTGCTGGGCCGGGCCTTTTCCTGGCGCTGGCAACATCTCATCTTCTGGAGCGGCATGCGGGGCGCCGTAGCCATCGCCCTGGTACTCAGCCTGGCGGAGCAAGGTGGCCCTGACCTCGATCTGGTACGGGCCCTGGTCTACGGCGTGGTCCTGCTGTCGATTGTGATTCAGGGCGGGACGATCGGGCCGCTCAGCGCCGCGTTGTTGCCGCATGGTGCAGCGGCGAAAGCATGAATGTTTGCGCCGTTTAGGCGAGAACGTGCCACCGGAACGCTCAACCAACCGGTAGAAGGTCTTTTCATCACCGCCCCGAGACATGCACGGCCGGAGCGCGGGCAACTTGAGACTGTTGCGCAACTGGCTCATCAAATGAACAGCCAGTCCGGTGTCGAGACCGTGGAGGCACTGCTCACGCTTGCGGTGCAGGTGTGCGTGGTGGCCCGCGCCAACCTGGCGGAAACGGCAAAGCTGCGCGAGTGAGCCGTCAGCGCGGCGCGCAGAGGTGCTACCAGTAAACTACGATGTGTGGGTCGGCCGAAGAAAAGGACGGGTGAGCGAGACCAGCGTTTGCACCACCATTGCATCCGAGGGGGGACCAGCAGTGGCCCGTGGTCCCTGGTACGCCGGATTATCGTGATCAACACCAGGAGCGGAAGGAACAGGCCATGTCAAGTTCAGGAGCCGGTTGGGGAGCGGTGGACTGGGTCGCCAACTGGCAGCAGATCGTGGAGGATCGGCGGCAGCGTGTGGAGGCGCTGGGGGAAGGGAACCGCGCCGGCGGGGACTTCTGGGATCGGCGGGCCGACCAGTTCCGCCGAATGAGCGAGCAACACGACTCCCGCCACGACCTGCTCGTCGCCACGCTGGCCGAGGCGCTGGGTACCGATGGGACACTCCTGGATGTGGGAGCCGGCGCCGGCCGCTATGCGCTGCCCATTGCTCAGCGAGGGTATGTGGTCACAGCCGTCGAACCCTCGGCGGGCATGCGCCGCAACCTGGAAGACCGTGCCCAGCAGGCCGGCGTATCCAACCTGCACGTTGTCGCCAGCACCTGGGAAGAGTCGGCGGTCGCGCCACACGACGTGGTGCTGGCGTCGCACATTCTCTACCCAATTGCCGACGTCGTGCCCTTCATCCAGAAGCTGGTCGCCCACGCGCGGCGGGCCTGGTTCCTGACGATTCGCGTGGAACCGATGGGCGGCGAGCTGGCGCCGCTCTGGCAAGAGATCTGGAGCACGCCCTACCCGACGGAGCCGACCTTCCTCGACCTCTACAATCTGCTTTTCGCATTGGGGTTGCGCCCAAGTGTGCGCCTACGCCCCTTCGGAGGCGGCGGCCAGGCTGCCGGCGATTTGGATGACGTCGTGCAGCAGGTGCGCGGTCGCCTGTTCCTGCCCGAGGATGACCACCAGCACGACCAGGCGATCCGTCGCTTCTTGCAGTCCAATATGCAGGAACGAGACGGCCAGTGGCAGTGGCCCCAACAGCGCCAGGAGGCGATAGTCTCCGGCGCCGCCTGAGGCCAGACCGACGCATTGGTCTCACTATGAGAACGGCTGTTGCATCTGTCGGCACGGTCGGCGCCATAGCCTACAACGTTGCCACGTCCCCCGGGGACCAATCACCGGTCTCTCCGGCACGCGGTCGGGCGCTCCCTACCACCATGGGGAAAAGCACGTTGCCGAAGGACTGCAACTGCCGCTCGTCAATGATAAATCCCGCTACCCTGACCCGTTCCAGCGTCGGGCGATTGAGCCGGCAGTCTCCCGCCAATCGCCGCCAGGCCGGTGTCAACAGGTCCTGCAGGCGAGCTGCCCGGGTATCGTCAGACCGCACGTGTTCGATGAATCGCAAGGTTCCGGTGGGACGCAGCACCCGCCGCGCTTCTGCCAGGGCCTGATCCTGATCCGCTACACTGCAGAGGACCAGAGTGATGACGACAGTATCGAACGCTGCGTCGCCAAAAGGAAGAATTTCCGCCGGACACCGTTGCAACGCGACCGCCAGACCGAGTTGTCGTGCTCGGCGGTGGGCCCGGCGCAGCATGGCGGGGTCCGGTTCCGTGGCGACCAGCGAGTCGATCTGCCGGTATAAGGGGAAATTGGCGCCGGTACCCACCCCGACTTCCAGCACTCGACCGCGCGCGGCTCCGACCAGGTCCTGTCGGAGGCGGCCCAGCACGTGGCGTTCTGCCCAGCCCGTGAGCGGATTGTACAGCGCCGCAAAGCAAGAGTGCGGCTTGACCGAGCGACCCGGACAACCTGGCATGGCGTCTAACCACCTTTCTTGGTATGGCCATCATAAGGGATTTGTCGCCACAGCGTCGTCCAGTCAGCAGGAGGCGCACAGACCGGACAGGTCCTGATTTTATGCGTACCTTCGCATATACTACGGAAGAGCCGCCGGGGCGGCACTGACATGGAGTAGTGGAGAAGATACCGATGGGATTCCTGTCGAACGTATTCGCAAAGGCGACCAGCAGCAGCGATGCTGTCGAGGTGGCCGAAGCGCAGCGCCGTCAACAGGCCGGCGCCCTGATCGTCGACGTGCGTGAGCCCGAAGAGTGGCGCGAGGGGCACGTTGCCGGGGCCAAGCACATCCCGCTGGGATCGCTGACCACGCGGCTTGCCGAACTGCCGCGCGACCAGGAAATCCTCACCTTCTGCCGCAGCGGCAACCGTTCCGCCAGGGCGCAGCAACTTTTGCAAGGCCAGGGCTGCGGTACCGTGCGCAACGTGAGCGGCGGCATCATCGCCACGGTATGGCCTCCTGGCTGGAGCAGGGCCTTGACGTGGCAAGCGTCCCTCAGCTTGACGTCCGGGAGGTAGACCGCCGCCGCCAGCAGCCCGGCGTGCAGGTGTTGGACGTGCGTATGGATTCGGAGTGGGAAGCTGGCCACATCGCGGGGGCACGCCATCTGCCGCTCGGTAGCAACATGCCGGGGCAACTGGACGAGCTGCACCTGGCCCCGACCCGTCCGGTGATCGTCGTCTGCGGCTCCGGCTACCGCTCCAGCATCGCCGGCAGTCTCTTGCAACAGCGGGGCTACCAGGAGGTCTGGAACACTTTGGGCGGCATAACCGCCTGGCAGGAGGCCGGGTTGCCAACGGTGCGAACAGAAGCGGCGCTCGGCGGCGTCGGGGATAGCCCTTCCGATGTTGAGGCCGCCCGCGACGCCACGATGGGGCCGCGTCAGGCGGTCGGGCGCATCGGAGTGACGCCATGAGTGGCGTGCCGGCCGCAGCTCAGCCCTGGCACTTGTCCTCGCCGCAAGCGCAGGCGCCTCGCCCGGCCCGCGCGCCGTCCAGCGCTTCGCGCGCCTCGCGGGCCAGCCAGTAGACCAGGGCCAGCGCCGCCAGGCTATCCGCCCACCACCAGCCGAAGACCGTGTTGAGCAACAGGCCAACGAGGAGGGTCCCCGCCATATAGGCGCAGGTAATGGAACAGGCGGCATCCCCCCGGAGGGCGGCGCTGCCGATCTGCGTGGCGATCTGCCGCTTGGTCCGCGCCAGCACGGGCATCCCGATCACCGCAACGACCGCCAGGCCAATCCCCACCAACGAGCCTTCCGGTCTCGTCCGCGTGACCAGTGCCAGCACGGCCATGGCCACGACGTACACGCAGAGCAGGGCCAGCCCGATCCCGGTGATCCAGGCAGCGCGATGCTCGGCCCACTCCACCCGTTCCATCGACGTACCCGCCGCTTCCACCCTTAACCGCCAGAGCAGGACGCCGCCGCTGACCAGTTCGATGACGCTGTCGATACCAAAGGCGGTCAGCAGAACGCTGCGCGCCAGCACGCCGGCGCCGATGGCCACCGCCGCCTCGACGGCCATCCAGGCGATCGTGATGCGCTCGATCTGGATGCCGGCCCGGACCTCAGCGCGGCGGGTTTGCGTCGGCATCAATGGAACGTCCACTACCGGTTCCTTTCCAGCAGCGGCGTGGTGGCGCGCCGCATGTCCAGTCCATCGACAACCGCCTCGTGGTGGTGGTGGCCTTCATCATCCACATGCCCATGCGCATGGTCGGGCGCGCCTCCGCCTCGGCCGTTCAGGGCGCAGTACAGCGGGTTGGGATCGCAGGCGACGCACTCGAATTGGAGCGTCGTGTGACCGATCTGGTAGTTGCGCTGGAGCAGTCCGTTGAGCTGCGCCTGGAGGGCATCGCAGGCGCTCAGGTGGCAGTCCTCGCGCACCTGGACATGGGCGGAGAGCACCCGCATCCCACCGGCGATCGACCAGACGTGGAGGTCGTGGACATCCTCCACGTCCGGCACCCGCACCAGGTCGCGCACGAGCTGCGCCACGTTCAGGTCCTTGGGCGTTGCTTCCATCAGGATGTCGACGGTCTCCCGCAGGATGCTCCAGGCGCCCCCGGCGATCAAGGCCGCGATGCCGAGGGAGAGCAGCGGGTCGGCCGGATACCAGCCGGTGAGCAGGATCACCACGCCGGCCACAATCACCGCCACGGAGGCGCCCACATCACCGAAGACGTGCAGCATTGCGGCGCGAACGTTGAGATTGTCGCCGCTCTCCTGGCGCAGCCCGAAACCGATGTACAGGTTGATAGTAATCCCCACCGCGGCGGAGACAAACATAAGCCAGGGCGTGACCGCCTGGGGGTGCTGAAAGCGTTGGACCGCCTCGTAGGCGATCACCAGGACGATCACGATCAAGGTGACGGCGTTGGCCAGCGCTGCCAGGATGCCGGTG
>DHIZ01000088.1:28063-38952 GCA_002404055.1 Chloroflexi bacterium UBA4733
TGTGGTCGTGACCCGCCGCCATCAGCGCACCCCTACGCCGCCGGCGGTCGCCGGTATGCGTTGCACGTCCCCCGCCTCCCCGTGACCGAGATGGGTCAGGCCGATCTGCAGGAGAAGGGCGATGTGGGCATCGTCCAGGCTGTAGTAGACGAACTTGCCCGAGCGGCGCGACTTCACCAGGTGCAGGCTGCGCAGCACGCGCAGGTGTTGCGAGGCGCCCGACTTGCTGATGCCGACCGCTGAGGCCAGGTCACAGGAGCACAGCTCTTGATGCAGCAACGCGTGAACGATCTTCACTCGTGTCGAGTCGGCCAGTGCGCCAAATAGCTCGGCCAGATCCCGATACACCGGCGCCTGCTCCAGTAAACCCAGTGTACGACTCACTGACTCGGAGCGGACACAGTCCGTCTGACAGAGGACGCCGCTTTCGGGTACGGCGGGCATTGCTCTTTCCTTCAATACACTATCGGGTACGGCGGGCATTGCTCTTTCCTTCAATACAATTGCGTGACTGCTACATTATACGGCACGCGGGGGCGCGAGTGCCAATCGCCCGAAAGGAAAAGGCTGTGCCAGCCGCCGTTGCCTGTGCATACCGCCTTGCGCAACAGGGTCACGGCCGCCCTCCAGCCGGGAACCCTGGTATGCTACCGACTTAGCGGCGGTCAGGGGCGAAGTCGTTTTAGGGCCTGGCTGCTCCTCGTCCACACCGTGCCCAGCCAGCCGTCTTGACTGCGCCTTCATCGGGCGCGAACAAAGGAGAAGCCGTAGATGAAATGGGTCACGCGGGCGCGGCCGAAGGTGGACCGCATTGCCTGTCCCTGGTTGATCAAGCGCTTCGTGGACCAGGAGGCCGAGTTCCTGTACGTGCCGGCCGATCAGGTCAACGCGGTGGCCGAGCGCGACGGCGCCATCCCGTTTGATGCGCCCGGTGTGGAGTTGGGGCATCATGGCGCCGAGTGCAGCTTCGACGCCATCCTCAAGAAGTACCAACTGACCGATCCGGCGTTGCAAAAGCTGGCACTGATCGTGCGCGGCGCAGATACGGCCGATAAGGACCTGACACCGGAGTCGCGGGGGCTGGAAGCCATCGCCGACGGCTTCCGCCGCCTGCACGATGATGATCTCCAGCAGTTGGCGGCTGAATCAGTCGTCTACGATGCCCTCTACGCCTATTGTCAGCAGAGCTGACGCGCCGCCGTCTATGAAGCGCGCTGATCGCGGCCTCTTGTGATCCCGCGCAGCGCGGAATGTGCTCCCTGGGAGGAAAACGTGGGTCCGAGCGACCATCCCCTCAAGATCCATCTCGATACCGACCTCGGTGGCGACACCGATGACCTCTGCGCTCTCGCCATGCTGCTGCGCTGGCCGGGCTTGGAGATCACCGGGATCACGACCGTCGCTGAGCAGCAGGGCCGGCGAGCGGGTTATGTGAAGT
This sequence comes from Chloroflexi bacterium UBA4733, assembly GCA_002404055.1. The sequence continues at coordinate 29,502 of DHIZ01000088.1, forward strand.
ATGCCCTCGGGCTGGCGGGCCGGCGTGACATCCCGGTCGCGGCTGGCGCTGATGGCGCCTGGTACACGTACCGGGATGCGGTTGGCTTGCCCAAGGAGACGGACTACTGGCCGGAGCCGGTGCCTCCGTCGCCCAACCCTTTCGCCGACGCGCTGGCGTTGCTCCGGCACAGCATCGCCGCGGGCGCCACGATCGTCGCCATCGGCCCCTACACCAACCTGGCCCTGTTTGACCAGGTGTTCCCCGTTCAACTCGCTCGCGTGCCGATCTACCTGATGGGCGGCCATATCCGGCCGGCCCCTGCAGCGTTCCCGCAGTGGCGGAACGAGATGGACTTCAATGTGCAGTACGACGTGGCATCAGCGTTGCACGTGTTTCAGCAGCTGCGGATCAACATCGTGCCGGTGGAGATCACCGGACAGACGGCGTTGCGCCGCACCTACCTCCCGGCCTTGCGCTCCGCTGGCTCGCTCGGGCCGTTACTCGCCCGCCAGGCTGAGGCCTTCGCGCAGGACGAACGCTACGAATCAAGATATGGCCAAACGTGTAGCGGGCTGCCGGACGACATCATCAACTTCCAGCACGACGCGCTCGCCTGCGCCGTCGCCCTGGGCTGGGATGGGGTCGTGATCGAGCAACTCCCGCTGTGGACAGAACTGCGCGACGGCTGGTTGCAGGAACACGTCGACCCGGTGGGGAGGCCGGTGCAGGTCGTCACCGCAGTCGACGGAGCCCGATTCAATGCCTTCTGGCTGGACACGGTCGGCGGCCACTGGCCAAGGGGGAGTCGTTGACAGTTAGCCTTGCAGAGCATGAATCTGGCGCTCCTGCTCGTGCCGATGGGCTGCGGTTCGCTCCTCCACATGCTCAGTTGGTAACTGGTACAATCAGGCAGATCTACACCGTAGCACGTTGAGCCAGTCTCGAGGCATGACATCGACAATGGCTGGGGCAGCCGATGCTGGAGATCACGGCGATGACGCTTGCGCAACCTGACGCACAGGCTTCCCTGCGCCTTCACTTGCTCGGCGGCTTCCGCATCGAATGCTCCAGGCAGGTGGCGCTGGACGCGGTCCCGGAAGGACGGAAGGGCGACGCCGTTCTGAAGCTGCTGGCCCTGGCGCCGGCCTACCGCTTACACCGCGAACAGGTGATGGAGCAGCTCTGGCCGCATCTGGGGCCAGATGCGGCCGACGCGGCCTTCCGCAAGGCGCTCCACTATGCCCGCCGTGCGCTGGAGCCACACCTGCCGGCGCGCGCCCACTCCGCCTTCATCGAGACGACGAGCGGCTGCGTGCAACTGGTAACGGATCGGGTCTGGGTGGACGTTGACCAGTTCCGGCGGGCGTCGGAGCACGCGCTGCAAAGCGGCGAGGAAGCGGCGCTGGCCGCGGCGCTCCAGCTCTACCACGGGGAGTTGCTCCCAGCGGATCGCTATGCGGACTGGGCCGCCGCTGTGCGCGACGAGCTCGCCGCACGGCGCAGCGCGGTTGCCCTCCAGTTGGCAACGGTCCTGGAGCAACGGGGCGCCTACGAGCAGGCGCTGACGCAGGCCGGAGCGGTGGTGAGCGACGATCCGGCCAATGAAGCAGCGCACCGTCTGGTCATGCGCGTGCATCTGGACCTGGGCCAGACGCACCGGACGATCCGGCAGTATCACGCCTGCTGCGCCGTGCTCCAGCGCGAAGCAGGCGCGCGCCCGGCAGCGGAGACAGAAGCGCTCTACCGGAAGGCCCTCAGTGGCGGCCGGGCCGAGCAGCCTGACGGCGGCAACAGCGAACGAGCGCTCTTGCCAACTGCGCTCCAGCGCTTGCCGGCGCAGCCCTTCGTCGGTCGCCAGGAGGCGTTGGAGCGCCTGCGCGAGGAACTGCGCGCGGCGGGTGCGGGCAATGGCCGCTTCGTGCTGCTCGCCGGCGAGGCTGGGATCGGCAAGACCCGCCTGCTCCGTGAATTCGCGCGAGCCGCGTCCAGCCGGGGGGCGCTGGTGCTCTGGGGCACCTGCTACGGTGTAGACGGTCAGTTGCCCTTCGCGCCGCTCGTCGAGGCGCTGGACGACGCGGCCCGCCGCGGCCCTGCGGCAGCGCGTGCTGCTGTGGCCACCCGCCATCCGCTGCTGGCATCCTTCCTGCCGGCCTTGGCGGCGAAGCCTGGACTTCCGCTGCCCAACCGGCTCGGCAAGATGGAGCGAGCGCACCTGCTTGCCACTGTGGTGCGCTACCTCGACGAGCTCGGCGACCAGCAGCCGCTGTTGCTCGTGCTGGATGACTTGCACCTTGCTGACCAGGCGAGCCTCGAGCTGCTCCACGCCCTCGCCCGCCTGGCAAGTTCCCGACGTTGGCTCCTCGTTGCTTCCTACCGGGACGAGGAAGCGCTGCCCGCAAGTGCGCTCGACCACTTCGCGACCTCGCTGCTCCAGCAAGGGTGCTGCGCCCGCCTGGTATTGCCACGGCTCGACCGGGCGGCAGCCGACCTACTGGCCAGGGCGCTCCTCACGGAGCAGCCCGCCGACGAGGAACTACTGGACCGGCTATTTGCGCTCTCCCTGGGCAATCCGTTATTCCTGCGCGAGTGCGTGGGTGTGCTGACGTCCGCCGGTCAACTGCCTGAGCATGCGGAACTCCGGTGGGCAGACGGGCGGACGGCGGTGGAAGGTGTACCGGCGCTCATTCGCAGTCTGGTCGAGCTGCGGCTGAAGCGGCTGTCGCCACCTGCTCAGACCGTGCTGTCGCTGGCCGCCGTGGCCGGCAGAGCGAGTCCTTTCGTGCTGCTGCATCGGGCGAGTGGGCTGGCGGAGGAGCCGCTCCTGGACGCGCTGGACGAGGCGCTCGCCTCGCGCCTGCTGCTGGCCGAGGGTGATGGGTTCGCCGTCCAGCATCCGCTCATCCGCGCAGCCCTGCTCGCGCGCCTGTCGGCGCCACGGCGCCGGCGCTGGCACGTCGCGCTAGCGAGCGCGCTGGAGGAACTCTTTGGCGCGTCGTTGAGCGAGCGGCCTGAGCTGGTCGAGGCGCTGGCCGCTCACTGGGACACGGCGGGAGAGGCCGCCCGCGCGGTGCCGTACCTCATCGCCGCCGCCGAGCACGCCGCGCAGGGCTACGCCGCGGCCGAGGCGGCGGCGCGGTTGGAGCGCGCCTTGACCATGCAAGCAGAAACCGGCCGGGACGCCCCTGCGGATCGTGCCCTGCGGCGGCGGGCGCTCGAGCTCCTCGGCGACCTGGCCGCCTTGCAAGGGGAGAGCCGGCAGGCGCAGGCGTCGTACGCGGCCGCGCTGACCCTGTTGCGCGATCAGTCTGCTGCTGGTGACGCTCTGGCGGCAGCGCGGCTGCTGTGCAAAGGGGCCGCGCAGGCCCTGCTGGAGGGCGAGACCGGCCAGGCGGTCAACCTGCTCGACGGCGTCGCGGCGGCGCTAACGCGCTGCGACGCCGGTCCGGAGCGCGACCAGGAACGGGTGCGCTACCTCACCGTGCTGGCGCAGCAGCGCTGGCTCAACGCCAGCTTCCCTCAGGCATTAGCCGCGGCTGAGGAGGCTGCTCGCCTGGCGGCGCAGCTTGGCGCCGCGGACGAAGAGGCGCGCGCCCTGGGTATGGTAGCGCTGGCCTGTTTGCCGCTCGGTGACTGGGCCCGCGGTGTCGAGTGCGAGCGACAACACGCCGGCCTGGCCGGCAGCGACTGGAATGTGGCTGAGGTGGCCGACGTACACCTTTGACTGTGCGAATATCACCTGTACGGTGATACGCCGGCTGACACCGCACGTGCCTTTCTCCGCACGGCAGGGGAGGCCGAACGAACGGGCGCGCCGCGTTCCCTGGCTCTCTGCCACTATTATCTCGGGACGAGTGAGTACTTTGCCGGCCGGTTTGCCCGCGCCACGCCACACTTGCAGGAGGCGCTGGCGCTCTACCAGCGCGTGCGGTCGCCGGCCGGTGAGGCGGTGTGCCGGCAGTTCCTCGGCATGACACTCACGGCGCTGGGCGCGCTCGACCGTGGACGCCGGCAGCTCGAAGCGGGTCTCGCGGTCGCGCAGACCAGCACGATGCGCTCACACGTCTCCATCCGCCTCAACGCCGCCCTGGCGCGCAACCGACTCGATGCCGGCGATATTGCCGCTGCACGCCATTGCAGTGAGCAGGGGCTGGCCCTGGCGGAGCTGCACCAGCGCTGCATCTGTAACGCCTCGCTCGCCTGCGTCGCCGCTGCCTCCTTCGCCTTTACGGGAGACGTGCGGCGGGCCGAGGAACTGGCGGCCTGGGCCAACGAGCTGGCCGGCCAACTCACCAGCCCGCTGTTCCGCTGCATGGCCGGCCAGGCCGGCGCAATGGTCGCGGCCCTGCAGGACCACTGGAGCCTGGCCTTCGAGCAGTTGGATGTAGCCCGCGCTCAGGCAGAGCGTCATGGCTTCCCCTACGAGTTGGCGCGTGTCCACCTCGCCCGCTCCTTTGTCCACCTACAGCGCGCCGCCGTCGGTGACCGGCTCGCCGCCACGCAACTCGCCGGCGCCGCTGGCCGACAGCTCCTCCGGCTGGGGGCGCGCGCTGCCGTCGCTCAGACGCGCTCCTCGTTGCGCTTCCTGCTGGACCAGTCCCGTCGCGCCTGACTCAACAGCGCATCACCGGCCCCTGGGCGCAATGCCGGCGGGTCAGCCAGCGCAGTCAATTTGCCACGTCGGCCATGTCGTCGCTCCGAGGATCGGGAACACTGCGGGAACAACGCTCGCGCATGCTGGCATTGTGCAGGCTCGTCGCCGCACCACCGCCGGACGGTGACAGCGCCCGAGGGGAGAGGATCGTTATGCCAGAGACGATGACGGAGCAGCCGGCAGTGGACATCGCGCGCGTGCGCGAAGCCGTCCAGGAGGAATACACGGCAGTCGCGGCCTGTCCGTGGCGAGGCTTTCACTTTCTCACCGGTCGACTCTTGACGCAACGCCTGGGCTATGACCAGACGGCGGTCGAGCGTCTGCCGGATGTGGTTGTCGAGTCCTTCGCGGGCGTGAGCAATCCGTTTGCCGCCGGCCCGCTGCCGCCAGGCGCCGTCGTCGTGGATGTGGGCTCCGGCGCCGGCCTCGATGCGCTCCTGGCGGCTCAGCAGGTGGGACCTACCGGCCGAGTCATCGGCGTTGATATGACCGACGCCATGGTGGCGAAGGCGCGGCAGAACGCTGCGCTCGCCGGTCAGCGCAATGTCTCCTTCGCGTATGGCTTCGCCGAGGCGCTGCCTCTCGACTCGGCCACCGCCGACGTGGTCATCTCGAATGGCGCTATCAATCTCTGTCCCGACAAGGAGAGCGTCTACCGCGAGATCTTCCGTGTGTTGAAGCCCGGCGGCCGTCTGCAGATCGCCGATGTCGCCCTGGACCGAAGCGTCCCCGCCGAAGCGCAGGCCGACATCGCGCTCTGGGCCGGCTGAATTGCCGGCGCTCTGCTGGAAGCAGAGTTGGTGGTGCTGCTGCGCCAGGCCGGCTTCACCGAGGCACGGCTCCTCCCCGATCGCTCCCACCCCTTCGCGCCGGCCGGCGCAGCAAGCGCGGCCGAGTTCGGCGCCCACGGCATCGTGCTGGTCGCGCGCAAGCCGGCCGCAGCAAGCGTGATCGAGCACACCGACCTGCCGGTGCCCGACACCGTGCTGGAAGGCTGGGGCGACGCCTGCGCCACCCTGACGCCGCGCATCGCCACCAGCCTCAAGAGCCTGAGGTCCGGCCAGGTCCTGGAAGTGCGCACCGACGACCCGGCGGCGCGCGAAGGGGTGGCGGCGTGGTGCCGCTTGACGGGGCACACCTTGCTGCTCAGCCACGAGGAGGATGAACAACGCACGCGCTTCTGGTTACGCCGGCGCTGAAGCCGGTGCTGCTGATTGCTTCATAGGTCTGGAGAGGAGAGGGTTGCATGGCAAACAAGCTCTTGGTGCAGTGCAGTGCCGGCAGGGACGAGGCCGAACGGGCCACCTTGCCTTTCGTCATCGCCAATGTCGCCGTGACCGCCGAACAGGAGACGGTCGTGTTCTTGACCCTCGAAGCGGTGCGCCTGGCTACCCGCGGCACTGCGGACGGTGTTCAGAAGAGCGGTCTGCCGCCGCTCCTGGAGGTCATGCAGGCATTCGTGGGCAACGGTGGGCAGATCTGGGCCTGTGCCGCCTGCACGAAGCCCCGCGGCATCAGCGATGCGGACCTGATCGAGGGAGCGCGCATTGTCACGGCGGTGAACGTGGTGGAGTTCCTCGCTGCAGGAGCGAAGACGCTATAACGCGTGGGGCGCCTTTCCCCATCTTACGGGCGGTATTGAACTGTCGCCCAGACGACTATCACCTTGATTCGGACAATGATTGCTATCATAACAGCGATCGATGTCTGAAGCCTACGGCTCGAGCGAGGAGGTAGTTGATGGCGATGGAGGCTGATTCTGTCGAGACTCCGACACTGGATACGGAGACTGCGCGCATTCGCGGCATCATGAACAAGCTGGCGCCGGGTTACGACCGGCAGATCAGCTTCTACGAGAAGCTCCTCTTTGGCGGCGCCAGGGAGTGGCCTGCTCCCGGGCGCACGGGGACGTGCTGGAGATCGCCATCGGGACGGGACGCAATCTCCCGTACTACCCGCGGGACGTGACCCTGACCGGGATCGAGTTGAGCCCGGCCATGCTCGACCTGGCCAAAGCCCGGGCGCAGCAACTCGGCCTGGAAATCCACCTGCGGCTGGGAGACGCGCAGGCGCTTCCGTTTCCTGCTGACAACTTCGATGCCGTCGTCTGCACACTCGCTCTTTGCTCCATCCCGGACGACCGGAAGGCAGTGCAGGGGGTACGGCGGGTGCTGCGGCCAGGTGGGCTATTTCTGCTCGTGGAGCACGTGCGAAGCCCCCTGCTCCCCGTCCGCCTCGGACAGCGCGCGCTAGATTACTTCTCGGTACGCACCGAGGGAGACCACATGATGCGGGAGCCGCTGGAGCACCTCAGAGCGGAGGGGTTTGAGGTTCTCGAGCTGGAGCGGTCAAAACTCGGCATCGTGGAGCGGGTAGCAGCGCGTAGGCCCCATTGACTGCTGGACTTGCCGACGTGGCACGGACAGGGCTGCAACCGCCCCATCCCGGTCGTCAGCACTCATCCTCGTCCTGGCCGTCAGCCGCATTGCGCTGGCTTTTTGGACTGCGGGGACGCGAGAACGCTCGTTATTGCCGCTGGTACTATGTACAGTCGTACCTCGCGTGCGTATACTAAGGTAGTGAGTCAACCCGCACGGCGGTTCCCCTGACGGTGTTGGGAGTGCCGTAGCGGGATGCCGGTAAGGGGATAGGAGGCGTGTCGTGTCGGCGATGATGTCTGAGTGGCGAGTGGGGAGCGGCCGCCCAGTCTCGATGCGAATGGTCGCTCGAACGTTGGCGCGTCGTTGCCTTTAGGGGGCGAAAACATGGACATGCTGAAGTGCTGTTTGAACTGGAAGGTCTTGGTCGGTCTGGCGGCAGTCGCGGTGGGAGTCCTGATCGTGGAACCCCAGATCTTCTGGTCGGCGCTGCCGACCCTGGCGGTGTTGATCTGCCCCCTATCGATGGGCCTCATGATGTTCGGCATGGGCAAGATGGGCGGCATGGGCGGCCAGCAGGCGCAGTCGGGCCAGCAGTACACCTGCCCGATGCATCCGGAGGTGCGCCAGGACCAGCCGGGACGCTGTGCGAAGTGCGGGATGGATCTGGTCCCGCCAACCGCCAACGGCGTTCCGCTTCGCCGGGAGGAACGAGTCGCCGAGTTGCAGGCACAACTCCGGTTGGTGAGCGACCAGCAAGCGGCGCTGCAGCGACAGATGGGGAACTTGGAGATGGCCGAGATGCCCGTCCCGACAAGTAGGGCAATCCGCGAGGCGGAGCAGGTCGCATGGTCAGCCGGCAAGGCATCAGAGCGGGCATAGAGAGACGACTGGCTCCGTCGGCCAGCGGCCGACGGAGCCGGCGTTCAGGCGAGATCTTCGGAGACACGGGGCTGGTGAGACCGCCGGTAGCGTTTCAGCCCGCGCACTGGTCGTCGCCGCAAGCGCAGGCGCCTCGCCCGGCCCGCGCGCCGTCCAGCGCTTCGCGCGCCTCGCGGCCCAGCCAGTAGACCAGGGCCAGCGCCGCCAGGCTATCCGCCCACCACCAGCCGAAGACGGCGTTGAGCAACAGGCCAACGAGGAGGGTCTCCGCCATATAGGCGCAAGTGATCGAACAGGCAGCATCCCCCCGTAGGGCAGCACTGCCGATCTGCGTGGCGACCCGGCGCTTGGTCCGGGCTAGTACCGGCATCCCGATCACGGCGACGACCGCCAGACCGATCCCCACCAACGACGCCTCCGGTCTCGTCCGCGTGACCAGCGCCAGCACTGCCATCGCCACGACGTAGACACAGAGCAGCGACAGCCCGATCCCGGTGATCCAGGCAGCGCGCTTCTCGGCCCACTCCACCCGTTCCACCGACGTACCGGCCGCTTCCACCCGCAACCGCCAGAGCAGGACACCGCCGCTGACCAACTCGATGATGCTGTCGATACCGAAGGCGGTCAGCAGGACGCTGCGCGCCAGTATGCCGGCGCCGATGGCCACCGCCGCCTCGACGACCATCCAGGCGATCGTGATGATCTCGATCTGGATGCCGGCCCGGACCTCAGCGCGGCGTCCAGGTGTTGTCAGGTACGGAACGTCCATCATCGTTTCCGTTCCATAGCTGGCGTGGTGGCGCGCCGCACGTCCAGACTATCGACAATCGCGTCGTGGTGGTGATGACTTTCGTGGTTCCCGTGCGCGTGCTGATGGCTGTTCCCGCCTTCGCCGTTCAGAGCGCAGTACAGCGGGTTGGGATTGCAGGCGGCGCACTCGAACTGGAGCGTCGTGTGGCCGATCTGGTAGTTGCGCTGGAGCAGCCCATTGAGCCGCGCCTGGAGGGCGTCGCAGGCGCTCAGGTGGCAGTCCTCGCGCACCTGAACGTGGGCGGAGAGCACCCGCATCCCGCCGGCGATCGACCAGACGTGGAGGTCGTGGACATCTTCCACGTCCGGCACCCGCACCAGGTCGCGCACGAGCTGCGCCACGTTCAGATCTTTGGGTGTCGCTTCCATCAGGATGTCGACGGTTTCGCGCAGGATGCTCCAGGCGCCCCCGGCGATCAATGCAGCGATGCCGAGGGAGAGCAACGGGTCGGCCGGATACCAGCCGGTGAGCAGGATCACCAGGCCGGCCACAATCACGGCCACCGAGGCGCCCACATCCCCAAAGACGTGCAGCATGGCGGCGCGAATGTTGAGATTGTCGCCGCTCTCCTGGCGCAGCCCGAAACCGATGTACAGGTTGATAGCAATACCCACCGCGGCGGAGACAAACATAAGCCAGGGCGTGACCGCTTGCGGGTGCTGAAAGCGTTGGACCGCCTCGTAGGCGATCACCAGGACGATCACGATCAAGGTGACGGCGTTAGCCAGCGCTGCCAGGATGCCGGTG
>DHIZ01000088.1:39196-54029 GCA_002404055.1 Chloroflexi bacterium UBA4733
TGTGGTCGTGACCCGCCGCCATCACCGCACCCCTACTCCGCCGGCGGTCGCCGGTATGCGTTGCACGTCCCCCGCCTCCCCGTGACCGAGATGGGCCAGGCCGATCTGAAGCAGAAGGGCGATGTGAGCATCGTCCAGGCTGTAGTAGACGAACTTGCCCGAGCGGCGCGACTTCACCAGGCGCAGGCTGCGCAGCACGCGCAGGTGTTGCGAGGCGCCCGACTTGCTGATGCCGACCGCTGAGGCCAGGTCACAGGAGCACAACTCTTGATGCAGCAACGCGTGAACGATCTTCACTCGTGTCGAGTCGGCCAGTGCGCCAAATAGCTCGGCCAGATCCCGATACACCGGCGCCTGCTCCAGTAAACCCAGTGTACGACTCACTGACTCGGAGCGGACACAGTCCGTCTGACAGAGGACGCCGCTTTCGGGTACGGCGGGCATTGCTCTTTCCTTCAATACACTATCGGGTACGGCGGGCATTGCTCTTTCCTTCAATACAATTGCGTGACTGCTACATTATACCGCATGCGGAGGACTGACCGCCTATCCCCATATGGTGTACGCCCTCTGCCGGCAGATACGACTGCCCATGGTACGATCACGATACTGCATGCACGCAGAGACGGCGATGCTCCTACCCTGGCGCGATCAGACCGGTTCGTGGTGTCGGGCGCAACCCGCTGTTGGAGTGGCAGAGGCGAGGGAATGGCGAACAAGACGCGGATACGAACTGCCCGGCATGTCGGTAGCCGGTCGCGCCGCTGGCTCTGGGGCGGCCTGGCTGGAATTATCGTCGTCGTCATCGTCGCCTTCGCCGTGGTCGTCAGCCATTCCGGTAGCGCGGTTGGCGGCACGGCGCTCGGCACTGCCGTCCCCGGCATGGCGCTCCCGTCCACCGCCGGGCAGCCGATCTCGCTCGCCGACTATCGCGGTCGCAAGGTGGTGCTCTACTTCTATGAGGGATCGACTTGAGGGGCTTGCCAACAGCAGCTCGTGCAGCTGCAACAGGATCTGCCGGCCATCCAGGGTCTGAACGCGGCCGTGCTCGCCGTGAGTGTCGACCCCGTCGCCACCTCCCAATCGGTGGTGCAGCAATTGCACCTCGCCTTCCCGATCCTGCAAGATACGGATCACCAACTGGGCTCGGCGCTGGGCGACTTCAGAATCGCCGGTGGAATGGACATGGGGCCGGTGGACAACCACGCCATCTTCGTGATTGGTCCGCAGGGGACGGTGGTCTGGAAGCAACTCGCCCCGGACACCATGCACGTCCCCGACGCCTCGGTCATCGCGGCGCTGCAGAAGGCCTGAGCGATGGCGACGATACAGATCACCCTACTCACCGCCGAGGGATGCCACTACTGCGCGCGCGCCCGGCAGATCCTAGAACGTCTGACCCAGGAGTGGCCGCTGGCCGTGGAGGAAGTGCTGATGCATTCGCCGGAGGGCGCGAACATGGCCCTTCGCGATGGGATCGCCTTCCCGCCGGGCATGTATCTGAACGGCGAACTCTTCGGGTATGGTCGACTGTCGGAGGGTAAGCTACGTCGACGCCTTGGCGAATTGACCCGCCCATGAACGCGCTGATCTACAGCAGTTCGCTCGTCGCCGCCTTCCTGGGAGGCATCCTGGCGCTGACGGCGCTCTCCCCTTCCATCCTGACGGCAGCCGGGCTGGGGCTGGCCTACGTGTTCGGCATGGTGTTCCCGCTGCTGCTGGCGGCGGCCCTCTGGGAGCGGTTGGGACTGGACCAGCGCACCCTCACCCGCCTGGGGGCGCGCCGGCTTGTGCTGGGTACCTGGCCGATCAAGGTCACCGATGCTGTAGCCGGGCTGATGTTCCTGGCGATGGGGATGCTGGCGCTGTACCTGGCCTTCACTGGTCAGAGCACCTACACGCCGGACTTCCTGCTGGCCTTCAATCACTGGGCCTCCGGCATCCTGGCCGACGTCGCCCTCCGCCTGCAAAGCGTGCCGCTCGTCTTCCAGGGGGCCGGATTACTGCTCATCGCCGTCGCGGTGGTGTGGTTGACCTGGAGACGCCCGGCAGAGCGACTCGCCGCCGTTCCGCCCAGGGAAGCCGGCGCGCTGGCGGCATCGGGTGCCGCGGCCGAGGACGATGGTGATCGGGTCGCGGCGCGCGGCATCCGCTAGGCTGCGACGCGACGCTCGGATGCCGCGCTAAGATGCTCCGCAATAGCGTGAGATGGGGGATGGCATGGAACCCGAGTGGGACATCGGTACGTTTCGTCCAGATCGGCCGGGGGTCCGCAAGGTGCTCGGTGACCTGGAGGCAGAGATCATGGAGTTGATCTGGGCCCGCCCGACCGGCCGGGGCACCACGGTCCGGGAGATTTTCGAGGTGCTGTACGAGCGTCGCCACCTCGCCTACACCACGGTGATGAACACCATGACCCGCCTGGCGCGGAAGCATATGTTGCGCGCCGAGAAAGCCGATCAGGCTTACGTCTACTTCCCCAACTTCACCCAGGACGAGTTCACCGCACGCTTCGTCGGCCGCATCCTGGAAGACCTGGTCCTGAACTTCGGCGGCGCCCTGACCCGTGAGCTGGACCGGATGAGCGATCCAGCGCTGCGGCGGCGCGCTGAGCGCCTGTTGGCGGAGCTGGACCGGCGACGGACAGCGGAGGAACCCTGATGCCGTTCCTCGTCGTTCTCGCGAGCTTGCTACTTGTCACGCTGCTCGGTGATGCGGCGCTGCGCGCTTCGTGGGCGAACCGCTTCCCGCAGTTGCCCCTCGCGGTGCTTGCTGCGCCCCTGGCCAGTTTGGGACTGGGCGTGTGGATGCTGGCGGCGTTCGGTCGATCGGTGTGCTGGCTCGGCGCGCCGCCCTGGGATGAGCTGCTCAATCTGGCGCTGCCGGTCGGCATGGCACTGCTGGCGTCCGCAGCACTCGTCCTGGCGCTGGTCCGGCTGTGCCTCCTCTGGCGGGTCATCGCGCGCCGGAGCCTTCCCATCCCGTCCGCGCTTCAGGCAAGCCTCCACGGCCTCGCCCACCGGTTCGGGTTGGCGCCGCCGATTCTGCGCATCATCCCCTCCCATCAGCCAGGGGCATGCATTTGCGGATGGCCCGGCGGCCGGCCCCGGCTGCTGCTCTCGCCGTGGATGACAGCCCGTCTCGACGCGCCGGAGATCGAAGGGGTGCTGGCCCACGAACTGGCGCACATTGCTCGCCGTGACCATGCGCTGGTCTGGCTGGTCGTGCTCCTGCGAGACGCCTTCTGGTACCTGCCGAGCAGTCGGGCCGCCTTCCGCAAGTTCCAGTACCAGCAGGAGCTCGCCTGCGACGACCTGGCGGTCGGCGTGACCGGCAGGCCGTTAGCGCTGGCCAGCGCCCTCGCGAAGGTCTGGCAAGCAGCGCTCGGCCTGCGACTGGCGCTGGTCGCGGGGGTTGGTCTGGCCGGCGCGAACACCGATGTGGAGGGACGCATCCGGCGCTTGATGGAGGAGAGGCAACCATTGGTCGGCGACGCCGGCCACCAGCCGGGACCGCTCATGCGCGCCGGGGGGGCCGCCGTTGCCATCCTGGGCATGCAGAGCATGAATGTCGCGCTTTTGCTCGTGCCGATGGGCTGCGGTTCGCTCCTCCATATGCTCGGTTGGTAAGGTGCGCATGTGAAGCGGCGACGCAACGCCCAGTCAACATAGCAGCCAGGGGCGGTATGCTGTCATGCATCGCTGTCGGCGGCTGGTCTGTGACCAGCCAGATCGCAGGGGAAGGTGTCGTCATGCTCGCCGCCACGACCGAAACGCTCGACGCCCGCCGGGTGCGGGCCGACTTTCCCATCTTCGCCCGCCTGATGCAGGACCGGCCGCTCACCTATCTGGACAGCGCCGCCACGTCGCAAAAGCCGGAAGTGGTACTCCGTACGCTCGACGACTTCTATCGCCTGACGAACGCCAATATCCATCGCGGCGTGTACAGCCTGAGCGAGGAGGCAACGGCCGCCTACGAAGGGGCGCGGGAACGGATCGCCCGCTTCATCGGCGCGGCCTCGCCCGAGGAGGTCGTCTATGTCCGCAACACGACCGAGGCGATCAACCTGGTGGCGTACACATGGGGGCGGACCAACATCCAGGCGGGCGACCTCATCGTGCTGACCGAGCTCGAGCACCACAGCAATCTGGTGCCCTGGCAACTCCTCGCCGCCGAGAAGGGGGCGATACTGGAGTTCGTGCCGATTGACGACCAGGGGCAACTGGATCTGGCGGCCTACGACGGACTGCTGGCGCTGCGCCCGAAGCTGGTCGCCTTCGGCCACGTCTCCAATGCGCTGGGCACGATCAACCCGGTGGCGGAGCTGACGCAGCGGGCCCACGCTGCCGGAGCCGTGGTGCTGGTGGACGGCGCCCAGAGTGTGCCGCACCTGCCGGTGGACGTGCAGCAGCTCGACTGCGATTTCCTGGCCTTCTCCGGCCACAAGATGTGCGGCCCCACCGGCATTGGCGTCCTCTACGGCAAGCGTGCCCTCTTGGAGGCCATGCCCCCCTTCCTGGGCGGCGGCGACATGATCCGCGAGGTGCAGCCGCGCCAGTCCACTTGGAACGATCTGCCCTGGAAGTTCGAGGCGGGCACGCCCGACATCGCCGGCGCGGTGGGGCTGGGCGCGGCGGTGGACTATCTCTCGGCGCTCGACATGGCGGCCGTGCGGGCCCACGAGCAGGCGCTCGTTGCGGTGTTGCAGGCGCGCCTGCGGGCGCTGCCCGGCGTCACGGTCTACGGACCGCCGCCGGAAGCGGCACGCGGCGGCGTGGTGTCGTTCAACGTCGGCGATGTGCATCCGCACGACGTGGCCAGCATCCTCGACCGGCACGGGGTAGCGATTCGCGCCGGGCATCACTGCTGCCAGCCGTTGATGCGCCGGCTGGGTGTGGCGGCGACATCGCGGGCCAGCCTCTACGTCTACTCCACGGAGGAGGACGTCGAGCGGCTGGTGGCGGGGCTGGCCGACGTGGCGCGCATCTTTCGACTGCCGTAGCGTAAGGATCATCGCCCCATGGACGACCTCTACCAGGAGCAGATCCTCGATCACTGGCGCCATTCGCCGCACCGAGGCAGCCTGGACGCGCCCGATGCCGCCGCCGAAGGGATGAACCCCTTATGCGGCGATGCGGTGCGGATCGAACTGCGGCTGCGCGAAGGGCGGGTGGAGGCTATGAAGTTTGCGGGTCAGGGTTGCGTCATCAGCCAGGCGGCGGCGTCGATGCTGGCGGACCTGGTGGAAGGACGCGGGGTCGACGAGGCGCGCGATCTCGATCGGCAGGAGTTGTTGGCGGAGCTCGGCATCCCGCTCAGTCCGGCGCGCCTCAAGTGTGCGCTCTTGCCGCTGGCCGTGCTTCGCCAGGCCCTGGAAACGTCCGGCAGCGCCAGGCACGAATGAACGTGGCGCGGCTGGCGAGCAGGCAAGCGCAGCATCGGGCGTTCGGCAACGTTTCAGCCGCGTCCACCAGCGGAGAGTTGTCGCGACACTCTGCCGGCTAGCCGATGCAGCGAAGCCGGTCAGGTTGACCGATAGGTGATGCCGCTGATGGACGACGGCACACGCGGCCAGAGGGCCGGACAGAGATATTCGTGCTCCGTGCAGGTCTGATGGTCCGTCGCCACGTGCGGCGCCCAGGCCGTCTTAAAATAGGCTTCGTAGACTGCCCGCGCGATCGGCGCCGCCACGCTGGCCCCCTCACCGGCGTGCTCGGCCATCGCCACGACGGCGATCTCCGGCTTGTCGGCCGGCGCGCTCTCCCGCCAGCAGTATCAGGACGCGCTGATAGCCATGCTGCAGGACCGCTACGTCCGGGACGAACTCCAACTGCAGGAGTAAATCAAACCATGATGACCCTGCGTCGCGGATAAGCCCGCTTCCCCCTGGGCCGCTACGCAACTCCATTGTGGAAGGATTTACGAGGAGCGGGTTGCCCAGCTTCTGGCTCCGGTCCGCCGGGATGCGCAGCGTCCACCTGTTGCTTGATGAGCGCTTCGCCCATTTCTTCTTATTGCCGCTGGTACTATGGACAGTCGTACCCTGTGTGCGTATACTGTGGGATAGAGGAGACTTGCGCGATGTCGATGCTGAAGTGTTGTCTCAACCCGAAGGTGCTGATCGGGCTGGCGGCGGCGGCGGTGGGAGTGCTGATCTTCCAGCCGAGCCTTTTCTGGTCCGCGCTGCCGACTATGGCCATCTTGATCTGCCCCCTCTCGATGGGCCTCATGATGTTCGGCATGGGCAAGATGGGCGGCATGGGCGGCCAGCAGGCGCAGCCAGGCCAGCAGTACACCTGCCCGATGCATCCGGACGTGCGCCAGGACCAGCCGGGACGCTGTGCGAAGTGCGGGATGAACCTGGCGCCGGCTACCCCGCTCCAGCCGACACAAGTCGCCCCGGCAACCGCCAACGGCGTTCCGCTCAGCCGTGAGGAGCAGCTCGCCCGGTTGCAGGCACAGCTCCGGCAGGTGAGCGACCAGCAGGCGGCGCTGCAGCTACAGATGGAAAATCTAGAGACGGCCGAGATGCCCGTTCCCACGAGCAAGGCAATCCGGGAGGCGGAGCAGGTGGCGCGAGCCGCCGACAAGGCCGCACAGCGCAAGTAAGCCGAAGGCGGCTGGCCGACCTGGGTCAGCAGGAGCACGTCCATCGAGCTACCGTGCCGCCCCAGCCAAACCCGCCCGGATTGTTGTGCATGAATACTGCGCCCAGCCCGAGGATCGCCGGTGCGCCGACGATACCCGCCGCCACGCCGACGGCGAAGAGGAAGCTCATGGCGACGAGCAGACGGCCGTTCTGGAAGGGGCTGGCCGGCACCGCGAAGGAGGTGCGGGGTGGAACCTGCGCCGCGGGCAGGAGGGGTGCGCCTTGCGCCGATCTTGACTGAACCCGGCACGATTCCTTGACCTCGGCACGTCATACTGGTGATCGGCCCGTGGTGCTGGGAGCAGGTCGCTCCGCAGGAATGCCGGCACTCGGGATGCAGTCGACGTGGGGTGTGACATCATGTCGAAGACGCGAATGACGTAGGAACTGGGGGGTTTCGAAATGATGGGCGGATTCGGTTCCGGCTATGGCTTGATGGGCTGGGGATGGCTGGCGATGCTGCTCGGCTTCCTGGCAATGCTCGCCGTCATCGCGGTGGTCGTCCTCGCAGTAGTCTGGCTCGTGCGGGCGCTGACGGGTACGGCGAGAACCGGCACGGAGCGCGAAACGCCGATGGAGACCCTGCGGCGGCGCCTAGCCGCCGGGGAGATCAGCCACGACGAGTTCGAGCGAATGCAGCAAACGCTGGAGCGCTAGCGGGTGCGCTCACGGCGGGCGGGCGGGCGTTTGGGGCGAACGTCAGTGTGGTGCGGGAGGATGCCGACGTGACGACGGTGCTGGTCGTGGATGACGAGGCGAACCTGGTCGAGCTCGTGCAGGGATATCTCGAACAGGAGGGCTATACCGTCCTGACCGCAGGCGATGGGCGCGCTGCGTTGGACCTGGCTCGTAGCGGCAGTCCAGACGTGATCATCCTTGATCTCCTCCTACCCGGTCTGGACGGCCTGGAAGTCTGCCGGCAGGTGCGGCAGTTCTCCGACGCTTACGTGCTCATGCTCACGGCCAAGGCCGAGGAGGTGGACAAGCTCGTGGGCCTTGCGGTGGGCGCCGACGATTACCTCACCAAACCGTTCAGCCCGCGCGAACTCGTCGCCCGCGTCAAGGCAATGCTCCGCCGCCCGAGAACGGCCCTGCCCGGTGCGCCGGACACGCCCGCCATCCGGCGCTTCGGTGAGGTGGCGCTCGACGACGCCCGCCACGAGGTCACCAAACGAGGGGAGGTCGTGCCGCTCACGCCGCGCGAGTTCGCCCTCCTGGCGACGCTGGCCGGGCATCCGGGGCGCGTCTTTACGCGGGACCAGCTCCTGGAGCGCATCTGGGGGGATGACTTCTACGACGACCACGTCGTGGACGTGCATGTCGGCAACCTGCGGCGCAAGATCGAGGATGATCCGGGCCAGCCGTGCTATATCGAGACGGTGCGCGGCGTCGGCTACCGTTTCGGCGTCCGTCAGGACTAGCCGGATGCGCCGCTTGCGGACCACCCTCGTCGGCCGGCTTTTCCTCTCCTATCTGCTCGTCATCCTCGTGGGGCTGCTGACCACGGTCATCGCCGCGAACAGCCTGGCGCCGGCCTTCTTCAGTGCTGGGATGGCGCGCATGATGGGCGGGCGGGGCATGGGCGGTACGGCGATGGGTCCCAGCGCGCAAGGCACTGCGATGATGGATCCCTACGTGCAAGCAGCGTTCCGGCAGGCCCTCAGCCAGGCGCTCCTGGTGGCCGTCGTCGCCGCGACCGTGACGGCGCTCCTGCTGAACTTGCTCGTGGCCCGCCACATTGCCCGTCCCATCCAGGCGGTGCTCCGCGCCACCCGGCGCATCGCCGCCGGGCACTATGCCGAGCGCGTGGCGCTCCCGGCGACCGCCGCCGGCGATGAGTTGGCCCAGCTCGCCGCCGGCTTCAACGCCATGGCCCGCTCGCTGGAGGAAGCGGAACGGCGGCGCCTCGAACTGGTGGGCGACGTGGCGCACGAGCTGCGCACCCCCGTAGCGACGCTGGAGGGCTATCTGGAGGGGCTGCTCGACGGCGTCGTGGCGCCGTCGGACCGCATCTGGGCCAAACTGCACGGCGAGGCGGGACGCCTGCGCCGCCTCATCGACGACCTGCAGGAGGTATCGCGGGCGGAGGCCCGTCAGCTCTCGCTGACGGTGCGGGCGGTACCGCCCGGTGCGATCATCCAGGCCGCTTTGGATCGGATGCAGCCCCAGTTCGAAGAGCAGGGGCTCGCGCTGGAAAGCCGGGCGCCACCCGGCCTCCCGCCGGTGGCCGCCGACCAGGACCGGGCCGTTCAGGTGCTGACGAACCTCTTGACGAATGCGCTGCGCTACACGCCAACGCCGGGACACGTCACGCTCTCGGTCGAGCGGGCAGGCGCTGCCGTCAGGATCGCCGTCCGCGACAGCGGCATCGGCTTCACGGCGGAGCAAGGGCAGCGTCTCTTTGAACGCTTCTACCGGGCGGAGAAGTCCCGCTCACGGGCGCTGGGCGGTTCAGGGATCGGGCTCACCATCGCCCGGGCGCTGGTGGAGGCGATGGACGGGCGTCTCTGGGCCGAGTCGCCGGGTCCGGGACAAGGCAGCACCTTCGCGTTCACGTTACCCATCGCGCAGTCGACCGCCCCGTCGCACGGCTTGAGCAAATCTTGACGCGGCCGGGCATCGGTCCTTGAGTTTTGGGCTGTAGCCTGGAAGCAGTGCAGAGGGCAGCGGGTGCCCCAAGCAAGAACAACGACAGTGAGGAAACGAGATGCGGCGATTACGAAGGCGAGAGTTATTGGCTGGCGGGCTGCTGGCGCTCCCGCTGCTGCTGGGCGGCACGGGCGTGGCGTTGGCGCGTGGCTTGGATGGTCCGACGCTGGATAACGGAACCACTGCAGGTTCATCTGCCGCGAGCCCTGGGAGCTTCGGTATGCCGGGTGCAGGGTCCGGGATGACCGGTCAAGGCAGCGATGCGGGCCGAGGATACGGGATGATGGGGTCGAGCGGCACGCTGGGCGGCGGCTCCGGCATGATGGGATCTGGCGGCTCTGGAATGATGGGTGGCGCCGAAGGAATGATGGGCGGCGGCATCGGCGGTCCCGTGATCACCAGTAGCCCGGCCGCGGCGCAGGTGCTCGCCCAACAGTTGGCCGCCGACGCGGACGTCAATCGGCAGACAAACACCGTCACCTACCACACGGCGCAGGTCGCATTGGCGGCCTTGGGGAGCCCGGACGGGCAGAAGGACATGACCTGGAATGTCGACGGCCTGGTGAATCCTACCATCGTCGTCCCGAGGGGCGCGCAGGTCACGGTGCATTTCTTTGATGCGGATACCGGGACGCCGCACGGTTGGGAGCTCACGTCCACCCCGCCGCCCTACCCGTCCATGGTCATGATGGACGCCCAGGTGGCGTTCCCCGGCGCCTTCGCCATGCCGGTACGCGGAGCGACGGCGCAGCAGTGGTTCGGACGGACCGTACAATTCACCGCCGCCAGTGCAGGTACCTATTATTACCTCTGCCCGGTGCCAGGCCACGCCAAGCAAGGCATGGTCGGCAAGCTGGTGGTGCAATGAGGGCCAAGTAAAGGCGTCTGCGCGAGAGGGTACGGGGAAGTTAGCCCGGAATAAGCGTTGGGGTCACCCGGCGAAAAATGTCTTGAACCGCGACAATGTCGCGCGTCACAGCTCGAAGCGGGTGCCGACCGTGCTCTGGATGAAGGCGTTCGGCATCTCGGCGGCCAGTGCTGCCATCGCCGGGAAGCCCGTGCAGTGCGTTGGGACGACGACCGCAGGCGCGTACGCCGCCAGTGCTCTGCTCGTCTGTCTGGTCACGTCAGAGACAGGGCCGGGTAGGTGGAAGCCGCCAATCACGGCGTAGACCTGCTCCAGGCCGGTGAGTTTTTGGGCGTAGCGCACGATATTGACGATGCCGGAGTGGCCGCAGCCAGTAAGGATGACCAGCCCCTTATCGCGGACGTTGAGCAGCAGTGCCTGGTCATCCAGGACGAGCGGATCCGGCTGCCATTCCCCATTGTGCAGGGCCTGATGCCCCGGTAGCCCGCGTTCGAACTCTGTTGTCCGATCCACCTCGCCCGTGACGAGCACGGAGCCGTTGAGCAGGAAGGAGGGACGGCGCTCTTCCACAATGTCGAACCCGGCCCCCACCAACGCTGTCTTACTCGCCGGGAAGAGCGGCAAGGGCTGCCGGCCGGGGATCACTACCCGGCGGCGCATCCAGAACTCCGGATGGATCAGCACGGGAAGGTTAACGCGCCCACCGAGTGCGCGAACCAGCCCATGCAGCCCCATGACATGGTCCCAGTGGCCGTGGGACAGCACGATCGTGTCGATGTCCTTCGGCGAGAGGCTCAACCGGCGCATGTTCTCCACGAGGCCATCCTGAGTGACGCCTGCGTCGAAGAGGAGACAGCGGTCGCGTCCGTCGGCTTTGACCGTGACGAGGGCGGAAAAGCCGTGCTCGGCCAGCGGTGCGTCGAACGCAGTGCCGCCATCCAGCAACGGGGAGGCGACAACGGGAGGTGCATCACCGCTCGAGCCAAACCGCCTGGCTGGTCCCTGGTTCCCGACGAGCATGTCCGTTACGTTGTCAACGAGGATAGTGATCTGCACGGCTTCAACGGGCTGGAGGCTGATCGGTTGCACGGTCGTGTCCTTTCTTGTGATTGGCAGTGCCGCCTCCGAGCAAGCGGGTGAGCATGGTGGCGTTGATGGCGCTTATCCAAAGACTAAACAATCTACCATGACGCGAAGGCATAGCGTCGCGCGGTAGGTGCGGCCCCACCTGCCCATCGCTCCCCGACTCCCACGGCGCTCAGCCCTCCACCCACTCTGGGTGGCGTTCCCAGGCGAGGGCTGCCGTCCGCAAGCGGGTCTCCGTCTCCTCCATCACCAGCGCCACCACGCCCCCCGACACAACCAGCATCGCCGCCGTGAACCAGAAGCCGGCGCGTAGGCCGAAGGCGTCCGCCACCAGGCCGATGGTAATGGCCCCGACGGCATAGCCCGCGTCGCGCCAGAGGCGGTAGACGCCCAACGCGCTGCCGCGCCACACGGGATGCGCCACGTCACCGACCGCGGCGATGAGATTGGGATAGTGGAGGGCCATACCCGCCCCCATCACCAGCGCGCTGAGCAGCCAGGGAAGCAGGCCGTGGACGAGCAGCAGGAGCGCGATGCCGCCGGCGACGAGCAGCATGCCGGCGGTGATCGGGAGCTTGCGCCCAACCCGGTCGGCGAGCGCGCCGCTCGGGATCTGCAGCACCCCCCAGGTCAAGGCATAGACGCCGGTCAGGAGGCCGACCTCCGCCGGTGATCGCCGCAGCGAAAGGAAGTAAAGCGGGAAGAATCCCCAGACCAGCGTATCGGCGAATTTCTCGATGAAGCCCGCCTGGGCCACGGCAAACAGGGTTCGGTCCTGCCAACTGACGTAGCGAACGATCTGGGCGAGGGTGGGGACGCGTTGCCGTACCGTTGGCGTATCCGGCCCGTCGCGCCGACCCGCCTCGGCCTGGGCCCAGGGCAGCGTTTCGCGCATGGGCCAGACGGAGAGGAAAAGCCCCAGGAGCAGGACGGCCAGCGCGAGCAGGTACGGCGCCGGCCGCAAGCCGTAGTCGGTGGCAAGGATACCGCCAGCATAGCCGCCAAAGGCGACGCCGGCGTAGCCGGAGCACTCGTTGATCCCGACCGCCAGCCCCCGGTTGCGCGGACCGACGAGGTCGATCTTGGCGGTGACGGTCATGGTCCAGGCCAACGCCTGGTTGAGTCCCACCAGGAAGTTGGCGGCCACAATCCAGGGCCAACTGGGGGCGAAGATGATGAGGAAGGGAAAGGGCAGCCCGACCAGCCAGCCGGCGAGCAGCACCTTCTTGCGGCCGACCCGATCCGCCCAGCGCCCGGCGGTGAGGTTCATCGCCGCCTTCACCAGGCCAAAGGCGGCGATGAAGGCGACGGTATAGAGGTAGGACGTGACGTGGAAGCCCTGTTGGGCCAGGGGCGGCAGCGCCACCCGCTCGACGCCGACGGTCATGCCGATCAGCAAGGTCAGCACCGCCAGCAGGGAGAACTGGAACCAGTTTGCCCGCAGACCCAACTGAACATCCGGCGCCGCGACGTGCTGTGGACGCGCGCCGACCGATCTAGGCAACGGCACAGCGGTTCGCTCCCGCTTCCAGTTCGGTCGGGTCGCCCTCGGGCAGCAGCCCCGCCTCATTGAGCGCCACGATGCGCGCGTGGTTGGGCGGGGTGGGCGGGATGCGCGCCAGGATGGCCTCGACGAAGTCGTCCTCGACTGCCGGAAAGGCGGCGAGCTGTTGGCGAACGTCGGCCAGGGTTGCGACGAGGGGGCGGCCATCAAAGGGTACCGGCGTGCCGGTGTGCCCGGGCAGGACCAGCGTCTGCCCAGGCAGCGACAGCAGGCGCTGGAGGGACTGGTAGAGCGTCTGGGCCCGCTCGCGCGCCTCTTCCCGGCTGGCCTCCAGATCGGGCCGGCCCACGCCCACCAGGAAGAGCGTATCGCCGCTGAAGAGGGCACGCTGATCGAGCAGGTAGCTGGCGCCCTCCGGGGTGTGGCCGGGCGTGTGCAGGACGGCGAGGTGGGCAGCACCGACGGCAACCATCACGCCATCGCGCAGCGGTGTAAAGGGGAAGGAAGCGCGCTCCGTCGCGGGGAGGTACAGCCGGGCGCCGGTCGCGCCGGCTAGCGTGCGTGAGCGTGAGAGGTGATCGGCATGCACGTGAGTGTCCAGAACCGTCGTAATCCGCCAGCCGTAACGACGGGCGAGCTCCAGATACACTGCCGGGTCGAGCGAGGCGTCGAGCACGGCGGCCTCTCCAGCGGAACCGATGAGGTAGGACAGGCATCCCTTCCCCGTGCGGCGCACCTGGACTACGCGTGCCGCGCTGCCGGGGACCGGGACCTCGGTGACGTTCCAGGCGAGGCTCCAGGCCCGCATCCCGCCGACCAGGGTCCGCGCGGGGAGGCCCCGCGCCCGTAATTGGGCGGTGGCAAGCGCCGCCGTCTGCCCCATGCCGCAGACCGTGACGATCGGCTGCCCCTTGGGCAATGCTACGTGAGCGAGCGCCTGGGGATCGCCGGCCTTCAGGGCGTCGTAGGCAGCCACGTGCAGGCTACCGGGGATCGCCCACTCCGCCCGGTCGGCGGCGCTGCGAACATCCAGCACGGTAACAGGGTCGCCGCGCTCCAGCAGGGCGCGCAACGCTGCGACGTCGATCTCGCTGGCCGTCGTCTCCGCCATTATCTCGTCCCTTTCATGATCCTTGCCAGGCTAACCATCCACCCAAGGACTATTCAATAGACTACTTGATTATAGGGACGGCGTCAAGGTGACGGTTCGAGCGAAGAGCGGAACGACAATGCCCCCGTCAGGCAGCGACGGGCAGGCCGGCCGCACGCCAATCGGGGAAACCGATGGCGAGTCGGCGCGCCGCGTAACCCCGCGCCCGCAGGAGGGCGACTGCCTCGTCAGAGAACAGGCAGTAAGGGCCCCGACAGTAGGCGACGATCTCCCGATCCCTGGGCAACTGTGACGCCTGCGCGTCCAATGTAGCCAGCGGAACAGAGCGGGCGCCCGGCAGGTGCCCGGCGCGGTACTCCTCCTCCGGACGCACATCCAGCAGGACCACGTCGCCCTGGCGCAGCCGTTCCAGCAGTTCCGCCGCCTCCACCGGCTCCAGGGTGGAGCGATCGCCGAGGAAGGCGATCGCCAGGCGATCGATCTCTGCCAGACGCACCGCCCCGACGTCCCGGACGGCTTGCCAGAGGCGAAACACCTGCCCGTCAGCGAGACGATAAAAGGCGTGGATCCCGTCCCGGCGCGCCGTCACGAGCTGGGCGGCGCGTAAGGTCTGTAGGTGCTGCGAGGCGTTGGCAACGCTCATCCCCGTCTCCCGCGCCACATCCTCCACGCTCCGTTCGCCTTGGGCGAGCAAGTCGAGCAATTCGAGACGGTGCGGGCTGGCCAGGGCCTTGCCGATCCGCGCGAACTGGTCGTAGAGTTGGTCTTTGAAAGCCCGGTGGGCGGAAGTATCCATCACTCAATATATTCGTTGAATATTCGATCCATGTCAAGTGACGATGGCTAGCGACCAGGCCCAGGGCCACACATGCGGGATCCGGCCGGTCCCGTCTCACCCGGCGCTAAGAGCCTATCCTAAAACCTGGCGCTGTCTCTTATACACATCTCAGAGCCCACGAGACTCCT
>DHIZ01000079.1:0-6291 GCA_002404055.1 Chloroflexi bacterium UBA4733
GTTATTTCGTGACGGGTCCTTAGCAGCGCCGGCCAGGCTTCAGCGGAGCTGCTCGTCGTCACCAGTACGGAGATGCTCGAGGCGGCGCAGGACTTCTGTGCCGAGATGTTCGATCCCGCCGTGCGCCCCCGCCCGTTGGGCGGCCGTGCCGTTGCCGTAGCACGCCGTCTGAACTGCGCTTCGGTCCAACCGTGCCGTCCCGAAGGCAACCGCAACTTGACGTGCAGGATCGGTTCCCCCACGGCAGTGGGGGAACCTGGCGAGCGGTGCGAGCCGGAGGGGGCCTTCCTCCGCGCCTAACGCCGCGCAAAGTGCGAAAGTCCCTCACCGGACGGCGCCGATTACCAGCTTCGCCGGCCACTCCTCTTTGAGGATCGAATACAGCTTCAGGTCCCGATACTTGCCCATCACCTGCGTGTGCTGGCGTAGCACGCCTTCGAACTGCATGCCGAGCTTCTGCATCACGCGCTCGGAAGCCACGTTCTCGATCTCGCAGCGAGCTTCGATGCGGTTGAGTTGGAGTGTCTCGAAGCCCAACTTGATGACTGCGCCGACCGCCTCCGGCATGAGGCCCTGGCCCCAATAGGGTTGAGCGAGCGTGTAGGCGATCTCGGCTCGGCCGTGCCAGGCCATCACGTAGGCGAACCCGCAAGAACCGATGACGACGCCGTCCCGGCGGTGGACGATCGCCCAGGGACCAACGAGCCCCTCCGCGTAGCGCTTCAGGAGTTCCGTGACAAAGGCCTCGGTGGCGGCAACGGTGGGGTGCGGCGGCCAGGTGGTGTAACGGGCGACCGCCGGGTCGGACGCATAGGCGAAGATGTCGTGGGCATCGCTGAGCCGCACCTTGCGCAGCAGCAGCCGGGGAGTTTCCAGCGTCGGCAGGTTGCGGAAGATATCTTCCAGGTTCAAGACGACGTTCTGTCCGTATCCTACGTCGCGCCGACCGGCTGGGGCTCTATCTCGTCCAAACGACCACCGCCGGTCTTGAAGACATGGAAGTACTTGGCTTGCGGGTGATGGACGACGAAGGCAGCGGTCGACTGGTCCGGCCAGAGCTGGTTACCCTCGGTGAGTTGCACGCCGATCAGTTGGTCCGCCGGCAAGGCTTTGAAGAGCTGGCGCTGATCGTCCAGGTTCGGGCAGGCCGGGTAGCCCCAGGAATAGCGCTTGCCCGCCTCGCCCGTGAGGCCAAGCTCGCAGCGGATGCGGCGGTTGGCGTACTCAGCCAGCGCTTCCGCCACGGTCACGGAGAGGCCGTGCAGCATGAGCTGGTCGTAGTACTCGCCGCGCTTTTCCAGTTGTTCGGCGTACTCGCTGGCGTAGGCGCCGGCGGTGACCACCTGGAAGCCGATCACGTCCATGCGGCCGGACTCGACCGGCGCGAAGTAGTCGGAGATGCAGAGGTGCTCCTCCTCCTGCTGGCGAGGAAACCACATGCGCGTGAGTTCGCGCCTCTGGTCCTCGGGATGGTAGATGATCAGGTCGTTGCCGTCGGCTTGTACCGGGTAGTAGCCGTAGGCGATGCGTGGGCGAATGATCTGCTCGCGGATGGCGCGCTCCTGCAGTTGCAGCAGCAGCGGCTCGAAGTCGTCCGTGATCAGGCGGTCGTAGTCGGCGCCCTTCTTCTTGAAGCCGCCCCATTGCAGGCGGAAGAGGACGTTCAGGTCCATCATCGGGTAGACGTCGTTCAGGTCGATCGGCGTCAGTTCGCGCCCGCCCCAGAAGGGCGGCGTGGGGATTGGCACGTCGCGCTTGACCTTGGAGCGCACTGTGCCGTTGGTGACGACCGGCGCCGGCGTTGCACGGGCCGGCGTTGCCTGCGCCACTTCGCGAGCCTCGTCGACGACGTGCGTGACGAAATCGTGGCGGCGCGCTGGGTCCATCAGCCGGTCCATGATGTCCAGCCCCTCGAAGGCGTCTTTGGCGTAGAAGACGCCGGAATCGTAGGGCTGGCCGTTCTTCACGAACAGGATGCGGCGACCGTACTGACGGTTGATGGCGGCGCCGCCGATGATGACCGGGAACTGCAGGCCGCGCTTGTGCAACTCTTCCACGCAGAGCGGCATCTGTTTGGAAGTAGAAACCAGCAGGGCGGAGAGGCCAATGGCGTCGGCCTTGACCTCGATGGCCTTGGCAATGATGGTATCGACCGGCACCTGCTTGCCCAGGTCGTAGACGGTGTAGCCGTTGTTGCTGAGGATGGTGTTGACGAGGCTCTTGCCGATGTCATGCACGTCACCGAAGACGGTCGCCAGGACCACTTTGCCTTTGGTGTAGCCTTCCTGCTTCTCCAGGTACTGCTCCAGGTGGGCGACGGCCTTCTTCATGACTTCAGCCGACTGCAGGACAAAGGGCAGGATCAACTCACCGGCACCGAAGCGGTCACCGACATCCTTCATCGCCGGCAAAAGCGCGGCGTTGAGCACGTCGACGGCGGCTTCATTGCGCCAGCTCTCCTTGCCGACCGTCTCGGCCACCGCAGCAGCCGTCAGATCGAAGCGCCCCTGGCGCTCCGTAATGGCCTGATCCAGCAGCGCCTCGATCCCGGCCTTCTGGCGGTGCAGGATCTGCCAGTGGATCTTCTGATCGGTGGTCATGCCGGCAGTGGGGTCCTCCGCTTCATTCTGGGCTTTGCCGGTGCTGCCGCCCTGCGCTTCAAAGAAAGCGATATAGGCCGGCAGCGCCTGGGCATGCGTGTTGAGCAGCAGGTCGTCGGCCAGTTGGCGCGTACTTTCCGGGATCTCGGCGTAGGGCCGCAGTTCCTTCGGGTTCATGATCGCCAGGTCCAGGCCGGCGCGGACGCAGTGGTAGAGGAAGACTGCGTTGAGCACTTCGCGGGCGGGCGGCGTCAGGCCGAAGCTGACGTTGCTGAGGCCGACGATCGTCAGCGTGCCGGGCAGTTCCTGCTTGATGGCGCGGATGCCCTCAATGGTCTGGCGGGCATAGTCGGCCATTGAGGGGTCGCCGGTCGTCACGGGCAGCACTATCGGGTCGAAGATCAGCGCTTCCGGCGCTAACCCGTACTCACCGACGATGATCTCGTACATGCGGCGGGCGACCGCCAGCTTGTGCTCGGCGGTACGGGCCATGTCCTTCTCGTCGATTGTCATGGCGACGACCGCCGCGCCGTTCTCGACCACCGCCGGCAGCACGGCGTCGATCTTTTCGCGGCCGCGCTCCATGTTGACCGAGTTGACCACCATGCGACCTGGATACTTTTTCATGGCCGCGACGAGCACATCCGGCTCGGTGGAGTCGACGATCAAAGGCACCGCCACGGACGCTGCCAGCTTCTTGACGAGGGCGTCCATCTGCTCGCGTTCGTCGTCGCGCTCGGTGACGGCCACCGACACGTCCAGGGCGTGCGCGCCGTCCTCCACTTGCTGGCGGGCGATCGTCACCATGCCGTCGAAGTCGTCGGCCAGGACCAGCCGCTTCATGCGCTTGCTGCCGTTGGTGTTGACGCGCTCGCCCACGATCAGGGGGCGCGGCTCCTGGTGCAGCGCCGTGGCCGTCATGGCGCTGGCCAGCAGCGGCTCCGACTCGATCTGCCGTGGCGTGGGCGCCAGACCACCGACGCGCCGCACGAACTCCCGAATGTGGTCGGGTGTGGTGCCGCAACAGCCGCCGATGACGTTGACACCGAAGTCCTTCACAAACTCTTCCAGCAGCACGCCCATCTCCTCCGGTGATTCCGGGTAGATGGCGACGCCGGCCTGGTTGAGCGGGATACCGGCATTGGGGATGCAGGAGATCGGCAGGGTGCTGTGGGAGCACAGGTAGCGGATGGGTTCGCGCATGTGCGTGGGGCCGGTGGAGCAGTTGATGCCGATGACCTGTACCGGCAAGGCTTCCAGCGTTGCCATCGCTGCGGCGATATCGGTGCCCAGGAGCATGCGGCCGGTCACGTCCAGCGTGATCTGGGCCTGGATCGGCACCCAGCGGCCAAACTCAGCGAAATAGCGATGGATGCCGGCGATGGCGGCTTTCAGTTCCAGCAGGTCCTGCGTGGTCTCGATGATCAGCAGGTCGCAGCCGCCCTCGACAAGTGGTTTGGCCTGTTCGGCGAAGACCGCGGCCAGGTCTTCGTAGCCTAAGCGACCCAGCGTCGGATCGTCGGTCGACGGCAGCATCCCTGTCGGCCCCATGGAACCGGCGACGAAGCAGGGGCGTTCCGGCGTCGAATAGCGGTCGGCCACACGCCGCGCCAACTGCGCGGCCGTGAAGTTGACGGCATAGACCTCATCGGGAATGCCGTATTCTCCGAGCTTCAGGCGGCTGCCGCCGAAGGTAAAGGTCTCCAGAACGTCGGCGCCGACCTCCATAAAGCTAGTATGGATTTGCTCGACGATATCCGGACGAGAGATCGGCAGGTAATCATTGAAGCCTTCGTGGCCGCCAAAGTCGGCGGCGGTCAGTTCCATCGCCTGCACGGTGGTGCCGAAGGCCCCGTCAAAGATCAGGACGCGGCGTTGCAGTTCCTGCAGGTAGCGACTTTCCGGCATTAGCGTAAACCAATCTTCTCCTGGACGTCGTGCAGCGTCCGCTCGGCGACCGCAGCAGCACGATCGCGGCCTTGCCGCAGTTGATGATCCAGTTCGGCGGGGTCATTGGTGTAGCGGCGGTGCCCTTGCTGCAGCGGCTCCAGCGCCGTCACCACGAGGTCGGCCACTTCGCGCTTCACTTCGCCATAGCCTCGTCCGGCGAAGTGTTCCTCGACCTGCTGCTGGGATTCGTTGGCGAGCGTCTGGTAAATCTCCAGCAGGTTGGTGATGCCGGGGCGAGCCGCATCGAAGGTCGCCTCACTGCCGGAATCGGTCCTGGCACGCATGATCTTGCGCCGCACCAGGTCGGGCGGATCAAGCAAGGCGATGGTGCCGTTGGGGTCCACGTCGCTCTTGCTCATTTTCTGGGTCGGATCAGTGAGTGACATAATGCGAGCGCCCACCTCACCAATCATGGGGTCCGGTAGCACGAACGTGTCGCCGAAGCGGTGGTTGAAGCGCATGGCGAGGTCGCGCGTCAACTCGACATGCTGGCGCTGATCGTCGCCAACCGGCACCAGATGCGCCTGGTAGAGCAGGATGTCGGCCGCCATGAGCACCGGATAGTCGAAGAGCCCGGCGCTGATGCGTTCGCCGCTGCCCTTGGCGATCTTGTCCTTGTACTGCGTCATGCGCTCTAACCACCCCATGGGTGTGAAGCAGTTGAGCAGCCAGCCCAGTTCGCTGTGGGCGGCGACGTGGGATTGCACGAAGATCACCGACTTCTGGGTGTCCAGACCGGCGGCCAGGTAGAGTGCCACCAGATCGCGCGTGCGCCGCCGCAACTCCTGCGGGTCCTGTGGCTCCGTAATGGCGTGCAGGTCGACGATGCAGAAGTAGTTCTCAAACTGGTCCTGCATGTCCACCCAACGACGCAGTGCTCCCAGGTAATTGCCCAGCGTGAGTTCGCCGGACGGCTTGATCCCAGAGAGCACCCGTTGACGCATCGTTCGCCGTTCCACTTCTGTGTCAATATGGTTAGGCTGCATTGTACCAGTGACCTCACCCCCCGCCCTTCTCCTGGGCGGAGAGGGGAGACTGAGGAGACGGTAATGTCTCCCAAGGTCGGTACAATCCGGGATACCGATGGGACTGAGACGAGGAGGATGGCGATGGTCAGCGCAATCACGGCCCAGCGCATCTGGACCTATGCGGACCTGGAGGAACTACCCGACGATGACAATATCTACGACATTGTGGGAGGGGAAATCGTCGTGCGCAATGCGCCACCGATGGATCACGGCGATGCCCTGACGGATCTGATTCAACTGGTGGTTATGGCTCAAATGGCGGGCTATGGTCGGATGTACACCACGACCACGCCGGTAGCGCTTGATTACGCCCAGCGCGGGATGGCCTCGATTGACGTGCCGCATCCCGACATCCTGTTTGTTCGCGAAGATCGTCTCAACTTTCGGGGACCGCGGGGCTTTCAGGGCGTGCCTGATCTGATCGTGGAGGTGCTGTCGCGGAGTACGCGGCGCGAACACCGCGCCGGTGGTCGGCTTTGGCAGGCATACGAGCGCAACGGCGTACCCTATTACTGGTTGGTCGATACGCGCAACCGCACGATCCGCCAGTACACGCTGATTGGCGAGCCCTACCAACGCGGTCACTATGGCGAACCAGTCACCTTGCGCGAAGGAGACACGCTGACTTCTGTGCTGTTCCCGACCGTCTCCATTCCGGTGGCTCAGGTGTTTCGCTACGTGTGAAGGAAGGCCCGGCGACTGAAGTCGCGGCT
>DHIZ01000079.1:6484-9503 GCA_002404055.1 Chloroflexi bacterium UBA4733
TGTAGCCGCGACTTCAGTCGCCGGAACCTCTGCCTCTGGTCAAATTCTCGCTTGGCCGTGTATCATCCCCCCATCTGTACATTCAACAGCAACAGGGCGGAGTACACACATATGGCGGACGATATCCTCAACTTTGGCGTCATCGGTATCGGCGGGCAAGCGAACTCGGTACACGTTGGCGGCATCACGCGCTGCCCTTGGGCGCGGCTGGTGGCGATTTGCGATGCGGATGAAGGGTTGTTGCAGCGGCGGTCGGCGGAGCACAACATCCCGAAGGAGCGTTCCTTCACCCGTTACGAGGACTTGCTGGCGCGGGACGACATTCAGGCGGTGACGGTGGGCACGCCGAACAAGTTTCACGCGCCGGTCGTCATCGCCGCGGCAAGGGCCGGCAAGCACGTGATGTGCGAGAAGCCGATCGCCTTGAGTTTCGCCGAGGCCATGTCGATGGTGGAGGCCTGTCGCCAGGCCGATGTGCGGCATATGACCGCCTTCACCTACCGCTTCGTGCCGGCGATGCGCTACACGATGCATCTGGTGGCTGGCGGCGCTATCGGGCAGGTGCGGACGTTGCGCAGCCGGCGGCTGCAGGACTGGGGGCACCGGGCCATCGGCTGGCGGCAGATCAAGGCCATGGCCGGTACCGGCGAGATAGGCGACATGATGGCCCATCGCCTGGACTACACGCAGGCGATGGTTGGCCCGATCACGCGTGTCACCGGCCTGTTGAAGAACTTCGTCCCGGAGCGGCAGACGCGCGAGGGCGGAGTGCAGCACCAGGATGTCGACGATTGGGCGAGCTGCCTTGCTGAGTTTGGCAGCGGCGCAGTCGGCGTCTACGAGAGCAGTAAACTCGCCTGGGGTGTCAGCGAGGGCGGGCGCAGTCCCGACGACCTGGACCTGCACGGGACCGAGGGCAGCATCATCTACCGCATGCAAACGCCGGACATCCTGCAAATCGGCAAGATGGGCGGATCGCTGGAGACGGTTCCGGTACCGGAGGAGTTTGTGCGACCGGTTGGTGGCGTGCCGGGCATGCTGGAAGGCGACCCCTGGCAGACCTTCCGGTACAATGAGATCTTCGAGTTCGTTGATGCCATTCAGCACAATCGGGAGTGCGTTCCTTCGCTGGTCGACGGGGCGCGTACGCAGGCCGTGGTTGATGCTGTCGTCGAATCTTCGGAACAGCGTCACTGGGTGGAGGTTCCGCAAGTTGCCTGAGACCACAACTCGCCCGGACATTCAGCAGGACGTGGAGCGGCGGCAGCACCTGCTGCCGCCCTACGCCGTCTTGTTGCACAACGACGATGTCCACGCGATGATCGAAGTGGTCCAGGCCCTGCGCCGCTCGGTGCCGGGGTTGAGCGCCATGAAGGCGGCGCGCATCATGCTGGAGGCCCACAACAGCGGCCTGGCTGTGGTAATCGTCTGTCCTCTGGAACAGGCCGAGTATTACCGGGAGCGGCTGCAAACCTACGGGCTGACGGTCACGATCCGCCCGGCCTGAACGGCAATCGGTGCGTGATGCAAAGGAACGAGAACCGCGATGGTGTCGATTCGCCACGCCTTGATCGAGATCGCGCTGCGCCGCCAGCAACCAGGGACCGGCAGCTCGCGTTCCTTCCTGCTGGAGAGGACCGTCCACATGGACTGGCCCGACCTCACGCCGGCACTTGGCAGCGTCCCCTGGGCGGTCGTCGGCGCGGTGGCAACGCGACAGTATATGCCGGAGCGGCTCACTCGGGATCTGGATGTCATCATTGCGATGGCTGATGCTGTGGACGTCCGCGAACGGTTGTCGGCAGCCGGGTACCGGTACATCGGTGATCTGGGCATCGGTGGCAGTACATGGCAATCGACAGGCGGCATCGAGGTGGATGTGCTGGAATGCCGGGCGCCATGGTGTGTGGTCGCTCTGGCTGAGGCGCAGGAGAACCGGGATGCGCAGGGCCTGCCGGTACTGCCTTTGCCCTACCTGGTATTGATGAAAATGGAGTCGGGCCGTGCCCGTGACGTAGGTGATCTTGCGCAGATGCTCGGCCAGGCCGCGCCGGACATGCTTGATCGCGTGCGCGCGACCGTACACCAGTTTGCACCGCACGATGGCGATGACCTGGAGAGCCTGATCGCGCTTGGACAATTGGAGATGGGCGCCGGTTCTGGGCGGTTATGATGTTCTGCAGTCGCCTGCTGATACGGGAAACATTCGGCCATTTCGGAAGGACCGCGCCTTGAATCGACAGCTATCGCCGGCCCACAGCACCTCGACCAGCGTCGTTGATCGCCGTGTGGTCGCTCCAAATGCGCGGCCAGGGGAATCGATTGCACCTTGGGCGGTAATCGTACCTGAGGCGCGGCCGCAGATGACGGTGGACGATCTGGTAGATTGGCCGGACGATGATGGGTATCGGTACGAGCTTGTGGACGGGATCCTGGTCCGCGTGGCCGGAAGTGGTGACCTGGCGACGACTGTCGGCGCGACCATCGTCGGTCTGCTCAAGAGCTACGTGCGTCCCCGCCGTTTAGGTCGCGTCACAGGCGCGGATGGGGTATACAAGTTCCCCGGCGCTGAAACAGGCCTCCTCCCGGATGCGGGCTTCTACGTCGCCGCACGTCGCGCACTCGTCATCGATCGCACGAGGCCCATCCCCTTCGCCCCGGATCTCGCCGTCGAGGTTGCCTCGCCCACGCAACGGGAGGGGGACCTGGCCGCAAAGGCGGCGCTCTACTTCCGTGGTGGGACGCGGCTGGTATGGGTCGTGTGGCCTGGCGAGGAACGGATTGACGTGTGGCATCCCGGCGATCGGGCGCCAACAGTTCTGTACCGAGGGGATGCGCTCGATGGCGAGGACGTGATTCCAGGCTTAAGACACCCCGTTTCCGACGTTTTCACGGACGACATGGACGAAAGCTAACCCACGCAGGACGCCTAGGCCCAATACGGTTCAGATAAGGCAGCGCTACGTCGGAAGGCTGATGGACAGGGCCGCGATTGCGATCGGCGGCCAAGCGACGGGGG
>DHIZ01000094.1 GCA_002404055.1 Chloroflexi bacterium UBA4733
TCCGCCTGGTGCGGTCGTAGCCCTTGTCGTAGCCCGTGGCCAGGTTCGCGTGGGTATACGGGCTGCGGAAGAAAATCACCAGCAGGGACGTGCCGAGGACGACGACCAGCAGACCAAAGAGTGCGGGAACGAGCCGGTATCTGGCGCGATTCATCACCCAACCTCCTCCTGCGACGGCTGCTCTGGGGCAGCCGGCTCGCCTCCCAGGGCCGGGATTTGAGACATGAACAGCACCGCAGACCCGTAGAGTGACCAGACCACCAGCAACACCGCGGCGATCGGCCAGCCGCTGAGGAACCAGTGCGGCACGACCCCGGCGAGTTGGTTCTGACCGGGCGGGGCGTTGAGCCCTGGCAGCAAGACGCCGGCCTGCTGCTGGTACAACTGCTGATTGCCCGTGACTGTCACCTGGGCGCTGCCCTCGGAGGCGGCGTAATTGTTGTCCCCCGCGAAGACCGCCGTGAACGTGAGTGTCCCGCTCTGCCGGGCGACGAACTGGGCCACGGCGAGGCCAGTCGCATCCGTCGTCGCCTCGGCGAGGACCATATCCCCGGTGGCCTGGAGAAACCTCGTGTTGGTCGTGAAGTCGATTCGCTCTTTAGGGATCGGCACCCCTCCGATGCCCACCAGCTTTGCCTGCAAGGTCACGGTCTGTCCGAGTGTCACGCTGCCAGGAGCAGCCACGCCAATTGCGGTGGGCTGTTGCGACGCAGCCGCCGCCGGGCCCGCCGCGCCGCCAGCACTCGGCTTTACCACGAGATGTCCGTTTTGCAGAAACTCATGGATGCTACACATGATGACGCAGGTGAAACCGAATGTGCCGGGCTTGCCGGCAGTGAACTTAAGGGTCCCTTCCCGGTGGTAGTAGTCGATTGCATCTGTTTCGAGGTTGTATCCTTCCAGCTTGATCACATGCTGGTCGCCAACATTCTCGGTTTCCGCGAAAACGAAGGTCAGCTCTACTAACTGGCCTTGCTCCACCTCGATATTGAAGTCGCCGGGCTGGCCGTTGAAGCCCTGGTCCGTTATCTCCACGCGGATCTGCACCGGCGCAGGGGTTTGGGCATGGACCGGCACGCTGGTCAGCCACGGCACGCTCAGCACGAACGCTGTCAGCAGACCCACAGGCCATCGCTTAGGCAGTCCCCGCATGTTGCTTCTCACGACCCGACGCTCCTTCCTCCGTGCCGGTACGCCCGGCGGGATCTCTGCCGGGCGCACCGGTGATTCGAGCTAGCGGACCACCTCGATGGCCAGCCGATAGGCGGGCAGCCGGTAGCCCAGGCTCAGGCCCGGAGCGTCCTGCCTAAAACCCAGGATGGGCAGCTCATACGACCATGGTGGCTTGCCCTGCCCCTGATAAATCATGGGGTAGATGTCGATCAGGTGTGTCCCCGGGGTCATGGAGGCCACCATGTGGAGAGTGATGTCGCCCTGGCTATTGAAGCCGCAGGCATAGCCGATGTAGCTGTTGTCGTAGACCACGGCCGCACCATTGTCGAGCTCCGTCCAGCCGTACCCTTTCATCTCTACCGTGAAATCTGCACCGGGCTTGACCCGAGCCGGCGTCACGGCCACCAGGCTGCGCTCCACGAAGTAGGGAGCCTCCGCGAGCACGTTGCCCCCCTGTCGGAGTCTCAGCGCATGCCACCCGCCCAGGTCATCCGGGACCTGGATGCTGGTCGTCAAGGTCCGGTCGTTACCGGTCGTGGCCTGTCCCAGCGGTAGCTCCTTGAGCGCCCAGCCGCTCGGGTTGTTACGGTTGCCGACAGTGGTAACCCAGGCGAGTTCCACCGGGGTCCCGGCCGGCAGGCCGGTCGCCTGCAGGTTGACGGTGGACCGGACCGGCCCCCTGTTCGGCGCGAGCGAAGCCGAGACGCCGGCCGCGAAGGACGCGTCAGCGCTCACTGTCGTCTTGGCCGTGGGGTTCGCTACCAGGTAGATCTCGTCCGGCCAATCGAGCGTCGCGGCCGGTGCGCCCTTATCTGCGGTCACCGTAAACTCAAAGCGATAACGGGGAAACGCGGACACGGGCGACTGCTCGAAGTTCAGGTAGGGAACGGCGGCGCTCGCGGCACCGATGTCCATCGTGTGCTTCCCCACCGGCCCGGTCGCACGGATTTGGCCGACGACGTTCCCTCGTGTCGTCGTGGCCGCGAGGAAGCCGGTGTACTTGTTGTCCCAGAGGAGCGCCATGGTGCTCTCCCAGGGCTTCCAGCCGAGACCGCGAACGTTGATCGAGATCGGCGTCCCGATCGGCCCCGATGACGGGCTGATCGTCACGTCCCGGTTGAGCAGATAACCTGCCTTGCCTACCTCCTGCCCGTCCACGACCGCGTAGATGTCGTGAATGCCGCCGTAGTCGGCGGGTGCAACGAACGCCACCGTCAGATGGCCCTCTTTGCCGACCACGGCGCTGCCTGAAGACGGCGGGATCAGCACGCGCCGCTCCACGAACTTGCGCTCGTTGAATTTGACGGTGTCCGGCAGCACGTCCATGTTGTAGCTGCCGTCCTCCGTTACCCAGACGAACTGGACCGCCTTGTTGGCCGGCAGGGCGTCGCCAGTGATCGTGAACGATGTGCCCACCAAGCCGCTCTCCGGGCTGGTTTTGAGCAGCTTGTAACCGTCGGGGGCTGGGGTGGATGCGGGGGCCGGCGGCCCGGGCGCCGGTGGGACGCCAACAGAGGCAGCCGCGGGTGCTGAACTGGCCGGCTCCTTCGTGTGCCCGCTGCTTGCTCCTCCACTGTCACTGCACGAGGCCAGCAGCAGCCCTAGCACTGTCAGCAGGAGAATGCCTGGCCGGGCCATGTGCGTGCTCCCGTGCCGGCCGCAAGAAGTCCTCATGTCGAGATTCCCTTTCCGTTCCCGCTTCAGTCAGCTGGGTTCTTCGCTAGCCGATGACGTTCAGGCGCGACTCTACAAGTGGCGAGCCAGGTATCCCACCGATCTGGAGTTGCTTGAACGTGCCCGTCTTGCCGGAGTTCGTCGCAAACACGACGCTGAAATCGACGACGCCAAGCGGGTAAGCGGGCGGGATGTTCCAGGCGACAGTCCAGAACCATACCCCCGGAGAGTGCTGGCCGTAGTTGAACTTGAGGTCATCGTTCCCGGGTACCTTGAGGACAGCGCTCTGCATGTCAGCCGGCTGGAGCTCCTTGCCGGTGTTGTCATAGGCCGTCACGCGAAAGACGACGTGCATCCCGCGATAGAAGACGCTGGTCTGGTTGCAGTACCTGTCGGCATCAACGTGGAACGGACTTTCACCCGCCGAGGACGTGACCGTGTCCACATAGAAGATGATCTCCTTGGTCTGCGCCGGCGCCGGCGTCGGCGGCGGAGGGGGTGGCGTCGGCGTGACGCCGGCCGGGCGCGGCGTGGGTGGTACAGGGGTTGGGGCATTGAGAATGACGCTCAGCAGTGGCACTTTGCCGGAGGCCGCCGACGTCGCGCTCGGGGATGCCTGAACGACTGCCGCCGCTGGAGCGGTTGCCGATGCCGCTGACGCCGCGCTGGCAACTGCCGACGCAGCTGCCGTCCGCGAGGCCGGCGCCGCCACGGTGGGCGGAGCAGCCACTGTGGCGGCCTGGGTCGCCACCTGATTGTTCTTGTTCCCACCACTGCAGGCCGTCAGCAGGAGCGGCACAGCAGCGACACTAACCAGGGTTGCTCGGATCGCCGACGAGGTGCCCAGAACGGGCTTAGGCCACCGACGATGGAAAAAGTTCTGCATGGCTAGGCGTCTCCTTCCCCCTAGGGGGGCCAACTATCGGATTCCTTCCGGTACCGGTATATGAGTGATAACTCGCTATGCCTCGCTCCTTTCCTCCGCCAGTGCGGCAGTGAACGGCAGCGACGCTGCTGCTGCCCCGACTGCCGGCACCGGGTGTCTGGCTTCCGCCTCCTCGGGTGCCGGCTCCGGCCCGCGGTGCTCCACCACCTCCCAGACGGAGACCATGGGGAACAGTTTGACGAAGACTGAGATGATGAGCGCAAAGAGCGCGAGCGCGCCGGCGAAGATCGACCATTCGGTCAGGGTGGGCGCATACGGCCGTGCCTCGTAGGGCATCAGTGGCACGCGGAAGCCA
>DHIZ01000186.1:0-267 GCA_002404055.1 Chloroflexi bacterium UBA4733
CGCGTGACACCGAATGGTGCGGCGTCCTGCCTACCATGAGCCGCGAAGCTGCGCTGGTCATGGAGGAGCTGCTGAGGGGAGGCTTATCGCCGCGGCCTGTCTGACCTGCGTAGTCCTGACAGCCTGCGGTAGCGGCTCTGCCGGTCCGCCGTCGCCCGCACCAGTCGGCTCCTCCAGCCCCGCGGCGGTCACGCCGACGCTGTCCCTCCCGCAGTTGGCCCAGGCCTTCGCCGCCCTCAACGCAACCGCCAACACGGCCCTCACAGC
>DHIZ01000186.1:368-8143 GCA_002404055.1 Chloroflexi bacterium UBA4733
ACATTTGCAGGCAGCAGCGACGATCGATCAAGCGAAGGCTGCAGTCGCCAGTGCCTTGGCTGCCTATCTCGCCTTCGACAGCGGCCTGCAAAGCCTGAACCTGCCAGCTTCCCTACAGGCCGACGTGACGTCTCAGTTCCACGCCGATTCGAAGGTGGAGGCTGACTACCAGAACGCCGAAACGGAGCGCGGGCCAGCATCCGCTGGTCAGCGACCCAGAGCAGCGCGCGGGCCCGCGTGCGGAGCTCGGCCTGCCGCTTCGCCAGGTCGCGCTTCGCGTCGACCATACGCTTGAGCTTGGCGTCAACCTGGCGCAGCGTGACCGGCGTGGCCGAGCGCCTGATCATTGCCTCGCGGGCCGCTCGAACAGCAGGTGGCAGGCTGGCGCGGTGGGCCGCGGCGCGGGCTGGTCCGCCGCCCGACAGCCACTCGCGATGACGGCGCTGGCGCTCGCTGGCGGTCATCCGAAGGCTCCGGGCGTGGCCATCGTTCGCGCTGCGGCGGCGCTGCGGCGTGACGCTGGATCATTACCGGCCGCCTGGTCGGCGTTCCACTGCTGGACAAACAGGGGGAGGCACGCCGGGCAGCGGTACAGCCCGTCTCCGCAGAGAGTCGATACGTAGCTGCCGCGCCTCGATCTGCACGCGGAGTCGTCGCACTGCAGCTTGTGGATCGCCCGACGTTGAGAGCACAGATACGAGCCACCGGGCCGGGGTAGAGCATCCCCTCGGTGCTGGGAGATCCGCATTCGCTGCACCGCCCCCATGGCGGGGATGGGGCGTCGGCGCTGGCCCTGCTCCACTTGCCGATCGGGGTTGCCGCCGCCGCCTTGAGGCGCGCGATCTCGTCGCGGAGCTTCCCGCTCAGCACGGCGGGCGTTCTCAGCATGGAGTGCCTGGAACTCCGGGTCACGAGCCAATCGCTCGGCGCGCTCGGCGATCTCGGCGGCGTACCGCTCCTGTTCGGCAGCCCGCTCGGCTTCCCGCGCCGCTGCGTCGACGTCGGCACGGGCAGTGGGGCCGAGACGTCCCAGAAGCGCTGAAGCGTCGCTCAGCAGGGCCAGCTCGTCGGGGGTCATCGCCGCCGCGCCTCGCCGCTGAGCAGCCGCCGGGCGCGCAGCCGCATCTCGTCTCGCCGCTCACGCGCGGTGGGAGCAGCCGGTGGCGTGATGTCCGCGTGCCATACCTCGAGCGCGGTCTGCATCGCAGTTCGGCTGAGGCGCCACTGCTGCCCGATTCGGATGGCCCCAGCGCCCGGCCGGAGTTCAAGAGCGAGTAGATCGTGCCCATCGAGACGCGAAACTCCTTCGCCGCCTCGGTCGGCGTGAGCCAATCGCGTTCAACTTCTTGTGGATTCATCGCGCTGCGGGGTCTCCCTAATACGGCATGAACAATTCACACCGCACCTGGGTGACTCTCCGGGGCGATCCGCCCCGTCACACCGGCTTACTGCGCGGGCCGTGATTTCGGTCATCGACAGGACGATCCGCCCTGCCGGCCTAGTCCGGCAACCACATCGTACCACGGATAAGATCAAAAGGGACCAACCAGTTTGGCCGTCACGGCCGGGAGCATGCGTTCGGTTGAACCTCGTTTAGTACCAGTCCCGCGTCCCCTCGCCTCCGCTCTCGCCGGCGGTGATGCACGGTAGACCAAGAGAACACGCTTGTTCTACTCTTGCTGCGTGAGCACCACAGGCAGGCGGCAAAACCTACAGTCCGGTCCACTTGCCAGATCAGTCGCGGACGTCGCCCGCGCGTTCACGGCCGACCGAGCGCGGGCACTGACCGGGCTGACGAAGCGTCAGATCCAGTACTGGGATGAACAACAGTTCATCCGACCGAGCCTGACGTCCCGCCAGGGTCGCGGACGGCGACGTCTCTACAATTTCCGCGATCTGGTCGCGCTTCGGACAGCGGCGCAGCTTCGTTCGACCATCAGCCTCCAGTTGATTCGCAAGGTCGACGCCTACCTGCGACGCCTCGACTACGAGCACCCGCTGGCCGAACTCTCATTCGAGGTGGTCGATGGGGAGCTCTACTTCGAGGAAGCGGGAACGGTGCGCCCAGCGCGGCGCCCGGAGCAAACGGTGATCCGCGTGACCGTGCCATTCGCGCACCTGGTGGGTGACCTGGAGCGGCAGATAGCCAAACTCGATGAGCGTCCTGTTGGCAAACTGGAGCGCCGACGCCGAACGCTCGGTGGCCAACTGTTGATCGCGGGAACCCGCATTCCAGTGGGCGTCATCCAGCGCATGCGGGAGGACGGTGCCAGCGAGGCTGTCATCCTCGCCCAATACCCGGACCTCACACGCCTTGATGTGAGGGCCGCACTGGCCGCGCCGCGGGAGGAACGCCGAGGCCGAGGCCGAGCCCTAGCCGGCTAGGGTTCTTCATCGACCAGAACATGGTCGCCGACGTGGCCGCCTACCTCAATGGTCGCGGGCACCGCAATGTCGGCGCACGTGCCGCCGGGCTCGCTGGCGCGGAGGATTCGGACGTGGCGGAGTATTGCTTGACGAACAAGCTGGTCATCGTCACGTTCGACCTTGACTTCCGTGATTCGGTCCTTCGAGCTGGCTGTCCGTGTCTCTGCATCCGAGGACGGGAACTGACGGCTAAGGAGCGGCTCGCGTCCCAGTACAGGGACGTCGTTCAGTTACTCACCGCGGGCGCCCGGCTTGTCACGCTTCCTGCCAAGGGCGCGGCCTTCGAGGGCCGTCGTGCGCCAGCCCCGCGCCACCCGTAAATGAGCCCAGCTCCGGGTTCTCGGTCCATGCTTCTCCTTCAACGGCTCAGGCGTCGGCGGGTGCGGACACGAGACGTAGGCGGCGGCAACGGGTGCTCGAGGCGCCAGTGCTTCTGGTGGAACCAGGCCCACGCCTCCGCGTCGCCGTTGGCGGGTGAACCCTATCGGCTTGAACTTCCGGACATTACCGTCATCGCCGGAAAGAAACGGCCGAAGGCCGGCCCCGAATTGGCGTTTGGGTTAGTCCCCAGCGATACCGATCTCGTCGATGCGGCGCGGTGGGGCGTGAGCCAGATCATCAGCGCCACCAGCAGAGGTCACTTCGGGGTGGAGGCTGACAGCGGAATGGTGAGCCCCGTCGCTTCAGACGCATACGGAGTCGCGATGCTGGCTCTGGCAAAGCGGCTGACACAGGGGCGGCCGTCGGCGCTCTTGGTGCAGCGTCATCGGCCGTGTGCGTGGTGTGGCAAGGAGATCACCTATCAGCGGTCGACGCGGCGATTCTGTAGCAGCGCGTGCCAGCGGGCCGTGATGCGAACTCGGCAACGAACCCGTCAGGAGAGTGCACCATGAGTAGCAAACGACGCGGCGCCGGGGAAGGAGGCATCGGCCGTCGGAAGGATGGTCGCTGGTATGGCACGGTGAGCGCGGGCTGGACACGGAGCGGCCGGCGCCGCCACACGGTCTACGGCCGCTCGCGTGCCGAAGTCCAGACGAAGCTCCGCGACCTTCAGCAGCAGATCGGCCAGGGTTTGCCGGTGTCGACGAGCGGACGACTGTGCGGGTGTACCTGACGAACTGGCTCAAGAGCGCCGAGCCGCGGCTGCGGGCGTCGACGTTCACCCGTTACTCCGGGATCGTCGATCGCCAGATCATCCCGGCCCTCGGCACCGTGAAGGTGGCCAAGCTCCAACCCGTCGCAGTGTCTCGGATGCTAGCTGAGCTCCAGCAGACTGGGCTCTCGCCACGGACATGCCACCACGTCCGCGCGGTGCTGCGTACGGCCCTCCAGGACGGCATGCGGGATCGTGTCCTCGCACAGAACGCGGCGACGTTGGGTCGCGGCCCCAAGGTCGAGAACTTCCACGTCGAGCCGATGAGTCCGGCACACGCCGGGGTCATGCTTGACGCGGTAGCGGGCACAGACCTCGAGGCCCCGGTCGCCTGCGCGTTGTGGACCGGCCTACGGCAAGGCGAGCTGCTCGGCCTCCGCTGGGCCGACGTTGACCTGGACGCACGGCGGCTCAGTGTCTCGGTGACGCTCCAGCGCCGCGGTGGCGCGTGGCACGTCCAGCCCACCAAAACTGACAAGTCACGGCGCACCGTCGCGTTGGCCGCGCCGCTGGTGACATAGTCAGTGCCCACCGTCAGCGCCAGCGCGAGGCCCAGCTCATGGCCGGACCGGCATGGGACTCGTCGTTCGGTGACCTCGTGTTCACCGCGCCCCGTGGCGGCCCGGTCATGGCGGCGAGCCTGACCCATCGCTTCCACGACGCCCAGGTCCGCGCCGGCCTCTCCCCCGTCCGCTTCCACGACCTCCGCCACGCCGCGGCGACGCTCATGCTGGCCAGCGGGGTCGATCTCAAGGTGGTGAGCGAACTGCTCGGACACTCGACCATCGCCACCACCGCCAACGTCTACGCGGGCGTCCTCGACAGTCTCAAGGTGGACGCCGCCGACCGCCTGACACGGCTGATGGCTCGGTAGAGTCTTGGGCTTAAGGAGGTTTCAGACGGATGGCTCAGAACAGCGGCGCCGGAGAATGGGATCCAGTTACCGTCGGGCACGCAATTGTGGTCGATCTTCATACCGTAAGGTGGGCGCTGAGCGCGGCGCCTGACACAGACTGGATCGCCGCATTTCGCAACGCACCGATGACGAAGAGCGGCTCCATGGAGTACGTGATGACGGGCTCGGAACCGAAGGTCGCCGGTCATGAGATCGAGTGGAAGGTCGGCCCGAAAGATCACCTCGATGCCAACATCCAGGTCCGTCAGAAGGTGGATGCCGCCAATGCGGCCTACCCCGTCGTTCTTGCGAGACGCGCCGAGGCCCGCGATCGGGCGGCTGTGAAGAAGCAAGGTGACGAAGATGCGATCAAGGAGGCCCAGCGGCTGCTGGATGAGGCGTGAGCACCGAAGCCCCGACGCCCTGGAACGACGCCGTGCGGTGTGGCGCTTGTAGCCATACCCTCCTGCCGCCGACATACCTAGAACCGCCCGTCGATGACCCCACGTCCACACGCCCTCAGCTCAAGTGTCCCGAGTGTGGCCAAGGCTATCGGTGGCACGGTTCCGCTGGCTGGCAGCCGGTGGGGGAAGCCTGAGCAGGGCATCAGTCAGAGCCTGGGATACTGGCGTCTATGGCTCCTGGGGATCGCAGAGCCTTGATCGCTTCGTGCCAGCCCGTGTCCATTATGTGGGGGCGGAGAAAGTAGCAATGCATGCAAACGAGGCACGCGACCTTGAGCGAAGCCGGGTCTTCCCCGAGGTTCTCGGGGATGGCCATGATATAGCCGGGAATCGGCACGCTCACCCATTCGCTCTCGCCACAGATGGGGCAGGGACGTTTACCGATCCTTTCGTCGAGGCCATCGAAAAACTCGTCGACAACCGGATGGCGCTCAATAGGGTTCATCGCCGCCTCCCTCGCTTCCTTGGCCGTTTTGTAGCGCGCAAGGTTAGCGATTCAGGAGTCCGACGA
Source organism: Chloroflexi bacterium UBA4733 (assembly GCA_002404055.1). Next base: position 5,819 of record DHIZ01000186.1, read on the forward strand.
TCTCCTCGACCTTCCAGACGTGATCGCAGATGCCAACGCCCATGGCGGGCGTTCGGGGGTAGGGATTCTTCAAATTGAGCCACTACCGGGTTGACAGCCACCCTGACAGCCACCGGGGCGGTCAACAGTGGTACGCGGCGGGACGCGGCGGGACGAAAACGAACTCGAAATCGGCGCATGATGGGATTCTGAACTCATGTCCAGCGGTCTCAAAAACCGCCGGAGGCAACTCCGTGAGGGTTCGACTCCCTCTCCCGGCACCAGTCAATTTGAATTTCAAAAGAAGCGCGTGGATCGAGGGGGAAACCAGCATTCGCCCGACCACCGCGCGGAGATATCGCGGCCTCATCGACCATCAGTTGATCCCGCTGCTGTTGGTCGATGGCTGAGGGGCGCCCCCGCTAGCGCTCTGGTGACCTGCGATGGAGTGCGGTTCGTGTGCCGAAGATTGGCCTGGTCAGCCTCCCCAAGGAGAGGCTGAGCGATGTCCAGGCCACCCCGACCAGGAGGCCGCCGACCACGTCGCTCGGCCAGTGCGCGCCCACGTCGATGCGACTCAGCGCAGCTCCCACGGCCACCGCGGCGACCAGTATCCAGCACGCGATAAAAAGGATGCGGGGCAACCCTCGCGCGAGAAGAGCGATCGCGACTACGCCCAACCAAACAAAGAATGCGACGTGGCCACTCGGGAAGCTGTAGCCGGTGATATGAGGCGTGGTATGGGGAAGGCCGGTGGGTCGTGGCCGGGCAATGATGTTGTTGATGCCAGTGTAGATGCCGACGTACAGCGCGGAGAACGCGACGAACAGCGTGGCTGGTCGCCGCAGCACAAACGTGATGGCGATGACTGCAACGCCGACGCCAACACCGACAAATCCCTCGAACGCTGAGACAAACGCGTTGAAGGGCTGGATGGCGCCGGCGTTCACCGATTGAACATCGACTGCGATGGGACGGTCGAAGAAGAAGGGAGCGGGGTGAATCGCCACCGCGACGGCGAGGATCGCAAAGAGCACGCCCGTCACCGCCGAGATGGCCATGAAGCCGGGATCAACCTCGCCGACGATGCGATGAGCGACGGTGGAGGACCGTTCAAGCATGGCTAGGATTGTCGTCGATCCGCGAACAGCTGCCTGGGAGACTCCCGAACATCATGCCTATCATGTTGGCGTGAGCGACGCCAGTCGGGCTGCGACCGAGGTCCTGGCCGGCGAGCCGGGTCCGGCTGCGCGGAGGTGGCTGGGACCGGTGGTCGTGATTGCAGCCCTACTCTTCGTCGTCAACACCCTCCTGGTTGTGAGCGGTATCGCGCGCAGCGCGTTCGACGTGCCCGTCGAGCGGGCTGTGCAGACCGTGCCCTGGGGTCCGCTGACGTATTGGATGACGCTGACCAACGTCACAGGTGGTCTGATCCAGGATCTGTTCGGCGCCGCCGTTGTGGTCGCTGTGTTTCTCTGGGATCGCCGCGCCGGGTGGCTGCTTGCACTGGGGGCCCTTGGGAGCCTGATCGACGAGGTTGTCAAGGTGTCGATTGCACGGCACCGGCCGACCGCCGACGTGGTGACGGTCCTCGATCCGTCCAACGGATACAGCTATCCGAGCGGTCACGCTGTGTTCTTCACCTGGCTGTGGTTCATGCTCGCTGCGAGCCTATCCCCGCACATACGGCCGAGGTGGCGCACGTGGCTCTGGGGTCTGGCCGCTGCGCTGATTCTGCTGGCGTGCATCGGCCGGGTGTGGGCTGGGGCGCACTGGCCCACGGATGTCATCGGTGGGTTCCTCCTGGGATTGGCCTGGTCGGCGTTCGTCCTGTGGTTGCCCGAACGTTGGCTTCCGACACCCAGTCGGCAATGGTTTCGACGGCGCCACACGGATCCGTCGGCGGCGGTATGAACGCCCGCTCCCGTTTGGCGGCCGGCTTTCTGCTCGGGATCGTCGCCTTTGCTCCCGCCATTGTCTTCACCCCGTGGCAGGTCGCGGTGCTCGTGGGCTGGGACACGATGGCGGCAACGTTCGTCGGCTCTGTGTTTCTGGCCACGCGGGGCAAGGACGCCGCGGCGACGAAGGAGATGGCAACCTCGGAGGACAACTCCAGGGTGGCCGCCGATACCCTCCTGGTCGGAGCCAGCGTCGCCAGCCTGGTGGGTGTGGTCTTCGCGCTTCTCAAGGCCGGCGGCGAAACCGGTACGGTTCATATTCTGATCATCGCCGTCGCGTTTCTCAGCATCGTGCTCTCCTGGTTGTCCGTTCACACCGTCTTCACGTTGCGCTACGCCAGGCTGTACTACTCAGCCGGAGGCGGGATCGACTGGCACGCTCGCGATC
>DHIZ01000090.1 GCA_002404055.1 Chloroflexi bacterium UBA4733
TTTTAGGATAGGCTCTTAGGCCTGGCAGAACTGCTCACGAGTGACGCCCGCTTGCCGGATGATGTGCGCAGCGACCTGCAGGCCGTGCTCCACGAACTCTCCCGCGCGGCCGACCTGCTGCATCAATTCGGCCGCATCGCGCGCTACGAAGAGATGCCCACCCCCATCGGGCCGCAACTCGACGTCCGCAAGGCCAGCCGCGGCGAACGGGAGCAGGACGTCCCCTGAGCGTCGCCCGTCCACACCGAGGTTGGCGGGTGACGACATCGAAAGCGCCTACCCCCGCCTGTTCCAGTACCGCCAGTGCCGCTTCAGCATCGGCAAAGGCAGACACGGTGTGGCCCTCAGCGGTGAGCAGGCGGCTGGCGACAGTGGAACAACGCAAGCCCTGTCCCAGAAAATGCTCTACGCATCATAGCTGTTATCGCACAGGCTGTGTCAAATGACGGTCGGGTAAAGCGCGGAACATTGCCGGGCGAGCTATGCTCTGTGCGGAAAGAACGTTACCCGCTGGGGCACGCACGGACTGCCCCGGGTGAAGGGAAGGAAAGAACGATGCTGGTGATCCTGCGACCTGCCCGGGCGAGCGAGTCCGCCACGGCGAGGACGTGACACCGGTGGTGGAAGGCCTGTTCGAAGCGGAGCTTGACCCTGCCGGCGTCCGCGAGCGCCTGGGACTGGGGGAGGAGACGACGGGCTGGCTTGCGAAGTTGTCGGAGGTTGGGAGAACCGAGGAGGCGCCACGTCTGCCGGAGCGCGACGACGTTCGGGTGCTGCTGGCGCGCCTGGCGGCGCCGGCCGAGCAGATCAACGAGGCCGTGACGGCGCTGTCCGCCGTGGAAGCGGACCCGGTGCTGCGCTGGCTGCTCATGCATTGTGCGCAGCAACTTATCCAGAATATGGCTCGCAGTCGTTCGCCGGAGCCATTTCCAACATTGCCTTCCAGCCTCGGGCTGCCTGGTCGTTACCTCTACGTCCTGGCCTTCCTGGCGACGCTGCCCGCCGTGCGCCGTTATCACCAGCAACAGGGCATTTCTGACGAGGTCTCCTGGGCCACGCTAGCCGATCTGGGTCGGCACATGGCGATCCATCAGCGCATGACTGGGGAAGGCGGGCTGAGCACCCCCAACTGGCTCACGCTGCACTTCCGGGGTGTCATATACGAGCTCGGTCGCTTACAGTTCCACCGTAGCCGGATCAACTACGATGCCGAGACGATCGGGCGTCTCGGCCTGCCTTTTCGACGTGATGACCCATGCCTGGGGGTGCATATCCCGGAAAGCGGCCCGCTGTCGCCGGAGGCCTGCGATGCGTCCTTTCGGTGGGCGCCCGAGTTTTTCGCCCGTCACTTTCCCGATGAAACGTACAGCGTTGCTACCTGCGGGTCGTGGCTGCTCGATGACCAGTTGGCCGAGTACCTGCCGGAGACCTCCAACATCGTCCGCTTTCAGCGCCGTTTTCAGTTGATGCCCGGCGGGCGACCGTGTGACGAAGAGATCGTGCGTTTCGTGTTCCGTCGAGCCGATGGCCGCCCGAAGGACCTGCCGCAGCGCACCACCCTGGAACGGGCGATCACCCAGCACCTGCGCGCCGGTCGCCACTGGCAGGCGCGCTGGGGCTGGGTGGCGCTCTGAACAGCGACTGGCGGCGCGTCAGGCCGGCAGGTCGGTCCAGCCACTGCCGCGGCGGATGGCGTCGATGGCGACCTGGTAACGCCAGTCGTGGCTGAAGTTGAGATAGGGCTGGTGTGGTGCGCCGCGAATGTCGGCGACGAAGTCCCTGGCCAGGGCGCGCAAAGGAGGAACCCTATTCAAATAGCTCACTGACCGGCAACGTGAAACCCGGAACAACGTGCAAGCCATCAAGAGAATTGGCCAGACCGAGGGTGATGCCCGGCTCATCGCTGCCTGGGAACCACACGTCGACTTGCTTGCGTCCCGGCCAGACGACCCAGGCCAGCCGCACACCGGCGGCAAGCCAGATTCTGATCTTGGCGGCGACTTCGGGGCGGAACTGGCCGGGCGAGGCGGTCTCGGCGATCAAGTCGGGCGTCACGCGCCAGAAGGCTTGCTCAGGAGGCGTTGCCGGCAACCGTTGCGCGCCGACGAAGGCGACATCGGCGCCGAGGACTGTCTCGGGGTCGCCGGGGCGGCTCAGGAGGAATCCAGTTTCTGCAGCGAACACGCGGCCGAGGTGGCGTTGCCGGACAAAGACGGCCAGTGGCGCGCCGAGGGACATGCTGATGCCGCCATGCTGCGTTCCTGCCAGCGGCATCCTTACCAGTCTCCCCTCAACGAGTTCGTACGTCCAGCCATCATCGGCCAGCCGGGCAAGGTCCAGGGCGGACAACTGTGCGGTCTGCCCCGGCACGGGCTCCGCCCAAGGAGCGAGGACAATCGGCGCCATCGCAGTCCCTCACAGCTCGGAGTAGCAAAAGCTCTTAGAAACGCTTGAAGCGTAGCACATGCAAGAATTCGGGCAGGCGAGCGTGAAAGCAATTGCTTCGGCAGCGTGGCGCTGGGCCGCTTCTGGTGTAGCGTCTCCACCGCCGGTGACGCCCAGCGCCGGCGCCCGGAAGTGCCAGTTTCGGCTCTCCTCGTCGTAGAAGTAGTCGATCACTGGGGTCTCCATCGGTTCCGTGCTCATGTCATCCGTCCTCTCACGCTCGCCTTCCCACGTCCCCACGCTCAGCACTCGCGCATCCGTTCATAGCCAGCGGCTCCATCGCGGCGATCGATAGACGGCATTGCGGATCTTCCGGCGCAGGTCAAAGCCGGTGAAATAGCGCGGGCCTCGGCTGACGGCCCGGCCCAGGTAGAACATGTGCATGAGCCGCCAAAGCCGGCGCATACGAACCTCCTAACCCGCCGTGGTCGGCGTTGCGCCATCGCCAGCCGTCTTTCCGTCGCTTGCCGGCCAGTCTATTTCGTCGGAGTTGATAGTCAGCACCTCGGCGAGCCGGCGAATAGTCCAGAGTCGTGGCTTGTGGCTACCACCCTCGAGGGTGGCTACGCTGCTCTTGCTCAGGTCCGCCTTGGCGGCTAGCTCCTCCTGGGTGATGTAGCGGCGCTCGCGGAGTTCACGCAACGTAGCCAATCGCCACCTCCGCTCGCACACAATCATACCGGAATCAGGACCGTTTTAGCGCTGGATGGCGTGTACTTCTCTGTTTCGATGCAGATGACAAGCCGTATATCCGCGAGGCGCCCTGCGGGCAGCGCCGTTACCGGGTGTCCTTTGGCGATGAACGCCATCGCCACCTGTTCCGAGAGCTTCTGGAGAGAACGGTTCCTGGCAAGTAGTACGAGGAGCTCCTCCCCACTGGGCAGTTCGTTGGCCAGTCGCTGCCGCTGCATCTTGTAGGGTATGACCTTTCCCGGCACGGGCGCCACGTTATCGAGTCGAACCCACGCGGTCGCAAGCGCCGTGGCGAACGAACAACCCGGTCGCCCATGGGCTGGTTGCCGCCAGCACTTCCTGGGATTTTGCGCGAGGTGTGCGGGACCGTCGGGCTGTGAATGCCGGTGTTGCGTTGTGATTGGGGAAGCGTTTTGGAATAGGATCAGTCACCGGCGGTTAGGCGCTCGCCGTGTTATCGACCTCCTCGAACAACTTCCGGAACTCTGGATAGCGTCCTGGCCGCGCCGCGCCGCTTCTTCATACGTGATGCCGTGCGTCTTGCAGCCTGGCAATTCGGGCACGGTCACGATGAAGGCATCCTCCTCAGCGCTCCAGGCAATAGCCACTGGATACCGGTCGTTTCCTTCGCCCATGCCTTCCTCCGTTCCTCCCGCCGCCGCAGAACCGCCCTAATTTCGCGCCAGGACCACGCTGGCGGCCCGTTCCGCGCTAGCGTCGGCGTCCCGCCACGGGGCGTTCCAGACGCGTTTTCGCCGCGGGCTGCTCGGCGCGACCAGCAGCGAACGTGTAGACGGGCACTTGGATCGTCGCCGCCGGCTCTTGCTGCTGGCGCAGGTCCTCCAAACGGCGCACCGCCTCCGGTCCGTAGTAGACCTCGCCGCACTGCGGGCAGACGTCGGCCGGCACGTCGTCCACCGAGACGAGATGTCCATCCCACCGCTCATCGACCGTGACCCGCTGCGCCTCCGTGTCGGCGCCGCAGAAATAGCAACGAATACTCATGCGCTTCCTCCTTTCGGCTTGCGTGTCCGTTCGTCCGTCCACCAGGGCATCTGGGGCTCGTAGGCGGTGATGATGAGCACCGTCCCGCCCGGATCCAGTGTGCAGACCGTGTGGAGTGGCCGTCCGCCAGCGCCGTGTCCGAGGACCAGCGCCGAGGCGCCGCGCGGATCGGTCGGATAGTCCTCAATGATCTCACCGCCTGCGAGCGCCGCCAGGAGCTCCGTATCGGCGATGTGACGAGCGACAGCGTTGAATCGGGCATGGCTACTTGATCTCCATCGGCCAGCGTGAATGGCGGTACGGATCGCCTCAATGGTCATCGCCACGGCACACGCTCCGGTTGTGCATCATCCATCGGACATCTTCCCGTCGCTGGCTGGCCAATCGATCTCACCGGGAGCAATGCCAAGGAACTCAGCGAGCTTACGTCGGACGCTTGGAATAGGCGTACCCTTGCCGTGTTCAATATTCACCACTGTCGCGCGCGAAATGCGCGCGCTCGGCGAGGTCGCGCGGGCTCAGCGCCTTATGTGTGCGCAACTCTTGAATTGTTGCCATCGGCCGCTTCCTGTCACTGGTACGAGTGTACCGTACTTGGTCAATGTGCATACCAGGGATTGATACGATCGTATAACGGCGGCATATGTACTGTAGGTCGGTGGTCTGTTTACCGCCGCAACCACAGGAGATAGCCACCAATGACCATCGGCGCCCTTCCCAGCCGGACCAGCAGCCAGCAGTACACGGTCTGCCTGCATGACGACAGTACGGCAAGGCGAACTGCTGGGCTTGCAGTGGCCGAACCTTTACCACGACGCCGGCACGATGAGTATTCCCTGGGCACTGGCGGGCGTCAAGTGTGGCATCCCCATGTTTGGGCCGCCGAAGACCGCCCACAGTCGACGGACAGTGACGCCACCGGCCGTAGCGCTGGCCGCCCCCCGAGCGTATCGCCAGAGGCTGATCGAACGGCGGCTATTGCTCGGACCGGACTATGCCGACCTTGATCGCGTGTTTGCAACGGCGTCAGGGATGCCCTCGAATTTACCGAGAATTGCCCTTCCAGAATCGTGGGATCTACCAATTGGATTTCTTCGAAGAGAACGTCAATTCCCGCGTGTCGGCGTGCGATGACTTTGAACGCGCCGTTGGATAGAATGTTGTCGTCCGACGTGGCGGCGAATAACCCTGAGGACCGCCCCAGGCTCTTTCGCTGCTGAGTGAGTCTACCGATCTGGAAAGGTGGCCGCCCCTAACAGGATTCCAACCTTGTTAGCCGCCGCTTGCACGGCCGCGAGGACGACTTTAAAAGCAGCAAGGACGACAGGAGCATCCCGGCGAGGTCGCATCCCGTTGGCATGGAGTCAGCGTTGTAGAAGCTTATCAAACGGTCAGCGGCGGGAATAACTCGGCTGATATCAAAGGAGACGAGGTGACAAGGAGGCGGGACAAGAACCGAACTTCAAGGCATTCGAGGGGACAACGTCATCAGAATATGAGCCCACCTCAACCGCTACTGAAGGGTGGGATACGTCGACCTGCGCTACATAGTCGCTTGTCACTTGTTATCGTTCCCGGATTCCCTTCGCACAACCCGCTCTCACGTATCCCCCGTTCACCGGATGGCAGCCCGGGCGTCTATAAAGTAACATATGTCTTATCGGTGCCAGGACAGACTTCGTTTCACGACGAACTCGACGTCAACGTCCTTATGCAATCCGGTAACTCTTTGCTTGAGTCCCGGCGGTGCCGGGACTCAAGAGCATGCGCGTTGATCTCCGTGACGCCCCTGATCCACTACTCGCCAGAGAGTCCGTAGCCATAATGTTTTTCTTCAACAATCTCCGACGGCTTGCCAAGGCGGAGTTGCAAGTTCACGCCCAGACCTTTCTCGATGCCGAGAGGTTCGCGCACGATATTATCACGAACTAACGGGCGACGGACTCGCTGAATCGCATCCCAAACACCGGACCACTGGCGAGAGTTCGTTTTCCAGGTAGGATGGCGCAGACTGCCCTCAGGAAGGAGCCAGTGGTTTGGGGACCACGCTATCACAGATCGTCGTCAATGCTCCAGGCAATCACCATTGAATACCGCCTGTCGCCTTCGTCCATGCCTTCCTCTGCTGTGCGGTGGGTCAAGGTCGGCGCTGCTGGCGCTTGATCCGATCCACCAAGCGCTGTGCTTGCCCGCGATCTCGCACCCAGGCCGCGCCAAAGCCCGCGGTGGCCGCGATGCTGCCAACGAGCGCGCCAATTGCAGCACCGAAGGCTCTCGGGTCGAGCGGGACTGTTGCCAGCGTTGCCGCAAGCGTCACGACAATACCCAGGCCGGTGCAAGCGCTCCGGCTGCTCGTCATCCGCCACTTGCCTGCGCCGGCGCGTAGCCGGCGATGTCCTCCAGGCCGAGGCTGAAGAGGTTCAGCAGCTCCGTGTGCCCACAGTTCCCGCAGACTAGCGCCACGCAGGGCATGATGGTGTCCGGGAAGACCGGTCTGTACCCCGGATAGTTGACTCCAGTCCCGATGTTCAGGTTGATGATTCCGTCAGCGACAGTCCAAGCCTTGTGGCGGCACAACGGGCAGTTCCCGGCGAACAACGCCTGCGTGCGCTGCTGGAAGACGCCAAGAATCCGCTGTTGCTGTTCCGTGGTTAGTTTCATTCGTGGCCGACTCCCTTCACCCCGGAAAACACCAGTTGGGCTGCTACCAGAGGGGAAATACCGTGCCGAGGCGCAGAATTGAACTGCGGACACGCGGATTTTCAGTTTTAGAAACTGCGTTCTAATACCTTGCACAGCCGCTCATAGCGCGTCATTACCAGAGGCAGCAAGCCACCGGCGAGCGTTGAGATTCACGGCTTTGCAGCGCCATTGGACCAAGATTGGACCATAAACTCGGCGGCCAGAAGGGCATCGTGGAGATCGTTCGAGCAGTCAGCGACATGCCTGTTGCGAGGCGAAAGTTCACTGAGAACGTTATATTTTGGCTGGCACCTATCGTCATGCCGGTCCTCCTCCAGATAAGAGATACCCCTCATCGTACCTGATCGGCGTCGGCTCCGGGTGGCTCCGCACCGGCCTTAACCGCCACGCTAACCCGTACCAATCCCAAGACGGTTGTCCTCACAACTCGCCGATAGTGCCGACCGGTGATGTGCGGTGCCATTTGACACCACCGCATACGTAACCGGACAGGGATGAGGCGACGGCATCACACAGCGCGACCAGGACCGCCTAGAACGCTTCGTGGGACTCGTGTTTGATACCGAAGGGAGCGTCAAGACTGCCGACGCGACTCTCTATCTCGATCACGGTCTGCTCGCAATACGCCACGGCAAACTCGGCGTCCTGCTTGGTGGCGGGTTCCTTCATGCCGTGGCTACGGATTTTGCGGTCCCAATCAATGGAGATGTCCCCAGCTATTTGCGTATACCTGAAGTGCTCGGCATAGTTTAGTCCGATTGCGCTGAATGTGACGATGTCGATAAGCGGAAACAGCGCCCAGTATAAGGACGAGTCGTTGAGCCTGATCATTCCCGCTGCACGTAAGGTGGAGAGCGCGTAGGACAGACCCGCACCAGACTGCTCGGTAGCTTCCTTATACTGTCCGGTCGCCAGCAGCTCCTCTGCCTTCAGCAAGTACTCGCGGACACCCTCGTGCTCGATCACGTCCGCCATGCTGAGCTGCTCCAAAGTCTGGTCCCACACGAGCGACATCAGATCATTGAGAAAGTCCCGCGTGTGCGTCCGGCAGTCACTCACTTCGTTGTGATCGGGCAACCTTGCCTCATGCTGAGCAGCGTTCCGCAAGCGATGGACGCGCCAGACTTCCAGCACGTGCGGTAGCGCTTGCTGGAACTGTGACTGGATGATGTGCTCAAGCTGCGGTACTAGTGGGTCACGCCGCATTTAGTTGAGGAATATCCTACACTGTCGCAGGTGCGGTGCGCGTGGAGTGCCGTGTGGTGGCAGGAGGAACGGATGGCACGGCGGCAGCGTGAGGCAGTCCGGGTGCTCAGTGCGGCGGAGCAAGCGGAGATCAAGCGGCTCAGTCGCAGCGGGAGTGAGCGGGTGGACCGAGTGCGGCGGGCGACGGCACTCCTGGCAGTGACGGAAGGGCAGTCGTTCGCGGCGGCGGCGAACCGGGCAGGACTCGCCAGCGGGAGCACGGTGACGGCGCTGGTGCGCCGTTTCAACCGGCAGGGGCTGCGGGTGCTCACGATTGCCCCCGGTCGGGGGCGCCGGCCGACCTACGATGGGGCGGCGCGGGCCAAAGTGGTCGC
>DHIZ01000196.1:0-4293 GCA_002404055.1 Chloroflexi bacterium UBA4733
TTGCCATCTTCAGCGCCGCCGATCTTCCTCCCGATCTCCCACCGATTCCCATGCGCCTGACTCCGGCTCAGGAACTCGCTCACGCGCTGCAATGGCCACTCGCCAGGGACACCGTGCGCTACATGGGCGAACCGGTTGCCGTGATCGTCGCCGCCACGCGCTACGCGGCTGAAGACGCTGCCGAGCAACTGCTCGTCGAGTATGATCCCTTGCCTGCCGTTGCCAGCGTGCAGGCGGCTTTGAAGCAGGATGCGCCGTTACTCCATCCTCTGCTGGGCAGCAACGACGTACATGTTATTGAGTCGCGCAAAGGGAATGCCAGCGAGGCGCTCCGACACGCGCCGCAACGCCTCAGCCTCTCACTCAGTGTACAGCGCCACGCCGCAGTGCCGTTGGAAACGCGCGGCCTGCTCGCTGTGCCCGATGAACACGGACGGATACATGTATACGGCCCCACAAAAGTAGTGCATTTCAATCGCTCGGTGCTGGCGGAGATGCTTCACTGCGACCCGGCGCTGATCCACTTTATTGAGACAGACGTCGGAGGCGGCTTCGGCGCGCGTGGCGAATTTTATCCAGAAGATTACCTGATACCATTCATAGCTCGCCAACTTGACCGGCCCGTGCGCTGGATCGAGGATCGCCTCGAACACCTCATGGCCACGAACCATTCCCGCGAGCAATACCACCAACTGACCGTTGGTTTCGACGATAACGGTAGGCTGCTGGCCCTGGACGACGAGATCTGGGTTGATACCGGTGCTTATATCCGCACGCACGGCGTAACAGTGCCCGATCTTACGCAGGCGATGCTCCCCGGTCCCTACGATTGGCCCGCGTTCCGCCTGCTCACACATGTTGTCGTGACCAACAAGACGCCGATGGGCACCTATCGCGCTCCGGGCCGCTACGAAGGGACATTCGTGCGCGAGCGAATGGTAGAGGGCGTAGCGCGCGCGCTGGGTCTCGATCCGACAGTAGTACGCGAACGCAACTTCATCACGCTCGACCAGATGCCATATACAGTCGGGACGCGTGGTCTGGGCGAAGAAGTCGTCTTCGATAGCGGAGACTATCGCCGCGCTCTCGCCAGCGCGCGCCAGCACATCCAATGGAGCGAGTTTGCCGGGCGCAAATCACAGGCTCGAAGCGAGGGACGGCTGCGCGGTATGGGCTGGGCGTTTTTTGTCGAAAAGTCCGGGCTGGGTCCCTGGGAAGATGCCTCCGTGGGGCTGGATGCAAGAGGCCGTTTCTATTGCTACAGCGGACTGGCGGCCCTCGGACAGGGGACGGAAACAATCCTGGCCCAGCTCTGCTCTGATCGCCTCGGCATAGCGCCAGAGCAGGTGCGCGTCGTTCACGGCGACACCGATGTCGTACCGGCGGGCAATGGCTCGTTCGCCAGCCGGGGCACAGCTACCGGCGGCGTCGCTGCTTATATTGCCGCCGAAGCGCTTAAACAGCGCATCCTCACTGTCGCAGAACGCTATTTTGAAGCATCCGCTGCCGACGTGCGCATGGAGCCAGAAGGTCTCTCGGTGATCGGAATGACGACGCGCCGCCTGTCATGGCAGGAGGTCGCAAACTTTGCCGCCAGCATAGGAATCACGCTTGATGTGAGCGAACGCTACAACGCGCCGCACATGACCTATCCCTACGGGGTGCATGCCGCCGAAGTCGAGATCGACGCCGGGACGGGCCACGTCTCGATTGCGCGCTACCTGGTGGTATATGACGTGGGGAAGGCAGTAAATCCTCTGCTGGTGAAAGGGCAGATCGCGGGCGGTGTCGCACAGGGATTGGGTGGCGCGCTGTTTGAAGAACTGGCCTATGATGACAATGGACAATTGCTCAGCGGTACGTTTATTGATTACCTGTTGCCGGGAGCGTGCGAAGTGCCCGATATCGAGGCGATCATTACCGAAGACGCGCCCTCGCGCCATAACCCGTTAGGTGTCAAGGGCGCTGGTGAGGGTGGGACAACCGGTGCGGGCGCTGCTATCGCCAACGCTATCGCTGACGCGCTGGACGCGCCGCCCGACGCCTTTACAAGCCTGCCGATTCGTCCAGCCATAATACGCCGGTGGCTGCGGCAAGCAACAGGACAAGGTTCACGTGATTCTATTGAATGAAAGGTAAGCCAATGATCGGTCGGCGCATTACACGGCACACAGACCCTCGCCTGCTGCGCGGCAAGGGCCGATACATAGCGGATATGCGATTGCCTGGGATGCTGCACGCAGCCTTTGTGCGTAGCCCATATGCGCACGCACGCATCCTCGATGTGGACACGTCTGCTGCCCGCCAGGTGCCCGGCGTCGTCGCCATCTACTCCGCGCTGGATGTTGCGTTCGCGCCGCTGCCCTTACTGTTCCCGCACCCTGCCTTGACGGCAGTGACGCAGCAGCCGCTCAGCCGCGAAGTGGCGCACATGGGAGAGCCGGTCGCCATGGTGATCTCCGATAGCCGCTACCACGCGGAAGACGCCTGCGAGCAGATCGATGTCTCCTACGAGCCGTTGGGTGTGGCGGCTTCTATCAGCGCAGCGATGACCGGAGACGCGCCGCTCGCGCATAGCAAGTTAAGCTCAAATCTAGCCGCGCATTTCGAGCAAAATGCGGGCGATGCCGAAAGCGCGCTGCGCGATGCGCCGGTCATCATCTCAGTAGAGATGAATATCGGGCGCGTCAGTTGCGTCCCGATCGAGTGCCGTGGCCTGCTGGCGACGTGGTCTCACGAACTGGGGCAGCTCAGCCTGACTGTCTACGCCGCGACGCAGACGCCGCATATGATCCGCCGCATCTACGCCGACATCTTCGATATGCCTGAACAAAGCATCCGCGTCGCCGCGCCCGACGTTGGCGGCGGCTTTGGCGCAAAAGAACCGTTCTACGTCGAGGATTTTTTGATCGCCTGGGCGGCGCGGCAGGTTGATCGGCCCGTATGCTGGATCGAAGATCGCCTCGAACACATGCAGGCTGCTGTCCATGAACGCGAGCAGCAGCACCACGCGCAGATGGGGCTGTCGCGCTCCGGTGAGATTCTGGCCGTCATTGATCGTTTCGTGACAACGACAGGCGCGTACCTGCCGTGGGGTATCATCGTTCCCATCCTGACCTCCACGCTCGTACCCGGGCCGTACAAAGTGCCGCATTATCACTGCGATGTCGATGTGTTTTATACCAACACCACACCGCTCGCACCCTATCGCGGCGCGGGACGCCCGCAGGCGGCGTTGATCATAAACCGCCTGCTCGACAAGGCCGCCGCTCAACTCGACATGGATGCAGCGGATATTCGTTTCAAAAACTTCATCCAACCCGAAGAGTTTCCTTATCGCACCGGCCTGCGCGGCCGCGACGGTACAGATATGCAACTTGATAGCGGCGATTACCCCGCTCTGCTGCGTACAACGCTGGAGAAAGGACAATACCAGCAGTGGCGAGAGCGGCAAAGAGCATCTCACGATACCGGCAAGCTGCTTGGCATCGGCGTTTCTGTGGCGATTGAGAACACGGCTATCGGGCCGCACGAGGGAGCAACCGTGACCGTCGATAGCAACGGCGATGTGATCATCAAGACGGGCGCGGCCTCACAGGGACAATCTCACGAAACGACGCTGGCCCAGGTTGCGGCGAGTGTCCTGAACGTGCCGCTAGAGCGCGTGCATGTCCAGGAAGGCGACACAGCGGCGATTCCCTATGGCGCAGGCACATTCGCGAGCCGCACAGCGGTAGTGGCGGGCAGCGCCGTCTACCTTGCCAGCGAGAAAGTACGGCAGAAGATCACACGGCTGGCCGGCCACCTGCTCGAGGCGGCAACGGAGGATATCGAGCTTGTCGAAGGCGCGGCGCAGGTGCGCGGCAGCCCGCAGCGCAGTATCGCTCTGGCCCAACTTGCCAAACTGGCAAGCGGGCGTTTCCCAGGCGCAACATTCAGCTATCCCATCGAGCCGGGCCTGAACGCGACCGAATATTTTATCCCACAGGGTTCGACCTATGCCGCGGGCGCACACCTTGTCGTTGTTGAAATTGATCCCGAAACAGGCGCGCTTCGCCTCATCGCCTACACCGCCGTACATGACTGCGGCACGCTGCTGAACCCGCTCATCGTCGAAGGGCAGGTGATGGGCGGCGTCGTGGCCGGCATCGGCACCGGGCTGCTCGAAGAGGTGCGCTTCAACGATGATGGGCAATTGCTCACGAGCACGTTCATGGACTATCTTTTGCCCGGCGCAGCCGAGTTACCCGACATGACCATCGCTCACCTGGAGACGCCATCGCCGCTCAATCC
>DHIZ01000196.1:4521-4755 GCA_002404055.1 Chloroflexi bacterium UBA4733
GCGCTGCGCGCATATAACATCGAAATCACCCAGATACCCGTCACACCTGCTCGCATCAAAAAATGGATCGGTGCAAGGGTTCCAGGACGACCCTTGCGTTCACTCTGATTATTACGCACTGAAAGGAGCAATACTAGCCATGCACTTGATCGATCTCAGCATGACCCTGGGGCCGGAGGTTGAGCCGGTACCAGGCCATCCGCACTTTCACTCGCAGCCGCTCACCACCCTGGA
>DHIZ01000196.1:5021-8295 GCA_002404055.1 Chloroflexi bacterium UBA4733
ATCGATGCGCCGTATCACTTTATCAAGAGCGGGCTAACCATCGACCAGATTCCCCTGGATCAGCTTTGCGGGCGTGCCTGGCTGTGCGACATGCGCGGCGTGATCAACCAGTCTAAGGAGCGACACCACATCAGTAGAGCAGACCTGGAACAGAGTGGTCTGCCGCGCGACGGACTGGAAGGAGTGATCCTGACCATCTTCACTGGCTGGTCTGAGGAACATTGGAACAGGTCAGATTTTTACACCGCCAACCCTTTTCTTGAAGAGGAGACGGCGCAGTGGCTGATGGAACAAGGGGTGAAAACACTCGCGCTCGATCACGGCATCGACGGTGCGCGGCCCTGGCCAAACCATACGATTGTTCTCAGTACTGGGCGCTGCCTTATCGAGAACCTCGTCAACCTGGCAGCCATGTTACCACAGCGCCAGTTCACCATGTACGCGCTGCCGGTCAAGCTGCGCGAGAACGGCGGCATGGCGCGCGTCATCGCACAGCTTGATTAGCAGCTTTCTATCTCTATCCAGTTAGGTACTATGAAGGAAGAGGCGAGCGATGCTGCCACTGCAAGGAATACGAGTGCTGGACTTGTCCAGGGTGCTGAGCGGGCCGTTCTGCACCACCGCACTGGCCGACCTGGGCGCGGAGGTTATCAAGATCGAGCGTCCCGAAGGGGATGATACGCGGCATTTCGCGCCGTTGGTCAATGGCGAAAGCACCTATTTTCTGAGCGTCAACCGGAATAAGCAGAGCGTCGTTGTCGATATGAAGAGCGACGAGGGCAAAGCAATAATCTGGGAGTTGATCGCCATTTCAGATGTCGTGGTCGAGAATTTCCGCCCTGGCGCGTTGGAACGGCTGGGCCTGGGCTGGGATGAGGTGCACCTGCGCTATCCATCCGTAATTCTGGTCTCGATCTCCGGTTACGGGCAGACCGGGCCACTCGCAAGTCGCCCCGGCTACGACCTCATCGCCCAGGGCGAGGGCGGCTTGATGGCCGTCACCGGCGAGATGGATGGGCCGCCGATAAAGGCAGGCTTCTCGGTGGCTGATGTCGGTGCCGGCATGTGGGCCGTCGTCGGCACATTAGCCGCACTGATGTCGCGCAGTCAGAGCGGGCAGGGCGATCACGTGGATGTATCGCTGCTCGAAACGGTCGTTTCCTGGCAAACGTACTTCGCGGGCGCCGCGCTGATTGCCGGGCGCACACCACAACGACTCGGCAGCGCACACCAGAATGTCGCGCCGTACCAGTCTTTTGAGGCCAGCGATGGTTATTTTAACCTTGCCGTCGGCAATGATGCCCTCTGGCCCAGGTTCTGCGCTATCCTGGACAGCGTACACGATGGGGAAGGCTGGTATCGTTCGCCAGAGTACGCGACGAACAACCTGCGGATGCAGGCAAGAGAACGGCTTGTCGAGCAGTTGAATCAGATCTTTCGCACGAGACCACGCCACTCCTGGCTTGAGTTGTTCCAGAACGCGGGGATACCGGCAGGCAGCGTGGACTCCATCGCGGAGGTAGCGCACAACCCGCAGGTAGTCGCCCGCCAGATGATCACATATGTTGAACACCCTGTCGTAGGAAAGATGCCCGTCACGCGAACACCAATCACTTTTTCAGAGATGCGCCTGGCCCCACCCACAGCGCCGCCACTGCTTGGCGCGGATACCGAACATGTGTTGAGCGAACTTAAGCAACGCCAGTCGTCACACGAAGCGGAACAAGATGATACGGAAAGGAGGAACACATAGCACGGAGCAGAAAAATCTGTCGTTCTCCATAAAGAAATTACACCTTGCATTAACAAAGGAGTAAGCTATGGCAAACAGGGATCTGGCAAAAGAACAACTTGATTCGAACATAGACTATCGTGAACAAGTACTGACTGTAGAACCGCATGGCATCGAGCGAGTACGCGAGACAGAGCGACATGGCAGCACGCGCTCGCTCTTCACGCTCTGGTTTTCCGCCAACATGGGTTTACCCGTCTGGCTGGTAGGCGCACTCGCGGTGATCTTCGGTCTGGGCTTTGTCGATGGCGTTCTAGCCATTCTCATCGGCAACATTATTGGTTGCAGTTTGCTGGCGCTCACAGCCAGCATGGGCCCAGAAATTGGGATGCCGCAATTGGCATTCACCCGTCACAGTTTTGGTTCGCGTGGCACGTATCTGCCTGCAGTACTGAACTGGGTCAGTGCGAGTGGATGGTATGCCGTTAACAGTATCGTCGGCTCATTAGCTATCGCCCGCCTGACCACGCTGCCGTTCTGGCTTTCGCTGGTAATCCTCTCGGTCGCACAGATTCTGGTCGGTATCTATGGCTATAACTTCATCCACCGTTTTGAAGCCATCAGCGCGGCGCTACTGGCGATCATCTTTGTAATCATGTCAGTCATCGGACTCCAGCAGGCCAATTACGGGCTAACCTCGAAGCTGTCAACAGCCGATCATATCGGGCTGTTCGTCTTGACGGTGACGGCAGTAGCTTCCTACGTCTTTAGCTGGTCGCCATACGCCGCGGACTATGCACGTTATCTGCCAGCCGATTCGTCCAAGGTACGCGTCTTCGGGGCAGTGTTTGGCGGCTCGTTCATCGGTTGCTTCTGGTTACAATTCCTGGGTGTTGCCGTAGCAACCATCGGGCTGAGCCTGTCGCCAATTGACCTGGTGGTCAAAGTGATGGGGCCAGTCTGGATCATCGCTTTAATCGCCGTCATTCTGGGCACCATCGCCGCCAACGCCCTCAACATTTATACCGGCGCGCTCTCGCTGCTCACGCTGGACGTGCCGATCAAACGCTGGATTTCAGTAATCGCCACTGGTATACTCGGTGGCGCGCTGGCCTTGTATGGCGTGAATGGCCTGTCGGGCAAGTACGAGAATTTCCTGTTACTGATCTCGTACTGGATTGGTCCCTGGTTGGCGATCGTCTGCGTGGATTTCTTCTTGCATCCGGGGCAGGCGGAGAGACCAACGCGAGGGCTGCGTTTCGTGCGCTCGGCTGTTGAGTGGCCTGGTCTGGCAGCATTCCTGATCGGTTTGGCCGTGTCCATCCCTTTCATGGACTCCTCGCTGTATGAAGGTCCGATAGCGTCCGCGTTGCACGGCGCCGACATCGCCTATTATGTGGGCATCATTGTAGCTGGGATTCTCTATTACGCCTTCCGGCTGATCGCTGCCCGCAATACGCAAGTGAACGTGGAGACGCCCAGGTAAGAGGGTTCCCTGTACCGTTTATTGCGTTTTTATGCCTACCCATTGTTGCCAGGCTG
>DHIZ01000196.1:8458-10144 GCA_002404055.1 Chloroflexi bacterium UBA4733
ACGCGCCCCTGGATATCGAAGACGGGCGCGGCAACAGCGGCCACGCCAAGAGATGCCTGGTTACAGGCGGCGGCATAAAGATGTTCGCGGATAGCATCAAGCTCAGAGCGCAGCGCCAGCGGGTCTGTGAGCGTTTCCGTTGTCAACGCGCGCAACTCGGTCGCCTGAAAATAGTGGTCGAGTTCTTCAGGTGGCAGAAAGGCGAGGAAAACACGCCCCTGAGCCGTGACATAAGCGGGGCTATGGAAGCCGGTGTGAATCGCGACGCTCAGACTGCGAGGAGGTATAAAGGTGCGAATCGCCGCAAATTCGTTATCGGCCCAGATGCCAACGACTGCTGTATAACCAAAATGCTCGGAAAATTCCTGCGCCTTGACACTGATTCGTTCGAGGTAGCTGGCTCCATTGACGGCCAGCATCCCCAATCCATAGAGCCGCATACCGAGCGAGTAGCGATCTGTCGCCGCATCGCGCCGGACATAGCCGATCTGCTCCATTGTGCTGAGGAAACGATGCACACGGGCCTTCGGAACGCCAAGTATCTGCGCGATCTGCGTCACGCCCAGCACCGGCGCGTCTACCGAGAAACAGTTCAGTATCTGATCCGCGAATATGACCGACTCTACCTTTGGCGTCCGACTCAATGGTCGGCGCCTGGAAGAAGCCATCGTCACCTCTGTCATGGCTGTCCCCTTCTCTGGAAGCTGTTCTGCTGTGCTTCGTATTATAGCAGAATCTCGTAAGAGGAGGAAATAGGGGCACAACAATGAATAATACAGCGAGAATACAACCGCGCCGCCTCGTGCTTATCGGCAGCGTTCTCGTGGATATCCTCATGTATGTCGATCACCTACCGGAGCGCGGCGGCGACTGTATAGCCAGGCAAGCAATCTTCACCTCCGGCGGCGGCTTCAACGTGCTGGTCGGGGCAGCGCGCCTCGGTATGCCTGTCGCCTTCGCGGGCCGTGTAGGCGATGGCCCGATGGGTTCACAAGTCATGGTTGATCTCAAAACAGCCGGAATCCCACTCGTGTTACCGCGCATCAGCGGGGAAGATACCGGCTTTGACATTGGCCTGGTTGAGCCAGACGCCGAGCGCACATTTGTCACTTCTCCGGGAACCGAATCTCGCTTGAGCATATCTGACTTGAATGCTATTCCTCTTTTACCTGGCGACGCCATCTATGTCTCCGGGTACGACCTGTGCTATCCAGTCTCCGGCGCGTCGCTCGGTACATGGCTGCACACGCTCTCAACAGACTATTTACTGGTGATAGACCCAGGTCCGCTCGTAGCGGAAATTCCGCCTGAACGTCTCGCACGCGCGCTTGCTCGCTGTGACATCCTGAGTCTCAATGCGCGTGAAATCGCGCTACTGACAGGCATAGCAGATATAGCGGAGGCCGCTAAAAAGCTGGTGCCGCGCCTTGCCCCTGGGGGGTACGTTGTAGCGCGGTCAGGAGTGCAGGGCTGCTGGATAGCCAGCGACACTATCACGCCAACACATCTCCCTGCCCGACCAATACAGGCAGTTGATACGACCGGCGCGGGCGATGCCCACGTAGCTGCCCTGCTCACGCGCCTCTCAAAAGGCAACGATATGCTGCTGGCAGCGCGCGTCGCCAACATCGCTGCATCCCTCGCAGTTGAGAAGATTGGCCCCGCCACCGGCCCAACATCTCAAGA
>DHIZ01000370.1:0-723 GCA_002404055.1 Chloroflexi bacterium UBA4733
TAACCACCCGTCCGGCGACCCGACACCCTCACCAGAGGATGTTGCCTTGACGGTGGACGCCGCTCGGGTCGGCGCCCTCCTGGGGGTCGATGTACTGGATCACGTGATCGTCGGCCACGCGGGCCGGCACGTCAGTCTCCGCGAACGCGGCCTCTTCTCCCCGACTATCCGGTCCCCCATCACTCCGGGATAGCACGGGGTCCGGCAGAAGTCTGCATGCTGGCGCTGCCACGGCACAGCGACGGCCGCCGCCGCCCGCCGTGTCGCTTGCTGGTGGAGCGGCCTCGACCAGTTCGCGCACTACGAACAGACCGGGCGCTGATCGTTCCCGGTCTGGAGTTGCGGTCACGGTACCGGGAGGCAACCGCAAGACGCGGTGCGGCTTCCCACGCAGCCGTGTCGCCAAGAAAAGGAAAGGATAGCGATGATGACAGAAGACTTCGCGAGCACCTTGCGCCGGTTCCGCCTGCGCGCCGGGGTCTCCCAGAACGCCCTGGCCAAGATCGTCGGCATCAACGCCAGCTACATCAACCGCCTGGAGAACGGCGAGCGCGAGGCCCCGACGCGGGACGTTGCCCAGGCGCTCGCCCAGGCCCTGCGCCTCTCCGCCGAGGAGGTGGACCGCCTCCTCTTCTCGGCCGGCCACGTGCCGCCCAGCTTGCAGAAGCTCGGTCCGGCCGACTCCACCATCGCCGCAGTGACGCGCCTCTTGACCAACGATCG
>DHIZ01000370.1:875-3281 GCA_002404055.1 Chloroflexi bacterium UBA4733
TGGGGCCGGGAGCGCCGTGCAACCGGGACGCCCCGGTCCTGGTGGTGCGGGCCGTGCGCTTCCTTCCGGCAGACCTCGATCGCTCCACAGCCATCTCCCGCCGGCTGCAGGCGGACGCCGAGGCGATGGAGGTGCAGCACGCCTTGCACACGGCCGAACGCTACATCGAGACGGAATTGCGGGGCCAGTTTGAGCCGCTCGGAGCGTAGGCCGCAAGCCGTGCCGCCACGCGAACTCACCCACCCGGAGTACGCTGCTCCGCCGTCCTTGACGGGCGAGGCGAGGCTCGTGTCGAGCCTGGGTCCGGCGAGCAGCAGGCCGAACACGACACTCGGGCCGACGCTCCCAGCGTTCGGAGAGAAGGAGAGCATATGAAGATCCCCAGCGTTACCCAGGGGACAACAACACCGGCAGCAACAGTCCCGCTGCCGGCATCCCCGCCAGACGACGCGCCGCTGCCACCACGACCGGTCGTCGAGTTGCCAGGCGAGGACGGCGAGACCATCAGCATCGTGGCCCCGCCCGCCGAACTGCTGGCCCGCCTACAGGCCGAGGCGGCCCCGACGGCCGACGAACTCGCCCAGCAACTGGCGGCAGCACAACAGTCTATCCATGCCGATTCCCCTCCGGCAGAGGCAATGCCTGCTGCGGAAGCTGCGCCGCCGGGCGCCGTCGCGCCGGCAGCGATACCCGCTGCGCCGGCTGCGTCGCCGGACACCGCAGCCGCCAGCCCATCGTCTGCCGTGCCGCCCACCGTGGACGATCGCCAGCCCTTCAAGGTCGTCTTGCGCCTCAAGCCGGTCGCAGGTAAGCGTTGGCACGCCACCATCGGCATCGGTCGGGATGGCTGCGACCCCTGCTGGGAAGGCAGCGACGTGGACGACTGGCAGGAGGCGCTGGACAGCGTCCTGGGCGTGCATGCCGCTGCGCAAGCTAGGTGGGCCGAGCAGCCCCGCAACCCCCGCCCGGCGGCGCCCACCACTCCCGGGCCGGTCACGACGGCCAGCGCGCCGCCGAGTCCGTCGGCGAAGACCGGTGGAAGCGCCGGAAAGAGCAAGCCGGTCGGCAAGAGCAACGCGGCTCCCCCGCCGGCGACCACCGCCGCTGCCAGCGCGCCACCACCCGTCCCTGCTAACGACCCGGCGCCGGCTGCCGGCGTCGAGAAGCTCACCCTGTTCTAACCGCACCAAAGGAGCACAACACGACCATGACTGCATCCACTGCACCCACCGCCGACACCACGACCACGGCGAAGGCCGCCCGGCGGCTCTTCGTCTACGACAATCGGGAGTTCCCCGACCCCGATCCGGCGCTCAGCATCGACGAGGTGCGCCAGCAGATGGTCGAGTTCTTCAGCGAGCTCACCAACGCCGACCAGCGCTCCGAGTTGCGGGGCGACACCCAGGTCATCACCTTCTCCCGGCGCATCGGTACCAAAGGCCGGCAGGACCTGACCGGCACCTTGCGCCAGGTCCCCGCCCTGCGCCTGCGCCTCTGCGAGCTGGCCGAACAGTGCCTCGACGCCAATGGCCAGCTCGTCGCCATCCCCGAGCAAGCCGACTTCACGCTCGCCTGCCTGCAGGTCCAGGGCTACAGCAGTCAGACTGCCCGCGTCCGCGAAGCCCTGCGCCGGCTGCCGGCGCGATGAGCGCCGCCAGATCCCAACGTGGAGACGCGGCAACTGCTTCTGGCGTTCCCATCATCAGGCTCACGCGGCTGGCCGGGGCGATCACGCCCTGGCCGGTCCGCCCCTCGGCGCTGCTGGAGCGGCTGCGCGACCGTGACGGCGCGGCGGCGTTTGCCGTGCTGGTGCGCACTCATTACCCGGAGCAGGCCGACGAGATCCTCTCGGCCCAGCCCGCCGGCCAGGAGTCTTTCGCCGCCGCCCGCCTGCGGGCCTTCGGCGAGCGCTTCAGCCGCGATGTCTTCCCGCTGGAGCCCGTCTGGCAGCGCCAGGCCGGCTTCGCCGGGTTCAAGGCGCAGATCCCCATCCAGCGCATGACCATCGAGGGTGAGGATTTGCACGCCCTCGCCAATCGACCGCCGGGGGAGCGGCTGCTCTTCGCCGCCATTGCTCCCTTTATCGCTGACCGTATCGGCCCGGGGCTACTGCGCGCCAGCGTGCGGGACCTGCTGCCGGCGGCGGTCTGGCGGGAAGTCCCGCGCCGACCGCCGGCCGATGTCGATGCCTGGCAGGTCCGGTTGCGCGGCACTCGTTGCCAGGCCGTCGTCAGCTTCCTGCACTGGGTTGATGGCTCAACCAACAACCCCTTCCTCGACCCACCCGAGCAGTACTTCGGCGGGTGGTCGTGGCATGCGGACAGCATACGCCACCTGCACCAGGCGTACCGACGGTCGCTGACCCTGCGCCAGCAGGTGGCAGACTTCGCCGCCTGGCTGGAATTC
>DHIZ01000140.1 GCA_002404055.1 Chloroflexi bacterium UBA4733
ATCACACGTCTTTAGCGTGGGGTGACGTGCTGGACAGGCGACAACAACGCTGGCAATAATGGCAGAGGCGATCCAACAGGGAATAGAGGAGAGCAATGGCGGAGCGCAAGACGCCGGCCGGCAAGATCTATCAACTCAAGGTAACGCTCAAGGGCAGCAAACCACCGATCTGGCGGCGCATCCAGGTACCGAGCGACATCACCCTCTACCGGCTGCACGAGATCCTCCAGGTCGTCATGGGTTGGTACGACTGCCACCTCTTTGCCTTTCAAGTCGGTGGTACTGAATATGGCGACCCGGAGACGGACAAGGGTGGCGAACTCGGCATGCAGAATGCCAGGCGGGCCAAGCTGAACCGGTTGATCAGCGGCGAACAGGCGAAGTTCGTCTACGAATACGACTTCGGCGACGATTGGCAGCACACGATCCTTGTCGAGAAGCTACTGCCGGCCGAGACTGACGTGCGCTACCCTCGGTGTCTCACCGGCCGGCGCGCCTGTCCACCGGAGGACGTCGGTGGCGTCTGGGGTTATCAGGAGTTCCTGGAAGCGATCAATGATCCCGAGCACGAGCAGCATGAAGAACTGCTGGACTGGGTGGATGGCGAATTTGACCCGGAGGAGTTCGACCTTGCGGCAGTCAATGCGATGCTGGAGCGCCTGGCGTAGTCGCTGGCTGATTGACACGCCCATGACGATGGAAAGCAGGGATCGAATAATCTCCACCCTCGCGCGGTGCAGGTTCTACAGGCGACGAGAGCAGTGGCGGAGATCTCTATGGAAGGAGGTCCGTATCGTCTGCAAGTTGGCGGCAGACATCATCCGTGATATCACCTTCGATGACGCAGTGCGCCGGATTGCCGTTCGCCTCGTCGGGCTCGTGCCGGACTGACAGGCCAAGTTGAGAGAGGATAGCGACCGAGATAGCTCCTATACGCGTATCCGGTCTGGTTGATCGCATCCTCATCTTTTCCGCATCCGTCAGCCGCGCCAAGTCGACAGAGATCCTCGGATCAATAACAAGTTTTCGTTCCACGCTTGACCACCGCTTGTAGGCGCCTGAGCTGACCTTCCCGTTTCTCTTGATGTACTGTGGCGAGATCCACCGATACAGTACATCCCCGTCAACGATCTCGGCCAAAGGATCATGCACGTACCGGTGTCTCGAAAGCGCGATCCAGCTCGGCAAGGACTTCGATCAGGGTGAGGTTGTCGCGCTCATCAGAGCGCCTGGTTTGATCCTGGCGATTGATAATGAGCATACTGAAGGTTCCTGCAGGGCTGACATACACCTCCAGGTCAGCGATGCTCGTTGACCACTCCAGTTGTACACCCCCATCTGCAATGGGGGCAATGTGCAGCGGTAGCAATGCTTCACCGAGACGCTTGCCAAGTTCGCCTGCCACTGCATACTGCAGGAGCGTGCGCGCAAGGTTCACGGCAATTGCTGATGGCGCCTCGGATCCATAAGGATCCCAGTCTGGTCCCAGGCTTTCGATCTCCGCCAGTCGCTCCGTTGCTGCACCCAAAGCCAGGTCACGTCGAGAACTACTCGTATTGCCAACCGTAGCCTGTTGAGTACCGTAAACTGGACTCGCTATATTCCGCATACTGTGTAACCCATCGCTGACCTCCTACCACAGAGCCTACGCAGTAGGTAGACAGATGCTCCTCTACCCCCAGTATCGATTAGTGGTCAGGGTCTTGCACCCCGGCTGCTCGGGGGCGGGCCATGCCGGCTTGCTCGTCGTAGACCTGGCGGGTCAATTGCATGTGCTGGATCGCGTGCTCCGCATAGGTGTGTTGATCCTCCAGCAAGCGGATTAGTTCGACGGCTTCGGCGGTGGCCATGTGTGTTCCTTTCAGTCCTGCTCTACCAGGCGGGCCACCATGGTAGCAGGTTCCGATAAGCGGTTCCCTTATGTTCCCACGATACCGTGGGTGATGCCGCCGCGCGGGTAGAGCTGGCTGATCGCCTCGCGCCACTGCGTCAGCGGGTCGTGGCCGTAGGTCCGGCGGTAGGTCGCGTGCAGCGCGCGTTCGTGGTCGGTCTCGGCGCGAAGGGGCAAGGCGACTGCCGTGCTGCCATGGCGGGCCGACTCGCGGAGGGCGATCAGCAACTCCAGGTCGCGGCGTCCGGCAGCAGCGCCGTAGCGCGGTGGGCTGCCGCTGACGATGGCCTGGTGAAAGTCCAGCAGTTGCCAGACCTCGGCAAAATGACGCAGACTTGTCGTGCTTTCGGGAAGCCCCAGATGGAGCAGCGGGTTCTCCCAGACCACCGGGGGATCGGTGGGCAGTACCAGCCGGGCGGGGCGTTCCTGACCGTCTATTAACTCTGTCTCCCATTGCATGCTGTAGCGCCGCTCCCGCAGGATGCCGTTGGTGGACTCTGCCAGCAACACGTCGTTGCCGAGCGTGCGGCCACGCGGACCGATGATCTCCCAGGCGTTCTGCCCGCCTGGTCGGGGCGGCTGCTCGTAGAGCAGCGTCGGACCCTCCTTACCGGTGGCGGCATCGACCGGCCAGCGAAAGAGACCGAACTCCCAATCGTGGTACTCGCGTGGCTGGCCGGTGAGGTCGAGCTGCGGCAACGTCGGCATGTCGCGCCGCCAGCCCCAGACCTGCTCCGGCTGTCCTTCCAACAGTTCAAAGACGGCGCTCAGGCCGTGGTAGGAGCCGGATGTATACGACAGGCGCGCCAGGGTCGGGTCGCCCAGCAGTCCGCGCCGGATGACTTCCCGGCGCAACTGCTCTACAGGGCGCCGCCAGACGTTCTCGGCCACCTCGAGGACCACGTGGCTGCGCCGGCAGGCCTCGATCATCAGGTCGGCCAGCGGTAGTGAGATGCTGATCGGTACTTCGGTCATCACGTGGACACCGCGCTCTGCCGCCGCCAGCACCAGCGGGTGGTGCCCGTCCGGCGGCACGATCACCAGCACTGCGTCGGCGCGTGTGTCGCTGAGCAGTTGCAGCGGATCGCCGAAGGCCGGAACGCCGTGCTGTTCGGATGCCGCCTGCGCGCGGTCGGGTCGGGCGTCACAGACGCCGCTCAGTTGCCAGTACTGCGGCATTCGGGCGATGGCGGCCAGGTGGTCTTGCGCCCTGGCTCCGGCGCCGATCACGGCAACGCGAAGCGGCGGCGAGGTCGGCGGTACATTGGCGACGGTCATGTTATCCATCCTTTGCGCTTGCAACGTCATTTAGCTGTATAATGGTTATAACCATTCCTGGGAATGTTGGCAAGGATGCGGGTGGCCATGCCCGATAGGGTTGTATCACATAGGGAGGCTGGGGCGATGGACCGTCACGAGGAAGCTGAACGAGCCGGACCGGCCTTTGGTCGTGTCACGCCCGACTACAGCTTCCAGAAGGTTGCCGCCGCCGTGCGCAACGCCTTCACGCGCGGTGAGCTGAAACCGGGCGATCGCCTGCCTCCCCAGCGGGAGCTGCAGGATGTCTTCGGCGTGAGCAAAGTCACCATCCTGGAAGCCTTGCGCGTGCTGGAGGCGGACGGGCTGGTGGAGGTGCAGGTCGGGCGCAACGGCGGCGCCATCGTGCTTGATCCGGCCCGGCACTCGCTGGCGCGGGCCATCGGCCTCCTGCTGGCCATGGATCAGATCACGCTGGCCGAAATTGCCGAGCTGCGCGTCAGTGTCGAACTGCAGATCGCCCGCCTGGTGGCGCAGCGGGTGACGCCAACGGGGATCGAACTGCTGGAGACACTCCTCAATCGCCTGGAAGCGCTGGCGGCTTCCTCGCCGCAACCGGTCGCCAGCACCCTGTACAGTGCGCTGGACCTGGAGTTCCACACGGCGCTGGCCGATGCCTCCGGCAACCGCCTGCTCAGTGCCTGCATGCAGGTCCTCTATCACCACGCCATGTGGCGGGCCGTGGTGGTGCCGCCGGCAGTGCAGGCCGATCTCAACCGATCACTGCGGACGCTGGTCGATGAGGGACTCAAGACGGGGAACTCCGACCTGGCTGTCCAGGCGATGAGCACCCACCTGACCGACAGTTTTCGGCAGCTCGGTGTCCTGTTAGACACCTCAGTCGGGGCGCACCTGGCGGAGTCTGTGGTATCCTCGCTTGGTGCAGTTGCGGTCCAGCGGCACGGTCGGCCTGAGCTCGGCGCAGAACATCCGCCAACAGGCGGTCTCGGCGTGGCCGCGCGGAGGTAACAATGCACGTCAGCGAACTCGATACGCCCTCCCTCCTGGTCGACCTCGACCGCCTGGAAGCCAACATTGGCCGGCTCCAGCAGGAGC
>DHIZ01000051.1:0-1373 GCA_002404055.1 Chloroflexi bacterium UBA4733
TGTCCCGGTAGCGCCCCGCCAGCAATGCCGCCCAGACGCGCTGAGAGCCGATTCTGACAGCGCGAGCGCGGTATCTGCCCTTCGGATATCTCCCGGTTCTAGGACCGGCTTGAACACGCTCGCGCGCCTACGCAACAGCGCTGATTTCTGCCGTGATGACCCCTTGCATCTTCCCGACGGGCGCGGTACACTCCTAGTGCAATCGGTTTACTGATGTGCGAGGAAGGGCAGCAGATGGCACGAGTACGCGGCAACGGTGACGGAACGGTGACGAAGCGCAACACAGGCGCAGGCCTGCGCTGGCAAATGGCGATCTATGACGCGGACGGCAAGCGCGTGTACGCGTACTTTAAGACAGAGCGCGAAGCGAAGGCGGCGCTAAAAGCGGCGCAGCGCAATAAGGACAGCGGCCGTCCGCTGATTCCCGAACGGCACACGATGAGCGATCTGTTTGACGTCTGGCTCGCTGGCCTCAAAGGGCAAGTGGAGCGCGGCGAGCGGGCCTTCAACACGTGGCGCGAGTATGACAGTTACGTGCGCATACATCTAAAGCCCGCCGTCGGCACCATCGACTGCCGCCGCTTCGATGTACGGGATGCTGAAACCTTCCTAGCGTCGTTGACGCTCGCGGCGAAGACCCGGAGGAACATCCGCATTGCCTTGCGGCGCGCGCTCCAAGTTGCCTTCAAATGGGGTTGGGTCGATAGGAATGTCGTGAGCCTCACTGACTCGATCCCGCTGCCGCCGCGGGAGGCCGTGCCAGCGCTCACAATCGCCGACGCACAGCGCTTGCTCGCTGCGCTCAGCGAGGACCCCCTTTCCTCTGTCTACGTGACCGCGCTCTTTACCGGGCTGCGCGCGGGCGAACTTGCTGGCCTTGCCATTGAGCACATCGACCTAGACGGCGCTACTGCCCGAATATGTCAGCAAGTACAGCGCATACCGAGACAAGGCCTGGTCATCAAAGGGCTCAAGACGCGGGCGAGCAACGCGACGATTGACCTGCTGCCCGATGTGGTGACAGCACTACGGAAAGTCATTGGCGAGCGCAGCAGCGGCCTGGTGTGGGTGACGAAGAGCGAAAGGCCATATGACCCGGCGTACTTCACGCACCACTTCCAAAGCTCTCTCCGCGCAGCCGGTTTGCCGGTCATACCGCTCCACCAATTGCGGCACTACTTCCTCTCGTTTCTGCCGCTCCTTGACGTGCATCCTTCAGTCGCGCGAACATTAGGACGACACGCCAGCATGAGCACGACGATGAACATCTACACCAGTGTTGAAGACGGTCTCAGGCGTCAGGCAGTGAACAAACTTGCGGAGGCGCTAAGGGGTTCCGTGATCACTACTGATGTTCCTACTGATGTACGAGA
>DHIZ01000051.1:1624-5945 GCA_002404055.1 Chloroflexi bacterium UBA4733
GTTAAATTCGGGCGCTTTTCCTTGAATGGCGCAGATACCTCCGTTCAATTCCAACACCAGTTCGCGGTCCTTCACGACCGTCTTTCGCACCACCAGCCCGATCAGCTCCTTCTGTTCGTGCGGCTGCAGGCAAGCGTACAGTTCCTGCACCCGCTCCAGTGCCTGCTGCACCCCCTTCGCCGTGACCGCCTGTGCTCCGCACGGCCATTGCAATGTAGCTAGTTATGTCATACATGGGCTATGCTCTGCCCATGAGAACAAAACGCTTTCGCGTCACCTTGACCCCGACGGAGCAGGAAGAACTCTGCCGTATAATCTCCTTTGGAAAGGCGCCAGCTCGAAAGCTGATGCACGGGGGCGCTGCGCCTTCGACGAAGACATCGCCGCCGCGGTAGCGGCGCGCGTCGCCAGTGTCGAACGCGTTCGCCAGCATTTGCGTTTGCGCACTTGTGCCTCTCGTATGGTTCTGGCGCCGGAGACGTTCAACGCCGGCCAAATCAAGTGACAGCCAAATCTAGTGAAACGGGGCTGTGGCAGGAGAATCAACGTGGACGGCCGTAGATCGTGGGATAGACTTCAATCCTTACTGCTTCAGTTAGGTTCAAAAATTGCCGCTGTTAGTCCATGGGACCTATTTCCGTGGTTTGATAACAATAATGCGAGATCGTTGTCCCGATCCTTTCGTATCAGGAGATTCATATTTTTTCAGAGGGTCTCAGGATTACAACCCGGCATGAGTGTCCTTGATGTTGCAGGTCAGCCGTCGGGTAGCTTCTTTGCAAACAGAGCTGACTTGCCTGTAAGCTATATCAACCTATATTCGGCGGCAATGGTTAAGAAAGATTTACTCCCTGAACATCAATATATTCAAGGAGACGCACGCTGCATCCCGATCAGAGCACAGTCATTCGACATTGTTTTTTCCAATTCTCTTCTCGAACATTTAGATGTTAGTGGTCAGCAGGCAGTTGCTCAAGAAATCCAGAGAGTGGGTCGATTCTATTTCATCCAGGTACCGTATAGGTACTTCCCATGGGAGCCGCACTACAATTTTCTCTGTGTGCAGTTCCTTCCTCAACGCTGCCAGCGTTGGCTTTGGTATCATTGGCCTCTCTCCTATGGTCGCCGCTATGGGTCATCTTTTGAACGCATCTCTCTCCCAACCCGAGGCGTCATTCGTGATTTGTTCCCTGCGGGCACAATCACTGCAGAGTCATTCGGCCCGTTTACGAAGGCTCTTTATGCGTGGGGATCTGGTCGACTCCCCCGGCGTGATTGACGGCTACAAGTGCATCAGGAGGACGTGCTAAGCTGCTGGCCCGGGATAGGCTTCACTTTTCCGGCTGGCTTGCTTGAGGCCCGGCCACGCGTGCGGCGAGCTTTGGCAGTCCGTCAAGAAGTGCATAACAATTGAGGCCAGCAGCTTAGTGCTCGACTGCGACGCGCTTGAGCCGAATGCGAGCATCAGCCGTGGTGAAGCGCCAGTTGACGGCAGTGCCCGCCCGATTGCGGGCCGCCTGCCACATCGCGACCTCACCCTTGAGCAGCGGCTTATCGGGGATGCGGCGGTCCAGGCACTGCCGGGTGAGCACGCTGAATTCGATCTCCGCCATGTTGAGCCAACTGCCATGCTTGGGCGTGTAGTGGATCTCTAACTTGTCCGCGAGCCGCTTCGCCTCCGCGGGCGGAAACGCTTTGTAAAGCGACGCTGGCGTATGGGTGTTGAGGTTGTCCATCACCAACACGATGCGCTCAACGTCCGGGTAGCGCACGTCGGCCAGGTCGCGAATCACGTGGGCGAAATCGACGGCGGTGCGTTGGTCGGTGACGGTCACCACCCGTTTGCCTGCCAGCGGTTCGGTCACCATGAACAGGATGGCGACGCCATTGCGGACATATTGGTAGTCTTCTCGTGCGGGTTCGCCTGGTGCGACGGGGAGCGGTGTGCGGGCCTCCCCAACGAGTTGCTTACTGGTTTCATCGAGGCAGACCTGAGGGAAGCGGAGGTCGAAGGGTCGCTCGTACACGTCGAGCACATCCTCCTTCTGACAGCCCTTCCGAAACGCGGGCTCGAGACCCGGCGCCGCCGTCGATTAGCGAGTTGCGAGATTGTTGCCAAGAGGGAACATTACTCGACGGCGCGCCCGAGGCCCGCTGCGAAGATACGCAAGGCGTCGGATTGCGAATCCGAGAGGTAGAGCTCCGGCCGGATCTTGCGAACTAGGTTATAAGCTGCCGGGAGGCCATAGCCGATACGGAGCAGGATTGCGAGCACGACGGTAAAACTCCGGCTGACGCCGGCGCGGCAGTGAACAAGCACTGCTCTGTCTTCCTCCATCCGCTCAAGCACCCAAGCTGACGCCTCCTCGAGTTGCGGCTGGCTAGGCGCATGAAAGTCGGCCACCGCGATCTTCCGGTAGGCGATGCCCGCCGTGTCGAACCGATCGCTGCGGTCGGCCGTCTCTGCCTGCAGATCGAGGACTGCACCGATGCCCAGTTGGCGTACGCGGCCCGGCTCACTCGCGATGTCGGAACCACCGACGGCCAGCGTTGGAGTGACCCACCAGCATCTGGGACTCGTGCGAGTTCGTGAGAATGGGAGGGTGAACCTCAAGCGCCGGTCCCCACCTTGCAAGTATCTTGCCCGAGGCTCATTCCTGATCTGATCGCAGGACTGCGGACCGTGCCCCTGAGCGATGATGGAGGCGGGTGGAACGGTGGAGGCGCCTGCCCCGATGCCTAGTAATATCAGGAGAGGCGGCAAGCCGGCTCTGTTTATCGACAGCGACGGACGAGCGGTTGTGCACTGCGTGGCAAAAGCGTGTGGTTACTGCCTGCGGCGATGAGCAAGCGGATAATAGAGGACGACGCTGCCGATCAGCATGATGGCCGCTGCCACGAGCAGAGGCCAGGCGCTCACCGAGCGCTGCGCGGCCATGCCACCGGTTCCCGTGTTGGGCAGCGCGATTGAGGCGGTGTTTGCTGCCGTGACCGGGGCAACAGCCGTGGTCGTAGCTGCCGCACCCGGATAGGCGGTCTGAGCCCGAGCGCCCACCACCGCCAGGAGCGCGAGGAGTAGACCCGCGAGTAGAACCAGCAGCTTCACGGCTGTAGATCGCACTATTCTCATAAGGACCTCCGTCATGGCATGGTATCGGACGGAGGAACAGCTGTCAACCACGTAGCAACGAAATAGACACACTTGTACCATCTCAGATTATTTACACTTCCCTCATCGTTAGAGTACCGGATCGCCGGAAGTTCAAGTCGCGGACCGTTTCGGTAATAACCCACGGAATCAGCGTAGCCCGCGTCTCGGAACGCGCTCGGTTGACTAACTCGCCCGCGCGAGCTCGAACACGAGGTTGCGATCCTGGGAGAAGTCAGTGGTGACTACGCCCGTAGGTGCACTGACGCGATGACCGTCCAGCGCGGCGGAGACAATAATCCAGCCAGCAGGCGGTTGGAGCGTGATAGAGGCCGGCCCGCCCGACGTCCCCGGCTGCTTGAGCAGCTGCAAGCGGTATTCCATCGTGGACTTGGTTCTGCTCGCGACGTTCTGCACGCGGCTCACCACGATGACCGTGGCCGCCTGATTCTCGCCGAGCTCCATGTACGCCGCGAATTCCCGGTGACCGGCTTCCGAGGTCACCGGCTCGGGGTGTGCGATCGGTATGCCGTTGAGACTGACGCTCAATAGCTCGGTGCCGTTCGGCGCCAGCACGCGGATGTAGTCGCCGAAGTAGTAGGACGGCTGACCGAAGACGCGGGCCAGATCCGGGTCGCTCCTCGTCCAAGCGGCCATCGGAAGCGCATACGACAGTGTAAGTTGGTCGGTGGCGCTGCCGTCGTCCCGCAAGGACACATATAGCGCTGTTCTGCGTTGCACCACCAGGTTCATTTTGCTGTGACCCACGCTGGCGTCGGCGACCATCACGAAGTCGCTGCCGGCGGCCGCGGGGACGCTGCCAGAGGCGCCGAGCCGGTCGATCTCCTGTTGGACGCGCGGATCCCTGTCGTACACAGCAACGTCGCGATGCTGCACGAGGTCTCGCAGTGTGGATACCATCTGTGGCCACTGGGCTGCAGGAAGCTGCTGCAGCCGGTCGAACGTCTCGCTGCCCAGCAGGACGCCGAACTGTCTTGGGTCCAGGCCGTCGGAACGAGCGGTGCCAGGCGCCGGATTGGTGATCACCAGCTCCTGCCGGATGACGTCGGCAGCTGTCACCGTGACGTCGAACTGTTGAACCGCGAGCGGGCCCATGACCCCCAGCAGTGCCTGTATCGTGTACGAGTCGATGCCGATGACACCATCGATCGG
>DHIZ01000051.1:6147-8880 GCA_002404055.1 Chloroflexi bacterium UBA4733
GTAGGGAAGTCGAGCCACCAACTTACGTCGGCGAGGCTCATGGGCCAGCCGTGCAGCAGGTACTGGGTGAGCGCGGGCGGTGGCGTGACGTAGTTCAGTGGATCGGGCGGCGGCCAGTCGCCCACTGGCAGTTCATTCGTGTCCCCAAACGTGACGCGCGTGAGCTGACCGTGGTCGATCGTCACCAGGCCGTACGCCAGGCCGTACCCGCCGGAACCCAGGAGCTCGCTGCTGTCTCGCGCCAGCACGAGATAGGTGTGCGGCCCCTGGTAGCCGAGCGCCACCGGCAGCAGCGCTACCGCATCGCGGTAGGCTGAGAGTGCGTCGTCGGCCCGCGGCAGCTGTTTGTCGAGAGTCGCGAGCGCGCTGCGCAGTGGCCCGAGGAGACTGCCGGGCGGGATTGCGTCCCGCAGGCGGCGGACCTGCACGAGCTGCTGCTGTATGCGGTCGGCGGCCGGCTGCGTGGCGACGAGCGCAGGCTGCACCTGCAGCAGCAGCGGTGTCCCCTTGGCGTCGCGCATCTGCTGCAGCGTGGCAAGGACATCGGCCGCCTCCACGCCGGCGTCTCCCAGCTGGGCGCCGATAGCGGCCAGGTTCTTGGCCGCACGGACTTGGCGGCCGGCCACGGGCAGATGCTCACCTACCGCCAAGAGCGGGTCGCCATGGAGGATGGCCGACGCACTGCGGAGCCGACCCCGAGCGTCGAGCATCCGGGCGCGCGCCTGCATGACGTCTGCCGCAGAGATGGTTGCGATCTTGTCGCCGTTGAGGAGCGTACCCTCGACCGAGAGGAACGTCTCGCGTGCCGCTGTCAGGTTCCTGTACGCGCCGACGAGGCGGATCGCGTCCAAGCCGGCGAGAGATACGAGCAGCGTCGCGATGCCGGCGGCGTACAGGACTCTGCGGCGTACCATAACAGCGGGCTCTAGCTGTGGGCTACAGGCTGTTTGTCGGGCGAGGGACCGTTTTGGCTGGGTGCGGCAGCCTGGCTGGCGTAGGAGCCGGAATAGTCGTAGTAGCCCTGATAGCCCTTGCCGTGGCGGCTCACCTTGTTCAGCACCACGCCCAAAATGCGTGTACGTGAACGCCGCACGTGATCGAGCGCCGTCGCCAGCGCGCTCATACGGGTGCGGCCGGCATCTACCACGAGCAGAACGGCATCGGCGTGCGCCGCGAGGATGGCGGCGTCGGCGACTGCCACACTGGGGGGCGTATCGTAGACGACAAGGTCGGCCTCCTCCTGGAGCTTGCGCATGAGCGTCACCATCCGCTCGGAGCCGAGCACCTCGGCCGGGTTCGGCGGCAGCGGCCCGGTCAACAACACGCGCAGGTTGGGAACCTGCGTCTGCAGAAAAGGTAGACCTTCCTGGCTTGCGCTGAGCAGTGCGGTCGTCACGCCCTCTCGATTCGGCAGGCCGAGCGCTCGATGGATCGCGGGTCGGCGCAGGTCGGCATCCACCAGCACCACCCGGCGTCCCGCACGGGCGGCCATGATCGCGAGGTTGACGCAAGTGGTTGTTTTGCCCTCGCGCGGCTGGGCGCTGGTAACGACAATGCTGCGGATGTCCGTGTCTAGCCGCGCGAACTCAATGTTCGTGCGAAGGTGCTGGTAGGCCTCAAGGAGACCTTCGCGCCGGCTGCTGTCGTCCAGCACGCTGAGGAACGAATCGCGCCGAGCCGAGAAGCGCTGCACGACCCCCATCAGCGTCAGATCGTGCTGCTCCAGGTCGGCGGGCTCCTTCACAGTGTCGTCAAGATACTCGATCACCGCGACGACGGCGATCGCCGCCAGCAATCCCAACACGCCACCGACGATCGTGTTCACCGTCACCCTGGGAGACATCGGGTTAACAGGAACGCTAGCGGGTTCAACAACGTAAATCGTGTTCAGGTTGTCCGATGCGGAAGGGGTCACCCCCGCTATGTGCGGCCCGCCGAGCTGCGCCTCGCGCACGCGTTCGGCGAAGACCTGCGACACGGTGTTTGCTACCGTGGCGGCGAAGATTGGATCCTTCGACTGGAATGACGCGAGGATCAGCTCGGTCTGGAGCACGTCGGTACCCGCCACCGTCTTAAGGCTCTTGTAGGTCAGGCCGCCGCCGAGCCGTTTGGCCGCCTCGTCCAGCGTTGGTCGAGCGGTGATGATGCGTGCGTACGTCTTGGTAAGGGCCTGGCTGGCCGAGACATCCTGGAAGGTGGGCACCGACGCCTGCTGTGCGAGGTTGAGCAGCAGCGTTGCCTGGGCCTGGTAGACCGGCGTCTCAGTCTTGCTGAAGCCGTAGGCGCCCGCGGCACCGACTACCAGTCCGAGGACGAGCGTCCACCACCTGCGACGCAGGATCGCGAGGAACTGCCGAAGATCCATGCCCTATCCACCCCATCCGGCCGCGTGACTCCGCCACGCATCGCGTCCCGCTCGGGAGCGCCCCCGCCAGCCTCTGTCGATGGTATACCTTTGTGATGAATTAGAAAAGCTGGTCGATATATCCTGCTACCGAGCAGTCACCGTGTCAGGTATGGGCCAACCGCGCTGCCTGAGCGTAAACACACGGCATCTGCCTCCCTGTAACCTCCTAACCTCGTCGACCCGATCATCAGTTCCAGACCGATTGGGCACGAATCGGTAACAGGAAGCGCTTCTTCACGCATCGGTGCTGCTCCTCGGCTCCGTTCTGTCGATAGCTATGCATAGAGAATACCCCTGCGCAGTACCGATGCTACATCGCCAATCAG
>DHIZ01000402.1 GCA_002404055.1 Chloroflexi bacterium UBA4733
TTTGTTCTGGCTACGTGCTTAGATGCGCGATGCCAGAGTTCCGGTGTGTGGGACACCAGGCTGGCGGCGCATCACGAAGGGAGCATCCCTGTGCAACCGCGTGCTGCGGCGTTCTCCGGCTGGCCCCTGCTCCTCTTCGGTCTGATACTGGGTGTCAGTATCGTTGTGGGCACGATGATCGTGGCGCGCACGATCACCTATGTCAAGACGTTCGACAACGCGCAACTCACGGTCACTGGCTCGACCGAGCAGCGCATCACGTCCGATCAAGTCACCTGGTCAAGCAACTTCACGCGCACTGTTCCGGCGGACGGCCTGAAAGACGGCTATGGCCAGATGAAGCAGGATCTCAGCCTGGTGCTTTCCTACTTTCAGGCGCAGGGCGTGACGGATAGCGAGATCACGGTGGCGCCGGTGATGATGAACCCGATCTACAACAACTGTACGGCCAACGGCAAGCTGCCCGTCAGCAGCGGCTGCGTCAACAGCATCGTCAGCTATCGCCTCTCCCAGAACATCCAGGTGAACTCGGGCAATGTGCAGCAGATCACCAAACTGGCGCAGGACTCGACGAGCCTCATCAACCAGGGCGTCGTCTTCTCCACGCAGCGCCTGGAGTACTTCTACAGCAAACTGGCCGGGCTGCGCGTGCAACTCCTGGCCGCTGCCACCAAGGACGCCCAAGTACGTGCCCAGAAGATCGCCCGGAGCACCGGCAGCCAAATCGGCCACCTGGTGTCGGTCAGCACCGGCGTCATCCAGATCACGCCGGTGAACTCGACGGAGATCTCCAACGGCGGCACATATGACACCTCGACCATCGACAAGCAGATCACGGCGGTGGTGCGGGCCTCGTTCGTGCTGGGGCAGTAAGAACGAGGGCAGCCAGACTGCCCGTGGCAACGGCGGAGCTGGTTCGCGGGCGGCAGTCAGGACGAGCCCGTGCGCCGCGCCAGCCAGGCGCGGGCAGCGGCGGCTGGCCGTCGCCAGGATCGGGAAACCGCCCGCCAGTTAGTACGGGATCTCCGGTGGTCGTACCGCCTGACCGCTGGCGGCGGAGTCGTAGGTGGCCAGGGTAGCCGCGAGGGTGCGCAGGTTGTCGCGGGCGGAGGACTGAAAGGGTTCGTCAAAGCGCACGGCGTGGGCGAAGTGGCCGATGCAGTCGGTGAACGCCTGCTGGTGCGGCGTGGCCCAGTCGGGGTAGCGTTCCAGCACGTGCAACGCCTGCGCATCGATCAAGCGCAGTTCGCCGGTGCGTTCGGAGTAGTCCAGCGCGCCATCGCGCCCTTCCGCCCGCCAGGCGTACTGGGCCTGCTCGGGTGCGCCGCCAGGGGTCACCCAGGAGGCGTCGTGTGCGGACGTCACGCCGTCTTGATGGCCGAGTACCACCAGCGCCATGTCTTCACCCTGGATGCCACCGCTGACACGGGCCATGCGGGCGTAGACGCTTTCGATCTCGCCGACTAAAGAGCGCGCGGCGTCGATCGAGTGGATCATGGCTTCGTAGACGATCAACTTCGGCATCTCGGCAAAGTAGGGTTGGTCCAGGAAGACGTGATGCGGCACACGCAAGGCTTGCCGGCCCCAGAGATAGTGGAGGTAATGGACAGGGCCGATGGCCCCGTCGCGGATCAAGCGACCCATCGCCGCCATCGGTGGCAGGTAGCGCCACATCTCGTTGACCATGAAACGCACGCCGGCCTGCTCGCAGGTCGTCACCATGGCGGCGGCCTCTTCCAACGATGGCGCTAACGGCTTCTGGCACAGGACATTGATGCCGCGCGCTGCCGCCAAGCCGACGAGCATGGTGTGCGTGCCCGGTCTGGTGGCGACATCGACAATGTCCAGGCGTTCCCGATCCAGCATCTGCACGGCGTCGCCATAGACGGCAGTGATGCCCCACTCCCTGGCGCGTTGCTCGGCTTTTGCCAGATCCTGATCGCAGACGGCGACCAGTTCGGCGTCCGCCGACGCCAGCCAGGCCGGCCCATGCCGGGCCGAGATGAAGCCACAACCGATCAGGCCCGCCCGCAGGCGCCCGTCATTCGCCATCGTCTTCACCGCTCCTGCCTTGTTGCCGCCGTTCGACCGGCGCCGATCGTCACCGTCCAGCGTCGTGAGTCATACCATGAAGGTACGTCCGTCTTCCTCGACGGAGGAGAAGGTCGGGCGATGCATGCGCATCATTCGCTCACGTCTGTACCGCCCATCAGCCGAGAGTACCAGCGGACACAGGCCGAGCAAGCGAACGACTTCCCTTCGCCCATTCAGTACAGGCTGCTATCCGGCATTTCATCCTGCTCTCTCGGTTCGAAGCGGGTGTCGACGATGCTGGTCCAGATGAAGACGACTGCAGGTATACCAAAGATGAGAAGAAACAGGAGGGAAAGGCTGCTGCCCTCGGCGGCGGCAAACCGCAGGGTCCACCAGACCACCATGGCAACGGGGAAGGCAAGAAGCATGAGACCCAGACAACCAAGCTCTCGCATCCGCGCCTCGCTTTCCCCGCTGTGGTCTCTCCACGCAGTGTAGGTCATTTCGGTCTCGCTTGGCTAGGGCCAGACGAGGCCGGCTGTCGGCAACAAAACGCCGGCCACCTGCGCACCACAGCTTCCGTTTGACCTGCCCTGGCTTGATTTGTAGAATCGTGGCATACGCCGCCGCGGAATATCTCACCTTAGCGGTAGACGCAGACGAAAGGAACGCGCATGGGCAAAGCGGAGTTGGTGCGACGGGGGCTCACCCGGCGTCAGGCACTTGGTGTGCTCGGATCTGGAAGTGGCACCGCGGCCGTACTCCTGCTGGCAGCATGCGGCAGTAGCACATCCGGCGCCAGCAGCAGCACGGCTGCGAGCGTCGCTCCAAGCATCCCGGCAGCCCTCACGTCGACGAGCGTGGCGACCGCCACCACGGCAGCGACCGCCACCACGGCAGCGACATTGAGCCAGGCTGTGGCGGCGAACGTCGGGACGGTGACGAAGAGCCAGGGCACGCTGCGCCTCTTCGACTACGACAGCCAGCCCTCGGAAGCACCCAAGCAGGACCTCCTCAAGCAGTTCACACAACAGACCGGCTTCCAGGTCGAGCTCGACCCGAACATCCCCGGCGCCTTCGACCAGAAGTTGCTTGTGCAGGTCGCTTCCGGCAGCGCTCCCGACGTGACGAAGGCCTATGGCGATCCGCTGTTCAGCCTGGTCGCCGGCGGCGGTATCGCCGATATCACCCCGCTGGTAGCGCGTGACATCAGCACGGCCGAGATTGATGACTTTCTGCCCAGCCAGTACCAGATGTTCATCGACAAGGGTCACCAGTACGCCCTACCGAAGTACGTCTCCAGCCACCTTTATTTTGGCAACAAGGCCATGTTCCGCCAGGCCGGCCTCAGCTTCCCGACGGCAACCACGACTTGGGATCAGTTCGTCGCCATGGGGGGATCGCTCACCAAGAAACAGGGCGCCGCGTACAGTCAGTTCGCCCTCAGTAGCGGCATGGCCAACCTGAGCGGCTTCCTCTCCCAGATCGTCTGGAGTTGGGGCGGCGAAGTTGTCGATCCCAAAGACAACTCTATCTGCTTGCTGGATCAGCCGGCGGCGCTGGACGCCTTGCAGTACGTCCAGGATCTCATCTGGAAGCAGCACATCGCCCCGCAGCCGACCGAAGTCACCGCGTTAGGCAAGGATGCCTTCGGCAACGCCAGGTTCGCCACGGAAGAGAGTGGCTCCGCGTCGCTGCGCGACCTACGCCTGAATCATCCCCAGATGGAACTGGACTTCTTTCTCAATCCCCTAGGACCCACGGGGACGACAGCCAACTATCACACCACCGACTGCTATGCCATGTTGAAAGGCAGTCAGAGCAAGAACACCGACGGCGCCTGGCAACTGCTGCGCTTCGTCACCGCACCAACCTGGGAGCGTATGCTGATCGAGCAGGAGCAGATGCAACCGGCGCGCCAGTCCCTGGCCAAAGAATGGCTGGCGAGCGTGCGATCGGTCACGCCGACGCTACAGTCCGCCAACCTGGAAGCCTTCCTCACCGCCCTCACGCAGGCACGGCCGCAACTGCGCTTCTCCAACGGCCCGAAGGCGCTGGCCATCCTCAACCCGGTGATCGACGCCGTCTACAACAAGAACACGACGCCGGCGCGCACCGCCTTCACCCAGGCGGCGCCGCAGGTGACCGCGGCATTGAAGGCGGCCAGCACGTCCTAGCGCGGCGCATCAATGAAGGCAAAGACGTGCTGCCACTGCCCCTGTAAGGGGTTGAGATTCGTCGCGTCAGCCCGGCGCCGCGCCTTGGGTCTGCACCAGCAAGGCGTACAACGACTGACTGGCGCACATGAAGAGCACGTTGCGTTTGGGGCCGCCAAATGCCACGTTGGCGCAGACTTCCGGTAAGCGGATGCGCCCGAGCAGTTTGCCCGCCGGGCTGTAAATCAGCACGCCGGAGTAGCCAAGCTGCGAACTGGAACTGCTGATCCAGAGGTTGCCGTTGATGTCGGCACGTATGCCATCCGGTCCGCAATGGATGCCGTCTACCCGCATGTCGGCGAACGGACGCATGTTGGTGAGCGTTGTACCCGCCACGTCAAAGGCAACTACCGCGCGCTTCCCGTCCGGTCCGGGGTCGCCGGCGAACTTGCCGGTGCTAACGACGTACAACGTCTTGTAGTCAGGGGAGAAGCAGATGCCGTTCGGGTACGGTAGGTCATCCCCGCTGACCACCACGTCGAGCTTGCCGCTGGGGTCCCAGCGATAGGTGTTCGTCGGCAGTTCCCGGCGTTTGCCGCCGATGTCGCCGGCAAGTTGGCTGCCAACGCGCGGGTTGAGCAGCCCCGCCGGGTTCGACATCCCGCCCGCGAAGTCCGGGTGCCCCTCCGAGAGTGATCCACCGTAGGGCGGGTCAGTAAACCAGATACTGCCGTCCGGGTGCGGTACCAGGTCGTTCGGCGAGTTGAGCGGCTTGCCTTCAAACGAGTCGGCGATGACCGTGGCCGAGCCGTCGTGTTCCCAGCGGACGACGCGCCGGAAGAAGTGCTGGGCGGAAAGCTGGCGCCCCTGAAAGTCGAACGAGTTGCCGTTACTGTTGTAGGAAGGGCTGCGGAAGGCGGTGACGCGACCGTCCTCCCAGAGGTAGCGCCGCTGGACATCCCCCACCACGTCGCTGAAGACCAGGTATTGGCCCTGGCTGGACCAGGCAGGCCCTTCGGCCCAGGTACCACCCGTCCACAGGCGCCGGATCACGGTGTTGCCGACCAACGAGGGGCGCAGGGCAGGATCAATCACGATGACGTCAGGGTCCGGGTAGGACGACGGCGGCGCGTTCCGCCCCCAGCGCCGCGGTGGATTCGTCACCACGCTCGGCGGCGTGGCGATCACTGCTTGACTCTGTTCGTCGGGCATCCTGGTATCTCCGCTACTGCATACCGCTGGACTGCCAGCTCGCGCGACCCGACACTATACGCTGACCAGATAGATGTCAAGCTCAACACGCAGCGGCGGTGGGCCGCAAGCGAACGGTGATTGTACTCTCGGCCACATCATCCCTCCCCTTCTCAACGTCTGCTTGCCATGCACGGCTTTGCGGTTCACCTTGCAGGCCGCGCAGCCCTCTACCGGTACAACACATACCCGGCAACTCCCGCGAAGCCGAGGATGGCGACCAGGGGGATACGGCCTGTCAAGGCCAGCCCTGAGGCTGCTGCCGCGATCAACCAGCCGGACCAGGTGATCTGCCGTTGCTGCAGTATCGTCCAACAGACGTAGATGAAGATGCCGATCACCGCCAGGGAGATGCCCCGCATCAGGCCGGCAGTCCAGCGCTGGCCGGCAATCCGGGCGTAGCCGGCTGCCACGGCCAGCACCAGGAACGGTGGCAGCGTGATCGCCAGCAGAGCCAGGCCGGCTCCCGGCAAGCCGTAGGTCAGGTAGCCCAGGCTGATCGCCCACAGCCCGTTCGGTCCCGGGCTGATCTGCCCGATGGCGATCGACTGGCTGAACTCGCTCTCGGCGGCCCAACCGTTGCCCAGCAGGTCTTGATGCAGGCTGGGCAAGTTGCTGAAACCGCCGCTGGAGAAGAGCGACGCCTTCAGAAAGAGCAGGAAGTAGAGCAGCGGGTTGATCACGCCGAGGACTCGCTCCCCGCGCGGCTGTCGCCGTTTGGGGCGGCGCGAGCGCGCCAGGGTGTGAAGATCATTGCCCCGAGCAGCGCCACGCCGAGTATGACCACGACGACGGAGAACCGGAGGAGGATCAG
This sequence comes from Chloroflexi bacterium UBA4733, assembly GCA_002404055.1. Next base: position 6,256 of record DHIZ01000402.1, read on the forward strand.
GACGAGCGCGCTCCCCAGTAACAGCAGCACACTCAGGCTCAGGGCCGACAGCCCTTCCTTCCGGGCAGCATACAGAACGGGACGGGCGAAGTTCCAGGCAACCACCGCCATGATGCCCGCTGTCGCCGGGATGACGCCGCGCAGGATGGCCTGAATCGCCGGACTGTGCTGGACCACTTCAAACCCGGCAGCCAGGCCACAGGTGACGCCAGCGCTGGGCACGAGCAGCCCGGCCAGCGAGGCGGCAATGCCGCGCTTGCCCCCCAGTTTGCGCCCGATCAGGATCGTCAGCGCGATGATGTTGATGCCGGGCGTGAACTGGCACAGGTTCCAGAAGTGCAGCAACTCGTCCGAACCGACCCAGGAGCGTCGCTCCACGAAGGCCCGACGGATAAGCAACTGGGTCGACGCCCCGCCGCCAAAGGACTGGATGCCGATGGCCGCCCAGATCCACCACAGCGCCCGGATGCTGGGGCGTTCGAGATCATGCTCGTCGGGCATCTCGTTCTTCCCCCTGATCGCCGTACACTGTCTCACCGGCCGTTCACCGTTGAGAGACGAGGTACCATATGCGCCTGCTCCCACTCCTGGCGTCGCTGCTCCTCCTGGTAGCGCCCGTCACACCACCAACTCTTGCGCAGAGTACACCAGACTGCCGGTTTGTGTTGGGCTTCCAAACACTGCACGACCTGATCCCTGCCACCGTCGGACCGTGCCTGGACGACGAGCAACACAACCCGACCAACGGCGATGCCCTCCAGCACAGCGCCAACGGCCTGCTCGTGTGGCGCAAGGCTGATAACTTCACTGCCTTTACAGACGGCTACACCAGTTGGGTCAACGGCCCCTATGGTGTCCAGCAGCGTCTCAACACCGCGCGTTTCGCCTGGGAAGCGAATCCGGATGGCTTGCCGGTGGTGGGCGCAGCGCCAACTACGAACGGTGACTGGCCGACGTACCACCATGACCCTTCCCGTGACGGCGTGGCGGCTGCGACGCCGCCTATCGCCAGTCCGCAAGCCCTGTGGCAATCGCCGATACTGGACGGTTCGATCTATGCCGAGCCGCTCGTCGTCGGCAGTCACGTCTTCGTGGCCACCGAGAACAACACCGTCTATTCGCTTGATGTCACAACAGGCGAGGTCGTCTGGCAAACACACCTGGGTGCGCCGGTGCGTGGCGCCAGCCTGCCCTGTGGTGACATCGATCCCGTCGGTATGACCGGCACCCCGGTCATCGACCCAGCAACCGGCACCTTGTACGCGGCCGGCTTCGTGCAACCGGGTCAAGACGTGCTCTTCGCCATCGACATCGCCACTGGTGCTACCCTTTGGCAGCGCCCGATCGATCCAGCCGGGAGCAACCCTGCTCTCCAGGGTCAGCGCGGAGCGCTGGCCTTCGCCAACGGTACGGTGTACGTGCCCTTCGGCGGCCGTGATGGCGACTGTGGCCGCTATCACGGCCTGGTCGTCGGTGTGCCCGCGACGGGCGCCGGCCCGTTGAGCGTCTACCAGACGCCGACCACGGCGGGCGGCGGCATCTGGGCCCCATCTGGACTGGCCGTCGACGGCAGCGGCGCAGTCTACGTCACCACCGGCAACGGCGGATCGAGCAGCTTCGACTACTCCGACAGCGTCATCAAACTGTCGCCCAACCTCGGCCTGCTCGACTACTTCGCGCCCCAAAACTGGGCCCAACTGAGTCGTGACGACATCGATCTCGGCTCCGTCGCCCCGTCGCTGCTGGACAACGGCTTGCTCTTTCAGGTCGGCAAGGCGGGCGTGGGCTACCTGCTGCGGACGGCGCAGCTCGGTCAGATTGGCGGTGAAGCCTTCTCGGCTCAGGTCTGCGCCTCTGGCGGCGTTTTCGGCGGCGTCGCCTATGCCGCTCCCTACATCTATGTGCCGTGCGGCGATGGGATGGTCGCCCTGCAACTGGACGGCAGCACGCCATCCTTCAGCGTCGCCTGGCGGAACAATGCCGTACACGGCGGCGCGCCGGTTGTGGCGGGTGGAACCCTCTGGATGATCAGCCGAAACGGCACCCTTTCCGGTCTGGATCCGATAACCGGGCAAATACGCAGCCAGACGGCGGTCGGCGCGTCGGCGACATCCTTCCCCAGCCTTGCAGCGGCCCCCGGCCGGCTGTTCGTTCCAGCGGGAACGCGCCTGGTGGCGCTGGGCTAACGACGTCGGACGTCGACGCCAACGGCATGCGGACGTTACGTCCGACTCAACGGCGCGATGTCTGCGTGCCCACCGTGGCAAGGGTGCGTTGCTCGGCATCCGCACGGACGGTGCTGTACCGTGGCGAGGGCCGAAACGTCTGCTCCCGTTCGCCCGCCGGTCGGGCGGCCGACGGGCGGCGATACGCACCGACGCGACCACGATCACCGTCCCACTGCCGTGGCGCCGCAGCCGGGCGTAGCTCGGCCACCGGCGTCCCTGCCGGGTCGCCGGTGGCCGGCGCCGTCGGGCGACCATGCGGCCATGCCGTGCGTGGCAGGCGGTGCCCTAAGGCGCGTTCGATCTCTCGCCACTTGGGCGCGTCCTCCGGTGTGAGGAAGGTGACGACCTCGCCGGAGCGGCCCATGCGACCGGTGCGGCCCGATCGGTGCGTGAACAGGGCGGGCGAGTCGGGGATCTCGAAGTTGATCACCCGATCAATGCCATCCACGTCCAGTCCCCGTGCTGCAACATTGGTCGCCAGCAGGATCGGCAGCTTCCCGGAGCGGAAGGCCGCCATCACGCGTTCCCGCGCGTTCTGGCTGAGGTTGCCCTGCAGCGCATCGACCGGGTAGCCCAGGGTACCGAGTTGCAGCGCCAGCTTCTTCACGCCGTGTTTCGTCCGCCCGAAGACGAGGACAGACCCGTCGCCGCGCTCGTCCAGCAGGCGCCGCAACGCCGACAGGCGTACTTCGGGGGCCATATCGTAGACAACGTGGTCGATGGCAGGCGGTACGTGAACGTCGGCATCGACGCGAACCATGACCGGGTGACGCAGGTGGCGGGCCGCCGTGCCGGAGACCCAATCGGGCACCGTCGCGGAGAAGAGCGCAGTCTGCCGCTCTGCCGGCGTCATGGCCAGGATGCGTTCGACATCGGGGGCGAAGCCGCGGTCCAGCATTTCGTCGCCTTCGTCCAGGACGAAGTAGCAGAGCCGGCGCAAGGACAGGCTGCCCTGGCGCAGGTGGTCGAGCGTGCGGCCGGGCGTGCCCACGACGATCTGCGCGCCGGCCAGCAGCGCCTGCCGTTCGGGCAGCAAGGACCGCCCGCCGTAGAGCAGCGTCAGGCGCAGCCGGCGAACCTGGCACAGCGTGGAAAGGACGCCGCCAACCTGGATGGCCAACTCGCGGGTCGGCACCAGCACCAGGGCTTGCACACTTCGCACCGCAGGGTCGACGCGTTCCACCAGGGGCAGACCGAAGGCAAGCGTCTTGCCGGAGCCGGTACGGGCCTGACCGATGACGTCACGGCCGGCCAGCAATTCGGGGATTGCCTGGGCCTGGATCGGCGTGGGGATGGTGATGCCCATTGCCTCCACGGCGACGCGCAGGGCAGGCAGCAGCGGTAAATCGGCGAACGATGCAGCGATGTCTACCAACGCGGCTCACCGGCAGAAAAGAAAGAGAAGGGATGGTTCATTTCGAGTTGACTCCTTGGCGATTCTGGGAAACCGACCGGTCAACGCGAACTGGGGACAAGGAGGAAAGCAGGAGTTCCTGATGGAATTCCGAACACAACCTGACCACGACGGTGGGCCGACGATTCATGACTTCAGTCATTCAAGGCTTAAGCGTACCATGCCTTTGGTCACACGCTTGTTCGCCAGAGCGTTGACGGCGCTGAGCCGCTCGCCGGCATTAGCTCTCCGCGCGCTCGGAGGCGCGGCGCATGTCTAACTGCGGCCCTTCCGGCGTCGGCATCTCCTCACTATCATCCGGCACAGCGGTCAGCGACGGTCCTGCTGTGCCAGCCATCAGGCCGACCGGCGAATCCGGGGTCAGGTCAGATGGAGGCGTTCCTGCCCGAATGGCACTGACCACCCGGTATCTGTTTTCGGTTGCCCCTCCCGCAGTGAATGCCCCGATAGCACTCCGATCGTTTGAAGTCAGCGGCCGCAGGTGACACTGGGTTAGGTCGTACGTTGCCGTTTCATCATCCGGTTCAAGGCCAACCACAAGGATCGGGAGAGTGATTGACACTTTTGCCGAAGGCAGTTCACGGCACACGCGTTCATAATGAGTGATATTGCTGTCTATTCGCTTCGCCAGTACGAACTTGGGAACGACACACACGCCAAGGTCGATCTGATTCTGACTATACGATGTCTGGAACTTGAACACGTCGGTGTACCAGCGTGCCATATTGCCGAACTGTGCTTCCACCTGGACGGCCAGCCTTTGGTTGTCCACGCTGGATTGCGCGAGTTTTTTGAAGTCAGCCTTCAATTCCGAGTCCAGAATGGCCGTCGCACTTGGATGGTATTGCCATCCGCGCAGGACGCTGAACTCGTAGTCGTAGTACGTATTGATAATCTGCTGCACAACGTCGAGCCGCTGATTCTTTGCCGACTTTCCTCTAAACACCGGAAGCGGGGTCCGCCTGACGACGTCCAGAATTTCGTCGCGCAAGACAGCGTAGGCCGAGTCGCCACTCAAGATTTCTCGGGCAAAGCGATACGAATAGAGGTCGTATTTCATTCTTTGCTGCCCGGAAGCTGCCTGTTTCCGACACCCAACAACGTAGTAACGGATACACCGAGGGCATCCGCGAAGGCGACGACCTCCAGGTCCGTCACGGCCCGGTCGCCGCTTTCAATTTTCGATATGCCCGCCCTGCCCAATTGCACTCCCCGCACGGCGAGACGGGCAACGAGTTCCTCCTGCGTTATCGGTGGTCGAGCCGACAGCCGAGCAGACCGCACGTAAGCGCCTACCAGGTTTCGTCGTTGGGTCATTTCCTCCTGGCATTCTTGTCCAGTGCCACAGGCATAGTAGAGTAATGACATGGTGACTGTGTTCCGAATTGGAACATTTCGGGAAGGCGGGAGACAATTATGGCCTTGAGTCCTGCCCAAGAGGTCGATCTGGCCGTGACGCATCGGTCGCCGGTCGGTTCGATCTATGACGAGCACAACGCGGCTACCGTTTTTCTCGGCGACCGGCTCACGTTCCTTCGTTCCATCCCGGACGGATCGGCGGGACTCGTTGTATCGTCGCCGCCATACAACATCGGCAAGCGGTACGAGCAGCGCATATCGCTTGATAGCTACATTGAACTCCAACGCGAGACGCTGGTCGAGGCAACGCGCGTGCTCGCACCGAATGGATCGCTGTGTTGGCAAGTCGGGAACCACATTGCCACGGATAAGGAGGTGGTTCCCCTCGACATCATTTTATACCCCGTTTGCAAAGCATTGGGACTCAAGCTTCGTAATCGCATCATTTGGCATTTCGATCACGGATTGCATGCTTCAAAGCGATTTTCTGGTCGCTATGAGACTATTATGTGGTTTACAAAGAGTGACGATTACGTATTTCATCTTGATCCGGTACGTGTTCCGCAGAAGTATCCGGGGAAACGCTATTTTAAGGGGCCCAGGATGGGAGAGCTGTCTGCAAATCCCCTTGGGAAGAATCCGAGCGACCTGTGGGAGATACCGAACGTAAAACACAACCATCCCGAGAAAACGGAGCACCCCTGCCAGTTTCCGATTGAACTAATTGAGCGTCTCGTCCTGGCACTCACAAATCCCGGCGGTCTTGTCGTTGATCCATACTTGGGAGTCGGCTCGGCAGCCTGCGCGGCAGTGTTGCACGATCGTCGCGCGGCAGGAGCCGAGATCATTGAGAGGTATGTCGCCATTGCCCGACTGCGCATTGTCGCTGCTATGGAAGGGCGGTTGCCACGGCGTCCAATGGACCGTCCTATTTACCAACCCGACCCACGATCAAAGGTGGCACAGATACCGGATAGAGGCGCCGAAGCCGCTCGACCTAAGCAACTAAAATTGCTGAACGACTAACGAGGAAACCGCGCCGGTCGATGCCGTCGTGCTGTTCGTCTTCGTCGATGTAGCGAGGCATGGGTAACTGTCTCCTTTGCACTATCGAAAGCTAGCGGGCGGTCACGATGACGTGCCCGATCATGTCCGGGTGAATCAGGCAGGTGTATTTGAAGGTTCCCGCCTTGGAAAAGGTGAAGGTGTAGCCCTTCCCGTTGTTTACGGTGTCGGAATCAAAGCTCTTGTCGTCGGCGGTGACCGTGTGCTGCTCGATGTCGTTGTTCGTCCAGGTGACGGTTGCCCCCACCGGCACCGTGATGTCCGGCGGGCTAAAGGCGAAGTTGCGAATCGCCACCGTCGTAGTCGCCACGGCTGGCCCGGCCGTCGCGGTCGGCGCAAGCGTGATCGTTGCCGTTGCCGCCGGCTGCGCTGCCGCCTGGCCGCCGCAGCCGGTGAGCAACGCCGTCAGCCCGATGCCGAGCGCCGCCGCGCGCCACTGCGCCAGTGCCCCCCTATTACCCCAAGCCATTCCCTCGTCACACCTCCAATCCGTCGCCCCTTGTGGAGCAGTCGCGTCTGAACCTTCTACACGCGAACAGGCGAATCGGATGCATGACGGCAGCATGCACGCAGGCGGTGTATGCTAGATGCCGCCGCAATAGGGTCGGCCACTATCGGGAGAGAAGGCGTGAAGTATTGCCCGCGCTGTGCCAGTGAACTGGGCACGCGCTTCGAAGGCGGTCGGGACCGCATCGCCTGTCCGTCCTGCTCGTTCATGTTCTTCGGCGATTTCAGCATCGGCTGTGGTGGTGTCGTGATCCGCGACAGCAAGGCCCTGCTGATTCGACGCGGCCACGAACCGGGGCGCGGCTGGTGGCAGATCCCCGGCGGCTATGTGGAACACGACGAGGTGATCACCGATGCGGTGGCGCGCGAGGTGCTGGAGGAAGCCGGCATCCAGGCGCGAGTGGTCGACGTACTGGGAATCCGGCACTCCGTCGGCGGCGCTGGGTCAATCGGCGGGCCGAGTTCCAACGTCTACGTCATGTTCCGCCTGGAGCCGCAGGCCGGCGAGCCAACCTGCGACGGTAACGAAGTCACCGGCGCCGGCTATTTCAGCATGGACGAGATCGCCGCCATGGACCGCGTCCAGAGCCTGAGCAAGTTCGCCATCGACCGAGCGCTGGCGGGTGTGACCGGCTTCACGGCAGCGCAAGCCGGCAGCGCCCCCAACCGGCCAGGCTGGGTGCTGTACGGCTTACAAATCGAACTCACGCGGTTGGCGTGAACCTTGCGCCCCACCGGATGCACAGCGACGTATGAAGCAGGAGGAGACAAGCAATGGAGTACCGAACCCTGGGCAAGACCGGCACGCGGGTCAGCGCAATCGGCATCGGCGGCGCGCACGCGGCGAAGCCGGACGACCCGGCAGAGACGGTCCGCATGATCCGCCACGCGATCGACAGCGGCATCACCTTCATGGACAACTGTTGGGACTACTCCAACGGCGATGCCGAAGTGCGGATGGGACGCGCGCTGCGTGACGGCTACCGCGAACGCGTCTTCCTGATGACCAAGATCGACGCCCATTTCGCCCCAGTCGCCACCGCCCAGATCGAGCAGTGCTTGCAACGCCTTCAAACCGACTATCTGGACCTCGTACAGATCCATGAGGTCATCCGCCACGACGACCCTGACCGCGCTTTCGCCCCGGGCGGCACGATGGAGGCGCTGCTGGCAGCCCGCCAGGCCGGTAAGATCCGCCACATCGGCTTCACCGGCCACAAGGACCCGACCATCCACCTGAAGATGCTCAACATGGGTTTCGACTGGGACACTGTACAGATGCCGCTCAACTGTGTCGATGCGCACCACCGCAGCTTCGAGGCCCTGGTGCTACCGGTGCTGGTGGAGCGCAACATCGGCGTGCTGGGCATGAAGCCGATGGCGGCCGGTGAGGCGATCCGCAGTGGCGCAGCGAGTGCCGAGGAATGCCTACGCTACGCCATGAGCCTGCCAACCTCCGTCGTCATCACCGGCTGCGATTCGATGCCCATCATCGAGCAAGCCATCCGCGTCTGGCAAGAATTCAAGCCGATGACGGCGGAGGAGATGGCGGCGTTACGCAGCCGCACCGCCGCCCACGCCGCCGGCGGATCCCTGGAAGGCTACAAGACCACTGGTCGCTTCGACGGCACGGTCAGGAACCCCCACTGGCTGAACACGGCGTCGGTCACTGCATAACAGACCGCCAGTTTGGGGCAGCGCAGGACCACAGGCGGCTATATGCCGTCAGATACAGACGTCAACCTGTGCCGCCCCAAAGAGGCGGTACAATCGAACGGGGCCCATAGCTCAGCGGTGAGAGCAGCACTCTCATAAAGTGATGGTCGCAGGTTCAAATCCTGCTGGGCCCACATTATTTCCCATCTGGTAGCGTCGCAAAGTGTCAAGTCGGGGAAGGGGCGATCTGCCCCGTTCCCCCTAACTGGCCCCCTAACCAGAAGTGGCCCCCCCTAACACGCGCGCCAGCCGCTCCGCAGCATCGGCGTCCATCCCGGGCACAACGTGGCTGTAGGTGTCCAGCGTCAGGGTAATTGTGCTGTGCCCCAGGCGTTCTGAGACCACCTTCGGGTGTACGCCGGCTTGCAGCAGCATCGTGGCGGCGGCGTGCCGCAGATCATGAAAGCGCACGGCCTGCGGCAGGTCGGCACGGCCAAGTGCCAGCTTGAAAGCACGTTGGACGTTGCGCGCGATCAGAGGCGAGCCAGTAGCGCTGGCGAACACCATATCGTGCGGGCCGTAATCTGGTCCCAGCAGCAGTCGGCGTTCTACTTGCGCCTGTCGGTAGGTACGGAGCACTTCGACTGCCTCGACCGGCAGTGTCACGTTGCGCCGGCTACGCTGGGTCTTCGGCTCACCGAACACCGGCTCGGTATCTTTGCAGCTGACCAGGGTTCGTCGCACGGTGAGCGAACCGGCGGTGAGGTCCATGTCCGGCCAGGTTAAGCCCAGCAGTTCCCCCAGGCGGCAGCCGGAGTAAATCGCGGTCGCCCACAGTGCAGCGAATGGATCAGCGGCGGTCGTGGCAGTTGCAAGTAGATGCCGCAGTTCAGCGGCGGCCGGCGGGTGCAACTCTTTCCGAGGCACCTTGGGCGCATCCACAGCATCGGCAACATTGCGCGGAACGGCGTTCCAGCGCACGGCGTCGTGCAGCGCGCGGTGCAAGATACTATGGATCTTCCGAACCGTCGCCGGGGCAAGGCCAGCGGCTAGCTTGTGGGCATAGAGTGCTTGGATGTGCTCAGGTCTAAGGGCCGCCAGACGATGCCGGCCCAACTCTGGAGCGATGTGCAGGCGCGTGTAGTCGGCATAGACCTTCGCCGTTCTTGGCCGTACCGTCGCCTGAATGGCGTCCAGCCAACGGACCATGAACGCCTTGACGGTCGCCCTATCGGCGTCCCTCGTGCCGAGCAGCCCTTGCTCAGCTTTCTGGCGCAACTCTACGAGTTTCTTTCGCACGTCCCCTTGGGTCGGGCCGTAGACTTCCCACACGTCCGGCTTGCCGTCCTGACGGTAGCCGACCATCAGCCGGCCGCGCCAGGTGCCTTTGTACGGCGCGATGCTGCCTTCGCCATCGGCCCGCTTGTGCGCCCGGCGTTTGGCCGGTGCAACCACCGTAGGGAATACTTCCGTTTGCGTGCTGATCATCGTTTGTCCAGTGTTGATAGGCACGCACGGGACCCTTATTTGGGCGCCGTGCCGGGTAGGGGATCGCACCCCCTGCCCAGTGGACGAACGGAGGTTCCCGTTCGTTGCTGCTGCCATGCTACGAAATAATACGACAGAACGAAAGAAGTCCTACGGTGACCATCGCGGAGCCGCCGTCGGCGCCTGGAAGGTACGGTCGGCGCACGAGGACGAGCCGGAGTTGTGGTGGCGTGGAGGTAGACTGTCGTCATGACACTCCTAATCCCGATTCTGGCATCTTTCCTCGGCGGCATTTTCGCTCTTGCCGGCGTGCTGTTGACACAGAGACGCCAGAATGAGTTGGAGCAGCAGCGCTATACGCATGCGCTCCACGACGCAAAAGGTCAGCGTATTCGCGCCGCGTGTGCGGTGCTCGTCGCCGTGGCGGACATTCGTGCCGATGCTGTCCGTGTCCTCCAGCTTCCAGAGCGATCAGCGCTGCCGGAGGTACCATCGGAAATCACAGCCATTTTTGAAGCGTCGCGCGTCAAGTCCTTCATTGCTCGAGGGGAGCTAGCGCTCGAAACGGAAGCGCGCGAAGTTGCGGACTTGGATACCCAGCTATTTCAGCGCTACGTGGACTTCGTGGACGCTCGGCGAGCGAACTTCGCCGCCCCCGATTCCAAGCAGAGGGAGGCAATGGCTGCTGCTGAGCGCGCTATTCGGGACGGGGCGGCGCGTATTCGTCTGCTTGCTCAAGCACTCGCTGCTCAATATGATGTGCCGTCGACCAAACCACACGTCTGAACCACACTGGTCAGCCGCCCTACCATGCCGTGCGCTACGTGTGCGCTACTTCTCTGCTATCCGGTTGATATAACGCCGATCTTGGTCGCTGGGCTGGCCAGCATCCACGCTCTGCCTACCATGCCCAGCGTGTCCTGACCGCATCTTTAGCGTGTCTGCGTCGTGACACGGGCGCTGTCCGCTTCGTATAATGGGCATATAACGCCAGGTAAGGCCGAGTAAGGAGCCGCTTCGCCCCAGCCCGTGGGACAAGGAGGGAAGGAAGCCGGTGAACCAGACCCCCTCGCCCTGATCGCCGACATCCAGCGGCGCCTCGGCCACCTCGCTACGTTCGTCACCCTCAGGGCAGGAAAGCGATATTCGGTCGATACGGAGACCGGCAGCATCAAGACGATCGCCATGTGACCGGCGGCCTGCGCAAGCGCACCTCGCCATAGGAGGGGCGGCCCATTCCGGCCGGACTGGTGACAAAGAGCGACGCACGCGAATGGCCAGATCGGCGCTGTCCGCCTCTGGTGGAGGACGTTTGCGATGCTTCATCATTGTGGCCGGAATGGGTACCCCATGTCGGCTCTCCGTCACTTTCGGTGAAATGCGCGCAGCGCAGACACGTGCATTCGTCTGGCGGGCCAGGGGCAGGCGATAATGCCAGCCAATAACGTCTGCTACCGCGGCTTTTAATGCCGTGCGAGCACCTCCCGACTGCGTTCGAGCGCGCTGTCCACGAGTGCATCGAGCGCCCGCCGGGGCACATACCAACGCCGGCCGAGCCGGATTGCCGGCAGAGAGCCGGCGTGGGCGAGCTCCCAGGCGCGACAGCGCCCGACGCCCAGCAACCGGCCCGCCTCCGCGAGGGAAAGAAACTCCGGTTCAGGCCTGTCCCCAGTTGGTGGTGCTTCACCGACATCACCACGGCGCTGTTCTCGTGCGTGAGGTCGCCCTTGATCTGCTTGACCGCTCGTCTGCTTATTCATCTTGGTTCTCCTTCGTGTTCTGCGCTTGTTGTTCGTTCGTCTGTGCGTGCAGCTGCACCACGTCCCGCTTTATCGGTCTCTGCTGATCCGTGTTGTCGGACATGACCGGCCGTAAAGTCTCGATGACGTCCCTTGCTCGGTCGGTCGCGCAACCGCATCGTCACGGTGCGCGGCGTCGTACAGCAGGCCGGTCGTGTCTCCGCGCAGGGTCTTCCATCCCTCGCTGCCGAACTGTTCTGAACTGGCAAGTAGCTCGAACAGGGCGAAGGAATACCAGGGCCATGCCTCTGCTGGCACCACGCGGCGCCCTACCTGCCAGAGATGGTTGAGGCGCTCCGTCGAATGGGTCAGCACGAGGACCTCGAAGCCACTCTGCCCAAAAGTCTGCGTGAAAAGTCCTTGCGCCAGATACAGTTCCAGCGCCCGGAGCTTGCTGCCGAAGTCGACGAGGCTGACCGTTCCCATGTCGATCTCGACCATGCAGCACTGCACCGTGCTGTCCGGGTACTCCAACTCGGCGTAGCCGTCCGGCAATACCGGCAACCAGCGCTCGGTCAAGGGATCCCGGACGTGGATCTTGCGCGCGCGCAGTTCCCGTTCCGGCACCCAGCGGCATGCCTGCAGCCGAGTGGTCCGTGTAAGCGCCTGCATCTGCGCCCACAGCGTTGCTGCCCACGCGTCGTGCTCGCTCAGGCAGTCGTCCTTGCGATCAACCCGGCGCTGGGTGGTGGTAGAGTCTGCCGGATCGGACGGAACGTGCTCCACGCCGTGCGGTGTCAGGGCATAGACGAAGGGACGCCGCCCACCCAGCACCCGATTGATCGGCAGTTCGATGCGCTCGACCAGCCCTGCCAGCCAGAGCAGTCGCAGGCGCCGGTGCGCCCGCGAACCAGGAACAGGCTCACCACCGACTGGGCTGGCGAAGAAGGCGAAGTCGACCAGTTCGGTACTCAGGAAGCCATGGGTACCAATGGCCGCCAGGATGGCTTGGTCGCGTTGGGTCAGTGCCAAAGGCTGACGAGCAGCCAACTCGACCGCGCTGGGCAGCCGGCGCACCATCTGATGACGCAGCAGTTGCACCATCTTGTCGCTCGTGGCCATCAGCGGCTTCCTTCCCAGACACCGGTGTATGGACAGCGGATAGCACACACGAGTGAAATGATGATGGGGATGTAGAACGGGAGTAGTGGGGCCAGACTTGGTGTCCCACGTGGGCCCTGCCAGAGGCTCCCGACGCATCTGGAAGCGGGGAGCCGCCACGGGGCCTGGCACGCTACCGCAGCGTCTGTGTCTGATTTAGGCACCTTTTCAGACACCTTTCTAGGCGCCCTCCACCCGCTCGGCTGACGTTGACTGTCTCGCAGTGGGTTCGTCACCCGACGACAATTGAGTGCTGGCATGGGATCTATCCCTCCATTACCGAGTCGCCGGCTGGCGTGCCGGGAGTGGCAGGAACAGCAGGTTCCGGCACCGATGCGAGAGCTTGGTCGAACAGGGTCTCCTGCTGCCCGACCGTCCGAGGGCCTTTCCTCGCCCGACCTTGCCTGCCGCCGGTCACGCTCCCGGTGGCGTCCTGCTCCGAGGCGGGGGTCGCCTGGCCGGCTCCGCCGGACGGCGATCTGGGGATTGGCGTGCCCAGGATGGCGACGTGCGTCGCGGCGATGCGGGCCAGTACCGCCGCTCGGTTCGCTTCGACTGCCGACCGCTCTTTTCCGTGGCGCTGTGCGGATGTATCGGCGAGTTCGTCGGCGAGCAGGGAATCGCTCGGTGGCGGCGGGTCCAGTTGGATGGAGAAGACCGGCAGCCGCTCTTTGGCTGCCGAGAGCCGCGCGTAACAACGGTGCTCGCCCAGTCCCATGAGGTCTTGCACCGCTATGTCGCCGCCCAGTTCTGGCACCAGATACTCGGCATCCTCGGCGCTGCAGTGGAACGCGAACAGCCCGTCCAGATTGCTGAAGAGCGTGGCCCGTAGTGTCCGCTCGTGCGCGCGATCCAGCATTTCCAGACGCGCCAGGGTCTGTGAGGCCAGGATCAGGTTGCTGCCGAACTTGGCCAGCTCCCCAAGAAAGGCCTCAAAGTCGGCGCCGGGCAGCGTGTGAAACTCGTCGACGATCAGGACGACCGGTCGGCGCCGGTGAGGAGGCAGGCTCGCCTGTGCCTGCACTTCGAGCTTGACGAGATTGAGCAGGGTGCCGCCGATCAAGGCGGCGGTGTCCTCACCCACCGTCCCGACGGCGGTGTTGACCAGCACAAGGCGCCCGTCCCGGAGCCAGGCCGCCGGTTCGATGGTGCTGCAACTCTGCCCCAGCAAGCAACGGCTGGCATCGGAGGCGGCGATCCGATTTACCTTGCTGAGCACAGGATTCGCGCTTTCCAGGCGAAGCCTCCTGTCCAGCAGGATGTCCCAATGCACGCGCCACCACTCGTTGACGAGCGGATCGTGCGCCTCAGCGAGCACCGCCTGCCGGAACGCAGGGTCGGCCAGCAAAGCAGGGATCTCCAGGAGGGTGTACTGCTCGGTACGTGCGCCTGGTTGGGCGGCACAGCGCGCGGCATTAGCCCGGTAGAGCGTTTGCAGCACCATTCGGAACACGTCTTCCATACGCGGACCCCAGAAGTTATCCCATTGGTGGCGGAAGACGCTCAGCGCATTCGCCACGGCGCGGTCGGCATCCCAACCCAGACCGGTATCAAGGAGGTTGAGACCAAACGGCCGACGAGCCTCTCCCACGTCGAGGTACACAACGTCGTCCCGGCGGTGGGGCGGAACGAGTCCTAACGCAGCGCGGGCCAGGTCGCCATGAGGGTCGACGAGAATGAGTGACGGCGCACGGTGATCCGGGCCGCGTTGTGCCATCACGTGCTGGGCAAGCCGCAAGAGCAAGGACGACTTACCGCGACGTGTCTTGGCGACCAGTAGCAAATGCCGTCGCAGCAGTTCATCGGGTATGGACACGGGGATGGCGCGCCCCTGGTGTACCGACACGCCGACGCGGCAACCAGCGGCGACGGACGCCGGCAGTGGCGCCCAGCGTCGCGCCGTCGTCCGTTCCAGGAACGGTACGTCTGCCTGCGCCTGCGGCAGATGCCACAGTCCTGCCAGTTCTTGACTATTGAGGATCGACGTTGCCGCAGCGCTGGGCAGCCCGTCGAGCAGCTTCGGCCAGGCGCGCAGTGGAAGCGCTCTTGTTGTTGAGAGATCGACATGATTCAGACGGATGGCGCGCGGCTCCAGACCATTGCCGGATGGCAGCGTGAACTGGCGATAGGCTGCCGTGAGACGACCGAGCCAGGCGAGCAAATCGGCAGCGTCCGTATTCGCTGGCGCGAAGACCGACAGGCGCAATTGGGTGACATGTGCTGCGTGGGCTAGCTTCTCTCGTACCAGAAGCGGATCGTACAGCGGACGCCTCCCCAGGCGCGCTCGCAGGATAAGGAGACCAGGCACACCGCCGCCCACGCCACCGACCAGTGCCCCCAGGTGCAGCCAATCGCCGGTGGCGTACCACTGTTGACCCAATGAGGCGCCGCCAACGGCCAGCATGGCCCCCCCCAGCAGGAAAATGCTGCCGAGCGAGGGACCTTGTTCGGTTGTGACCGTTCGCTCCGCGTCCAGAGGGGATGCCAGGGCGAGGCGCTGATACCCGGCAGCCCAGTCTCGGGGTGCCGGACGCAGCACGAGCTGGCTGAGCGCGCGCCAGCCCTCCGGCAGGTTGCCCATTGCAGAGAGGATGCCGAGCAAGGGATCGGCCTGGGGAGCGCGCTCGCCGGCCAGTTCGGCGTCGGAGAAGGTACGGATCGGCAGGTAACTCGGGGCGTGCAGCACCAATGCGCACGCCGCGACCTGTTCCCGCTCGCCAAGGTGTGCCGGGTCCAGCTCTGGTGACCGATCAATATGGAGAGGTCGGAGGTCCGCCTGGGGATAGACAGCCAGCAGTTGCCGCTGCAATTGCCGCAGCGTGCCAGATCGGGCGCGGGCCAAAAAGCAGCATCCGCGTGCCGTTGCCGCGATCTCCAGGCTGAAGGGATCATCCGCCGCGCTCGCGTCGAGGAGGTGGGCCGCCGAGGAAAGGGACGCCAAGTTAGTGCGCGGGGTGACGATCTCGAAGATCTCCACGGCGGAGTCGGGCCGCGACCGAGAATCAGCAAACATAGTCATCGTCGCATCCCGTCTTTTCGACCCTGTGATTTGCCAGCGCGCGCGCTCGCTGGCGCGCCAGCCGAACGGCAATGACCTGCATGATGTCGCGGTACTCGCCGACGACTGCGAGCAATTCCTCGCTGGCACAGCGCTCCCACGGCTGTCCGGTGACGGCCTCGACAAAAACGAGGATTTCCTCCTGGGACCAGCCGAGCAGGTTTCCCAGGTGCAGCACGGATCGCCGCAAGCGCGTCAGGCCGGTAGAGGCAGGCACGGCAGGTCGAATATCTCTGCCTGGACGCCGGACAGGCAGTCCGGCCGCGGCAGGCATGTGCTCATTCCTCAGCATCAGTCACTCCTTCATTGTGGGCTTGCCGGGCAGCGGCAAGCAATTGGAAGAACTCCGCCCGGCCATTCGGCTGGCGGGCAAGGTCATTGAGGTCGCAGCCGTCCGGTAGCCAGAGGGGCCGCCAGCGCGCGCCGAAGACCGCGCCGAAGCGCTCTGCCGCCGCGCGTCCGGCCGCATCGCCGTCGAGCACGCCGTAGACGGTCGTGGCCCGCGCCAGCATGCCGAGACGCTCCGCTGGAAAATGGGTGCCGCACGGGCTGCACGCCGGCAAACGCCAACTCACGGCAGTCAGGAAATCGAACGCTCCCTCACAAAGGAAGGCTGTCCGCCGCCCGGCCACGCGCTCCTGCCCCAGGAGTGGCCGTTCGCCTTCTAGGGCCAGGTATTTGGGGCGAGCGGCCGCCGCTTCGATGCTCCGACCAATGAACCAGATGTACTGGCCGCCGCGCAGTTCCGGCACCACGACGCGACCGGCCAGGCGTTCTTGCCCGCACGTGGTGAGCAGACCCAACGCCTGCACGATCCGCAAACCACCGTGCCGGCGTAGATAGGTCTCCAGCGAATGCCCGTCGGCGTAGCCCAGGCCCGCCGCGCGGATCAGCCAGTCCGGCAGACCACGGGAACGGAGATACTCCAACGCCGTTGGCGTGTGCCAGAGCGCGTGTTGATAGATGGCGGCTGCCGTGTTCATCAACACTTGCTGTTCCAGGACGAGGCGGTCCCAGTGGCGTCTGTCGCGCGCTGCGCTTTGCCCAGGAGGCGCCTTCGCAGGCAACGGCATGCCCGAGAGCCGCTCCAGGGCCTGCCGAAAGTCGAGACCATCGTGGCGCATCAGGAAGTCGATGACATCGCCATGGGCCTGGCAGCCGAAGCAGAAGTAGTGGCCGTCGCGCTCGTCCACCAGGAGACTCGGGGTATGATCGTCGTGGAATGGACAGCGGGCTCGGTAACGGCCGGTCCCGGCCGGGCGCAGCGGTACACCTGCCGCGCTCACCACGAGCGCCAGCGAATGCGCCCGCTTGAGCGCGGCGACATCAAGAGGGGGTGTGGGGAATATGGCCATGTCAAGCCTCGCTTTCTTCATACCGACGTCTGAGGTCCTTTGCGCTAGGGCGGAGCGGTCGTGTGGTTCCCGCGCCGTCCTGGTCCAACCATGGTCTGGACTGCCCCGACTGAGCAACATCGCTGGCGGTTCGGTCTTGCGGTGCGGTGGTGGCCAGCGCGTATTCCTTGGGACTCGCCACGACACGCAGCGCCAGGTGGGTGTTGCGACAGAAGAGCAACCCTTCCCCCTTGGCTGCCCCCAGCAGGTAGTGGCGTTCCTCGTTGGAAAGGGCGAAGGCGTCGGCGACCGGCCCGATGGTGCTGGACGACTGTTTGAGTAGCAGGGTGCAGGCGGCATTGGTCAACACCGTGCGACCATGCGCGTTTCCCAGGGCATCGGCGACATCCTGGGTGATGGTCACCAGGCCGAGGGCGTACTTGCGTGCCCGCCGGGCCATCGCGTCGAGAAAGGCGGCGCCCTGCTCGTACTGCAAGAGGCTCCAGGCTTCATCCACCACCAGCAGGCGGGGCCGAATCTCCTGCCGCACCCGACTCCAGACGAAGCTGGTGATGGCGTGGATGGCCAGCGGCCGCAGTTCGCGTTCCAACCGTTGCAGATTGAAGACCAGGAAGCGACTGTCCAGGGCGACATTGGTTGGACCATCGAACAAGCCGGCCAGCGAGCCGAGGACGTAGCGCTCCAGTCGGCTCGCCAAATCCTGGGCGACGGCGTCCTCGCTGCGGGTGAGCACGCCGTAGAGGTCACGCAGCAGCGGCGCCGGTCGGGCGTAGGTCGCCGGTCGGCCGCGCTGGATGCCGGCTTCGGCATAGGTCTGGTGCAAGGCGCGATCCAGCAGGCCGCACTCCTGGTTGGTCAGGGGCTGGCCTGGCTCGGCTGCCATCAGTTCGAGGAAGGCCAGCAGCGCCACGACCTGCTCGGCCAGCGGGTCCCGTTCCTCGCCATCGGTTGAGTCCCCGAGTGGCAAGTCAAAGGGATTGAGGTGCTGTCCCGATGAACTCGCCAGGCGAACGTACTGGCCATCCACCGCGCGGCAGAGCACCCGGTACTCGTCCTCCGGATCGATGACGATGGCATCGATCCCCCGCAGCATGCTGCGCAAGAGCAGCAGCTTGCAGAAGAAGCTCTTGCCGGCGCCGGAGGTGGCGAAGATCGCCAGATTGCTGTTCTCCAGGCTGCGGTCGAAGGGATCGATCAGGACAGGCGTCTGGCTGTCGGTGGCGATGCCGTACAGCACGCCCGCCGGCATGGTCAGCGCACTGGCGGAGAAAGGGAACATCGTGACCACAGAACTGGTGTCCATATTGTGGCCGACTCCCAGGCGATCGTCCGCCTGGGGCAGGCAGGACGCAAAGCCGCGATCCTGCTCGAAGAGGGCCACACGCGACTGGGTCAGCATGCCGTCGAGCGTGCGCTCGACACGCTGGGTGAGCAGGTCCAGACCCTGCGGCGAGGTCGCGCGCACCTGGACGTAGAGCGAGACGCTGAACACCTGCTGGTCACCGCGTTGCAAAGCATCGCGCAACCGCTCCGCATCCTCGTAGGCGGTCTCCCGTTCCGGATCGGCCAGGCGACCGTGGCGGTCCGCCAGCAGCCGCGAGGAGTGCAGCGCCGCCAGTTGGTGCGTCAGCGTCGAGATCATCGGCGCGCTCTCCAGCCGGTTGAGGTGCAGGCTCACCTCCAGCGGCTCGGCGAACCTCAGGAGGGGGTCCAGCCAGCCCGGGCTGACGGTGCGCGGATACCCGGTGACGGCGAGGACTCGCACGTATTGCTGTTCCAGGCGGAGGTGATCGCGCGTCACCTCCACGGCGGCGGGCGCGATGAGGTCGGCGAGGGAGCGTGTGCCGGTGCGGCTTCGCTGATCCCCGCCGGACGGTACGGATCGAACTCGGAGACGGCGCGGCCAGGCAAAGGGCAAAGGGAGAGTGGGCAGGCCGGGCATTAGTTGCTCCTTTCAGCGGGATGGTGACCGGCGACGGTGAGCGTGGCGTACTCGGTCAGCGCCGAACGCAGCCGTTGCAGGCGGGCGCGCTCCGGACACCAGCAGGCGTACCAGAGCTGGGCGAGTTGAAAGCTGGTGAGGCGGCGCGCCGTCAGACCACAACGACCGAGGCCGCTGCCCACTTCGTCGCAGCGGGCAGTGAGTTGCTGACGAGCAACAGCGGCATCTGCCGAGACGTCTTTCTGAGTAAAGGGCGAGCGGGCCGGTGCGGCGCCGTTGTCGGCCGGGACGACGACATAGACGTGGCGCTCCAGGAGCGCGCGTTCCCGTGCCAAGCCCTGCAGAAATGCCGTGTGGTCATGCAGCAGGCTCAGCAGGGAAGGCGACAGGCGCTTCCGCGCCTGCCCTTCCAGCGTGTTGAGGTAGGTGTCGAGGTCCAGCGGCAACACGCGCACCAGCACCTGGAGAGGATAAGTCACGCCTTTCAGCCAGGTGGCAAAGCCGGCCAGGACCGCCTCCTGCTGGGCAGCGCCGAGGAGGCTGAAAGGAACCCCTTCGACCTCCAGGACCGCCCGGTACTGGCCGGAGCCGAGCTCGACGATGTCGTTGGCGATGCTTTCCAGGTGGAGCCATTGCGTCTGGACCGAGGCGTCACGGCGCGTCATAGCGCTGCTGCCTCCGTCCAGACCGCTCTGCCGGCTGCTGCCCGGGTGTTGACCGGCCAGGCAAGCGAAGGGGCATGGCCCGCCCAGCCGGCTTGCGCGTCTTTGCCATCGGTCGCCGGTGAGCGAGGACGCCAGACGCTGCGCTTCGGCAGCAGCGCGTAGCGGGCGATGACGGCCGCCCATACCTCGATGCCACGGCCACCCGGCCGCAGCAGTGCCAGGGCCAGCGTGAGCGCGATCGCGACGGCGGTGACGCCGATACGTATCGTCAGCGGCAAGGTGCGGAGGAGCATCGACGCTTCGTAGGCGACGGAAGCGCCGCTGAGCAGGATCAGCACCTGCCGCATGGTGAAAGGACCGAGCACGCGATCCTGCACGCCGAGGTGAGTGGGCAGTTCGTGTTGCCAGAGCATGTGTCATCTCCTCCTAGCCGCCGAGGCCGACCAGTGAACTGCCGAGCCAGGTCGCCACGGCACGGGCGGTGAGCACGAGCGCCAGGCCGGCCAGGGCGTGAAACATGGCCTGCTTGCCGGACTCCATCTGCCGGGGGCTGCCGCCGGCGGCCATCAGTTGAAAGGCGCCCCACATGAAGAAGACGGCGGCCACTACCACCCCGACGCCGGTGCCCAGGGTCAGGAGTTTGCCGAAGAGTTGCGTAATTGCCCCGTTGAGATCCATCAATCCTTCTCCTTGTTGCGGGCTGCACGTCGGGCGCACAGCCGTCGAATTCCATCCGAGTCACTGGGGATGTGGACGTGGTGGCGGGCGCGGCCAGGGTGTGGACATGAGCCAGACTCCTCATACATTTCGTCAGGGGGGTAGCCGCAGCGGGGCGGAGAGCGAAAGAGCCGACAATCAGCCCTGGGGAGAGACGGGATTGCCGAAACGATCGCTGTGGACGGTGGCCGGATCAACCCAGCCGAGGTAGGGTGCGCGCCAGCCCGCCATCGGCATGCGCTGGAGGCCCCAGGTGGTAATCGAGGTGAACGTGCCGTCGCTGTCGTAGATGCCGACGTGGCCATCCCATTCGTTGTCCGACGATGGCCCGAAGTAGATGACGACTCCGGCGTGCGGCGGTGGCCCGTCGTGCACCAGGCCGAGGCCGGCCAGGCGCATGAAGGCCTGGAAAGCAGTCGCGCCCTGGTTGCCCCAACCGACCTGCTGTTCGACGTAGACCTCGCAGTAGGTGTTGGCGCCGTAGCCCCAGCGTGTGTCGCCCAGCGTCGTCGCAGACAGTGCCGGACCAGGCGCTGCAACGCCAGGCGCTGAGCTGGAACCCACGATCGGTGTGCCGGCAGACGCTGAACTGGCGAGTCCGGCCAGCAAGGACGCCAGGAAGGCCAGACCGAGCAGGGGGACCAGCACCAGACCGATGGCCACCTTGGCGGCATCGCGGCCCAGCGTCCCGAGGGTAAGGGTAAGCAGCATGGTTACGGCCTCCCACGTGAGGCGCTGGTGGCAGCGGAGGAGCCGCCGGCGCCACCGCCGCTGCGCCCGATGCTGCGTGTCGCCTGACCGACCAGGACGCCGCGCAGGGCGCCCCAGCCATCGGCGAGTTGATGACTCACGATCCCCGGCAGCTTGAGCACCAGCACCACCGTCGCCAGACCGAGCAGCGGGCCGAGCGCTGTGCCGGCGATGCCCGATCCTGAGCCGACGGCGGTCAGCAGATTGCCGGAGAGCAGCATGGCCGTCACCTGCAGGAACTGGGTGAAGACGGCGCCGACGAAGGTCGTGGACCACAAGCGGGCCCAGCGTTCCGTCTGCGGCAGAATCCAGCAGAGCAGGCCGAGCGGGGCGATCACCAGCAGGACGTCGACGAGCACGAGACGCATGAGCATCTGCACCGCCAGGAGCAAGCAGAGCACCAGATAGAGCAGCATTGACAGGACGAAGAGCAGGCGGGTCGGCGACCAGAGCGCCGTCAGGCCGGCGTCGAGGGCGGCGTTGCCGGCGATGCGGCCCCAGCCGGGAAAGCCGACGGCGCCGATGCTTTGACAGAGCGCATTATTGAGGTCGATCGCCAGGCTGCCCCACCAGAGGCTGGTGTTCACGAGCAGCGCGCCCACCAGCAAGCGCGGCAGGAACTCCAGCGCGCCGTCCGAGCGTGCCGCCACAGCCCGGCGCACGATCACGTTGTAGCCGCCGACCATGGCAATGAGTGCCAGCGCTGCATCGGCGGCAGCGCGCAGACTGCCCGAGAGTCGCCGGACATCGGGGTGGTTGTAGCTGAGACCCGGCGGGGTCTGGGTCAGGAAGTTGAAGCCGGTCGCCACCTTGAGAACGTCGTCCAGCCCCTGGGCCAGAGCGCTAAGGAGACCGCCCAACGCGCTCAGGAAGAGGCCGGGCGTCTGCTGCTTGATCTCGTCCATACTTGGACCGCTGTTGACGACGACCACGGACGGCTTGCCGTCGCTCGCTGCGCCGGGATTCGACGACGGCGCCGTCGTCGCTGGTGACCCGGCGGCGGGAGAGATAGGCACGACAGGGACCGGCACCACGGAGAGCACTGCCGGATTGGTCGCGTGCTGCGCGAGCGCGGTAGACGGCCAGAGACAGCAGCCCACCAGGGCGATGACAATGGTCAGCCGCTTCATCGTGCAGCCTCGCTTCCGAAGGTCGCCAGCGTGTAGGTGACGTTGCCGTTCTGCGGTTGGGCGATCAGCGCCTGCGCGTGTACCGCATCCCAGCGCACGGCAGCCGGACTGCCGGAGCTGAGCGGCAGAGTCCCGACTGGCGTCGCCAGCCCGCTGGTGACATCCACCGCCGCCACCGACCGGGTGACGGATCCGTTGGCGTGAACCAGTGCCAGCACACTGCCGTCGGCGCGCCAGACCGGAGCGTCGGCGAGGATGGTTCCTAACCGCCGGCTGGTGGCGCCTGCCACCTCCGTCGTGAAGAGCCCGGACGCTGAATGGTCGCCGAGGAGCCAGCCGCCGAGCGTGGTTGGCGTGGATGGCACTCCTGCCGCGTAGACCGCACGGTGACTATCGGGCGACCAGGCGAGCGGTGGGAAGAGTAGTGGTGTACTGCCGGTCGGTTGGAGATCGGCCAGATAACGGAAGCTCTGATCCTGGACGCCGACCAGACAGAGCGATTGGAGTGCCCCAGCGCGCGTGAGCAGCGCAAGTCGATCCCCCTCGGGACTCCAGAGGTAACTGCCCGGTACGATCGTGGTCGGCAGATTGAGCAGCGTGCGGGCCGTTCCCTGGATTGGGTCGCGCCAGAGCAGTTCGTTGCGCGCGCCGGTGGAAGAGTCCTGCCTGGCGCCGACGAGCAGGAGATGTGCACCGTCCGGCGCCCAGGCCAGATCCGTCAGTTGCGTGGACCGCGCACTCGGCGGGAGCACGTGGCGCAACGTCGCGCCGTGCCCATCAGCGCCAACGGTCCAAACCGTGGTGAGGCGCTGACCGCCGACGGTTCCGGCTTGCGCTGGGGAAGCCGGCGCCATCGGCATGAGGTAGGCCACGGTCTGCCCATCCGGCGTCACCACCATCGGCCCGGCGGCGTCGGCTGGTCCGATGCGCTCCATGCCGCCGTCGCGCTTCCGAAGCCAGAGCTGGTGATCGTTACCGGGTGGCAGCGTGATGTCCAGCGCCAGCCGGCCGTCGGCAAGGAAGGTTGCCTTGCTGATCGTGCTGCCTGGGAAGGGCGGACGGATATCTGTGATTGTTGCCGTGCGATCCCAAAGGCTGGTGTCGAGTTGAAGCGTCTGCCCGGCCGTGACGTGGAGGGCGGAGGACACTGCCATGAGGTCGGGGCGCCGCAGCGTCACCTGATGCTGGCCGGCGACGATTGTGAGGTTGGCGGGCGTCGTCCCGACCGTCTTCCCATCGATCAGCACGGCGACGCCGCCCGGCATGCTCGTGATCGAGATGCTCGCTGCTGGCCCGACTGCGGCAGGCGTAAATCGGCGACTGGACACGGCAACAGCCCCTGCGAGCGCAACCGCGGCGACCGGCAACGCCAGCGCGCGGCGTGGCCAACGGCGGGGAGTGGAACGAGTCTGCGAAGGGGCAGAAGATAGAATCGTGGCCTGGGGCATGTGCAGTTTCCTCCTATGCGTGAGCCGTGCTGGTTCTTGGGCACGACGGGCGCAGCATAGGAGCAGAGGCGTTATTTGACCGTTATATCGGCGTTATTTGACAGAAGGAGCGTTATCCGAGCGTTAGATTGGCGTTCGACAAGGGTGGGAAAGTGCTGTACATGCCGTGAGCGTCAGTGTTGTCGCCCGGTGGGATGCCCTTCGACGACAAGATTGCCGGGTCGAGCATCTTCTATAATTCACTCTAAGCGCTCGCGACCAGGCCCGTGACGTCCGGCACTGTTGCGCGGCTAACGCCTTCGATCTCCGTGCGCCGTGGCCCGAAGGGGTCTCGTTGTTGACCACATGCTGGGTGCCGCGTCTCGCTAAGGCGGCACGGGTTCCAGTCCATAGCCCGACAGATAACGAGCCGCATCAGAAAGGCAGCGACATTTGATCCGGATTGAATCGTGGCGGTGAATCAACGTTGAAAATTGCAAATAATTGCTCGCCGACTCGCAATGCTTCACAGTCAACGCTCCAAATTGAGCCGCTGCGGAAGGGGATTGATGCGCGTCCCGAACAGAGTCGTCCATCGTTGGCCCGGTACGAGTGCCATAAGAGATGGTCCTTCGAGATGGCGGTTCCGTGCGCAACGCTGTATCGCATGCTCTCCGAACTGACAGCCGTGTCAACCCGGAGCGTCGTGACAGATGCCAACTGGCCGAACAAACCGGAATCTCCGACCTGCGGGAAAACTCGACACACCATGGCGATGCATCGGTGTATCGCACATAAAGCTAATTGTACACAGATTGCCGTTCGTGATGCTCTTGTCGTAACATATAACCCGCTAATCAGCAGGGACGAGAAACCAGTTCTACGAATTCTTTCAAGAACCATCTCCCGGGGCATCAGGAATTCTGCTGCACCGGTATTGCAAAGCCACTCGTTTACGCGATGGTAGTCCTCGTCAGTACGGCATTGGTCGTGGATAACCGAGAGCAACTCATCATTCCTGCGGATCAAGTGGTGCGTTATCTCGTGGTAAAATGTAAAAACTCTACGTTCTTCTGACCTAATCGAAGGATCGGTTATGATTACATCCTGGAATGCTGCACCTTCTTTACTGCTGCCGAGAGAACCGGAGACAACGCGGATATCTAAGTCTTTTGCTAGCTGTATCAGGTCTTCCCATCCAGGAAATCGCTGCTTGATCTCCTGGACATTCCTGACTACCATGTCCCTCAAGTCCGATTCTCGCATGTACAAGATATTACTGCCTACTCTCCTCTACCGAGTCCTTTCCGGAAAGGTATGGTTTGATGATTCGGTGCAGGTGAAGATACAGCTCATACCATTCTTCCGCTGTCTGCGGACGCTTCCCGCGTAGCTCAATCCGATTGAGATCCTCTGCCGCACGCTGATCAATCCGGCTGTCCTTGAGAAGATCCGCGAGACCTGGTGCTAGACCAGCAGGCGAGCCTGTCCCATAGTCTTCGACTCCAGCAAGCAGATCCACCGTGGACAGGGTATAACAGGAAGCGAGCCGGTTCAGGGTCTCTAGAGAGGGGGTTGTTCTCCCCCGTTCTAGGTCGGATAGGTAGGATACAGACAGCTTCGTCGCACCTGCTACCTGAAGTAAAGTGAGTTGGCGATCTCGACGGACCTCGCGTAGTCGATCATTGAGTGTCACCCGTCGGACCGTGTGGCAGAGGTGGCGCAGATACTCATAAACAACCGGCCTTTCATTTGCGGCGTGCTCAGCCGCGCAACCCGCGAAGATGCCTCAACTCTGCCTAATGGGCGTCGCTCCCATGTTGACGCGGATGGAACATCACTACGTTGACACCGTAATCATGGTATTCTACTACGGTTGCAACGTATATAACGAGGAGGAGATTGGGATGGGTCGAAGAGGGATCTGCATCGCTGCGGCCGCGATGCTGGCCATGGCGAAGCTGAAAGTGCTGGCCGAGGGACACGCGCTGGACTGTGATTGCCAGCAATGCGTCGTCATCAATCTCTCGTTCCCGATCACAGTCGCCCTGGCGATCCCAGGGACACCGAAAGCCGGAGTTTCAGGGAGAGCATAACACCCGAGGAATTATGCCGACGAAGTTATGTCTGCCCCGGAGGCAGGCAGCAAGCCGCAATAGGAGGAACCGATGAAGACCGAGGAACAGCGCGACCATTCGGCGGATAGTTTGGACGATAAGTCGACGCACCATTCGCCAAATTCCCATCCGCCTTGTCCACCGCATCCGCCCAAGCCACCCGAGCCTCCAAGTAAGCCAGGCGGGCCCCCCGATGTTCGAGGCGGGCGCACGTACGCGTACGGAGCCTGAGCTTGGCAGGATACCGTCTATGGCATCAGCGTGACCCCGAGCGGTTGAAGCGAGAACGGGGAGCGTACCACTCCGCAGGCTTGGCCTTTGTGCTCAACGAGGATCTACTCCGCCACAAAGGCCTCGTGGCCTTCGGGGGAGAAGTGGTGGCTGCTGGCATAGCATATCCTTTGACCGTCCTCTATCCCCCTGGCTTCCCATTCGTCCGGCCGGAGGTCATCAGCCCAACCACCCAACTATCTCGACATCAGCACCCCTATGCCCGGAATCTGTGTCTCATTGAAAACTCGCCAGCTGCCTGGTCCTCCAGCATGACCGGCGCGAACATGGTACAGCAAGCAGTGCGTCTACTTGCTGATTCGCACTCCGGTCCGGCCGCCGTGCATGCGAATGAGGTGGACGCTCCTGAGCCCCGGAGCGTGTACTACCCGTACACAGCGCACAGTTCGCTGGTAATACCTGAGAACATGCAGCACATGCCTTCAGGAAGTTCTGGGCAGGCCTGGCTTACCGGGTTTGACCAAGCCGCCGATGCACGCGGACTTCTTAACAAACTGGTCATGCACGAAAATGGCCAGCAGAGGGTGGCGGAGGCACCGGCGGGGCTCCGGAATCTCTTCAGCGGCGCGACCATGACCGGCCTTTGGATTAAAGTCGACAGCGCTCCACCATGGTTTGGGAGCTACCCAGTCCTCCGAGCGTGGGTGAAGCAGCAGGCACCCGATTTCGAGCGGCGGGTGCGCCGTCTCTCCAGCGCTCCGGGCAACTTCGGATGGAACAAGGCACTGGAAGTGCTGGCGGTGTGCTATCCGGAAGAAGGCCCAGCGCGCGGCGAAGTCCATGACACGTGGCTCACTGCCGTTCGCTGGGAGACGAACGCCAACCGGCGCGGTGAACAAATACTTCGTCCTCACCTTGTCACTGAGCAAGCCAGATTCGTGCGGACGCCGCAGCTCGCGGCATTGCGCGGGAAACGGGTTGCCGTCATCGGACTCGGGACTTTGGGGGCCGAGATCGCTGTGCGTCTCGGGCGCGCTGGCGTCAGCACTTTCTACTTGGTCGACTATGATTTAATTGAGTTTGGTAATCAGGTGCGGCACGAGTCCGACCTGCGTGATGTTGGGCTACCAAAAGTGGAGGTAATCACTCGCCGTTTGCACGCGATCAACCCTTATGTCCGGGTCGAGTCCAGTGCAATACGGTTAGGAGGGTTCACAGATATCGGACGTCCGGAAGAGGATGTCGATCAATTGGGCAAATTCGCCGCGAATGTCTGCGGGTATGACTTGTTAGTTGGCGCCACCGGTGACTCGAAAATAAACCATCTACTCAACCGCATCGGTCAAGAACTCCATGTTCCACTCCTCTATTGCTGGACGATGAGCGGTGCATGGGGAGGTGAGGTCCTGCGCACGCTGCCCGGTGAGACCGCGTGTTATGAGTGCATGGCCTTGCAGGAACGAGATGGGATGTTATCTCGTGTACCTCAAGAGGATCCGGTGAGTCGTGAGATCTTCCCGCTGGGTTGTGGCTTCCCCACTTTCACTGGCGCCGGTTTTGACACCGGCTCAGTAGCGCTCTTGGCCACTCGGCTTGCCGTGCAGACTCTCCTCCGTGAACACCCCGATGCCTACCCAGACGCGCCCTATCACTACCTGCTCTGGGACAGCCGCGGTAGCGGTAATGGCGCATGGCCTGACCTTTATCGGTGGACGATTCCTCGCCATCCCGAATGCAGCGCCTGTGGGGCCGGGAGAACGTGAGCGCGCCAATACTGTTCGTAGTCAAGGATGTCTGGGAGATCTGGCAGATGGAGGCGCAGCGAAACCCCTGGCGCGAAACAGGTGGCATCTTAATGGGCTACTGGGTGTCGCGGGATGAGGTTGTCCTCACCCATGCCACCGGTCCGGGACCACATGCTTGTCGGAAGCGACGAAGCCTCGAAATGGATGGTGATTATTGTCAGGGCCAGCTCGAGATTGTCTACGCGTCTTCTGCAGGAGCGCTGACCTTCCTTGGCGACTGGCACACTCATCCCGTCGGCCCCCTGCACCCGAGTCAGAGAGATCGATCGACGCTTCGTGACATCGGTGCCGATCCTAACTATCGCACCGAGGCACCGTTGATGATCATCTACGGTCCGACCTGGTCCGCAACGGCTTTCCGATTTTGGAAGTGGCTGCCTCCTCCAACAGCAGCAGCCTATCTGCTCACGGACAAAGGCGACTTAGCGGCGCTTCAGATCTGGACGATTCCATCCATCCCAGCGGAATAACCACTCCCTCTGGATTTGAGCACTTCTGTCGTACAGGGGAACGTGAGTTTGTTGCCTTGCACAGTCAGATGTGCGAGCAAAACCGGCATGACGCAGCCGGAAGCCAAGGAATTTCGGTCGTCTTTGTATCCCTTACATGCCCTGGGATGATCATGCATCCTCGAACTCGTAGCTGCTGAAGTGCAGCGTGCGGCAGTTCTCCGTCACGATGCGTACGACGTGCTCCGGCGTCCCTTGCGGGATGCGGACACTGATCTCCAGCGTCACCTCGGCCTCGGCGCCGAGCTGGCTCACCAGGTGCTGGATGACCTCCTGGGCGATGTTGCTTGCCTCGCTCGCCATGCGCCGGGCATCTAGCGTCACCGAACCGTAGAAGCGGCGCGGCGCGACAGTCGATGGCGTGGGTGGGGGCGGCGGAGGGATCACCGTGCCGCCGGTCGTGTGGCCGTCGGCAATCCGGCCGGTCGCGGTCGGTGTGGAAGGATAGTCCACGGCGGGCTGCACGATCGGGGCTGGCGTGTCGGCATCTAGTTGGCGGAGCGCCGCCTCCGGCTTGACCAGCAGGCTACTGCTGTCCAGCGTGACGCTGGCGCCCTGGTCGGCGAGGAGGCCCAGGTAGCGCTGTTGACGCTCATCGTAGCCCTGGGCATAGGCGAAGGACTCCTGCTGCCAGGTCAGCATGGCGAGGCCGCTGCGGATGCTGGTGAGCAGAACATCGCTGTCCTTCAGGCGGGGCAGGTAGATGTACTGGGCGAGGTCCTCCCAGAGCTCGCGCACGCCGACGGGGTCGCCGCGCCCGAGGGGTAGCCGGTCGAGCTGGCCGCGCAGCAGGGTCGGGG